>NZ_JBEXTB010000004.1:0-344746 GCF_040613915.1 Streptomyces sp. NPDC006193
CACCTGGGCGTGCCGGTGAGCGCGCCCTCGGTCGCGCGGGCGTCCCCTAGCGCACCGTGCACGCTGCACGGCGACCGCACCGCTCCCGGGGGCCTCGCCGCGCTCGCGGCGGACGGCGGCGCCTGGGACGCGGTGGTCGACACCTGGTCCGGTGCGCCGCGTGCCGTGCACGAGGCGGCCCGGCTGCTGCGCGGCCGGGCCGGACGGTACGTGTACGTCTCCAGCCGGTCGGTGTACACATGGCCCTGGCCGCGCACCGGCACGGAGGACGCGCTGGTCGAGGGCGCCCGCGCCACCGCCGGGGCGACGGACTACGCGCGCGACAAGCGGGGCGGCGAACTGGCCGCCGCCGGCGCCTTCGGCGCGGCCGGCTCGCTGCTGGTCCGGGCCGGCCTGATCCTCGGCCCCCACGAGAACGTGGGACGGCTGCCGTGGTGGCTGACCCGGATCGCCCGCGGCGGCCCGGTGCTGGCCCCCGGACCGCGTGAGCTGCCGCTGCAGTACGTCGACGCGCGCGACCTCGCCGACTGGGTCCTCGGCGCAGTGGAGCAGGGGTTGAGCGGCCCCTACGACCTGGTGAGCCCGCCCGGCCACACCACGATGGGCGAGCTGCTCCAGGCGTGCCTGGAGGTGACCGGCGCGGACGCGGAACTGCGCTGGACCGACCCGCGGACGATCCTGGACGCCGGGATCGCGCCGTGGACCGAGCTGCCGGTGTGGATGCCCCCGGGCGAGGACATGCACGGCGCGGCGCACGGCGCGGACGTGTCGCGTGCGCTGGCGACCGGGCTGGTGTGCCGGCCGGCCGCCGAGACGGTCGCGGACACCTGGCGGTGGCTGACCGGCATCGGCGGCACGGCGCCGCAGCGCCCGGACCGGCCCCCCGTGGGCCTGGACCCGCGGGTGGAGGCGAGGGTGCTGGCCGCGGCGGAGGGTGTACCTGACACCACCCCCTGATGCGGGGGGTGCGCCCAGTGACCGGGGGCGGCCGGGTCGGACAGACTGCCGCCATGAACACCGACACGCCGAGCGCCGACTTCCGCACCCGCACCCGGGAGGCGGTGCTGGCCGCCGTACGGGGCCTGGTCCTGGCCATGGTGATGCTGCCGATGACGGTGCTGTGCTTCACGCTGACCGTCCTGTCCCTGGCGCTGCTCCCGGTCGGCGCGGGCCTCTTCCTGGTCCCCTGGATGCTCGGCGGGCTGCGGAACTACGCCGGGACCCGGCGCCGGCTCGCCGCCGAGTGGTGCGGGGTGCGGATCCCGGTGGCGTACCGGCCCGTGCCGGAGGGCGCGGGCCCCTGGACGCGCACCGTCACCGTGCTCCGCGACCCGCAGTCCTGGCGGGACGTGCGCTGGCTGCTGGTGGACATGACCGCGGGTTTCGCCACCGCGCTGCTCCCGGCCGTGCTGCTGCTGTACCCGGTCGAGGGGCTCATGCTGCCGGCCGGGCTGTGGCGGGCGTGGGCGCCCCGGGGCGAGACCTACTGGTACGCCTTCGTGCCGGTCACCGGCCAGGCGACCGCGTTCCTCGCCGCCGCGCTCGCCGCGGTCCTGCTGGTGGTCGCCCACCGCTACACCCCCCGGCTGCTCACCGCGCACTTCCGGCTCACCCGGGCGGTCCTCGGCGGCGGACGGGGCGAACTCGCCGAGCGGGTGCGGGTGCTGACCGAGACCCGGCAGGACGCGGTCGACACCTCGGCCGCCGAACTGCGCCGCATCGAGCGGGACCTGCACGACGGCGCGCAGGCCCGGCTGGTCGCCATGGGCATGGACCTCGGCACCGTCGAGATGCTCCTCGAACGGGATCCGGCCGAGGCGAAGAAGCTCCTCGCCCGGGCCCGCCGGAACTCCGCCCAGGCCCTGGAGGAACTGCGCGACCTGGTGCGCGGCATCCACCCGCCGGTCCTCGCCGAACGCGGACTCGGCGACGCCGTACGGGCGCTGGCGCTCCGGCTGCCGCTGCCCTCGGAGGTGACCGTGGAGCTGCCCGGCCGGGCGGACGCGCCGGTGGAGTCGGCCGCCTACTTCGCGGTCAGCGAGGTCCTCACCAACGCGGTCAAGCACTCCGGGGCCGACCGGCTCTGGGTCGACGTGCACCACGCCGACGGCCGGCTGCGGATCACCGTCACCGACAACGGCCGGGGCGGAGCGGCGGTCGGGGCCGGCTCGGGGCTCGCCGGCGTCGAGCGCCGGCTCGGTACATTCGACGGAGTCCTGGCCGTCAGCAGCCCCGCCGGCGGTCCCACCATGGTGACCATGGAGATCCCGTGCGCGTTGTCCTAGCCGAAGACCTCTTCCTGCTGCGCGACGGCCTGGTGCGGATGCTGGAGGCGTACGGTTTCGAGATCGCCGCCGCCGTCGAGTCGGGTCCCGAACTCACCAGGGCGCTGGCCGAGTCGTCACCGGACGTGGCGGTGGTGGACGTGCGCCTGCCGCCGACGCACACCGACGAGGGACTGCAGTGCGCGCTGGCGGCCCGCCGGGAACGGCCCGGGCTGCCGGTGCTGGTCCTGTCCCAGCACGTGGAGCAGCTGTACGCGCGCGAGCTGCTGGCCGACGGCCGGGGCGGGATCGGCTACCTGCTGAAGGACCGGGTGTTCGACGCGGAGCAGTTCGTGGACGCCGTGCGGCGGGTGGCGGCGGGCGGCACGGCGATGGACCCGCAGGTGATCCAGCAGCTGCTGTCCCGGCGGGCGGCCGGCGACCGGCCGCTGGACCGTCTCACCCCGCGCGAGCGGGAGGTGCTGGAGCTGATGGCGCAGGGCCGGTCCAACGCGGGCATCGCGGCGCAGCTCGTGGTGACGGAGCGGGCGATCGCCAAGCACACCTCCAACATCTTCGGCAAGCTGGGCCTGGAGGTGTCGGACGACGACAACCGGCGCGTGCTGGCGGTCCTCGCCCACCTCGACCGCGACCGCTGACGCCCGCGAACCCGCGTCGTCTGCAAGGCCGTTGTGACCACCGCGACACGAGGTTCCACGAAGATTCCACGAGACCGGTGAACACCTCCGGGGCGGCGTCCGTATGGAAGGGAGCCGCTTCACTCCTGTCGGGCGCCTCGATGCTGCCCCGCAAGGAAGTCAGAGGAGTTCCATGGGACGCAACACACGAAAACGCCGCACGCCGCTGGCCACCAAGGCCATAGCCGCATCGGCGGCCCTAGCGCTCGGTGGGGGCGGGCTGATCTGGGCGAACTTCTACGCCTCGGCGCACGAGCCGGACCACCGGACGTGGGGAGGCAACCAGACGAAGGCCACGACCGCGCAGGTCGCGACGATCTCCTGCCCGGACGTCGGCCAGAAGCTGACGAACGTGCCGAACGCGGCCCGGCGGAGCGTGGCGGCGGAGCTGGCCAGGCTCGACAAGCAGATCACCGAGGCCTACGCCCGGCTCGCCGCCACGAGGAGCACGCAGGCGAAGGACCCGAGCTTCGTGCAGAACGCGATCGTCAGCCCGCTGAAGGAGAAGCGGGCGGCCACGATCGACCGCATCAGGATCAACGTCCAGCGGGCCGGCGGCAGGTTCGACGACGCGCTGAAGCAGCTCGCCGCCTGCACGACGCAGACCGCCAACCAGACCACGGCCGGCGGCCAGCAGACCGGCGGGCAGCAGACCGGTGGTCAGCAGCAGAACGGCGGCCAGCAGCAGAACGGCGGGCAGCAGGGGCAGAACGGCCAGCAGCCCGGTCAGAACGGCCAGCAGGGCAACGTCGGCGGGCAGGCCGGCAACGGCCCGGTCGCGGCCGACTTCGTCGACATCACCAAGGTCGCGCCGAACGTCCTGGCCAAGCCGCGCAGGACCGGCAACGCGTCGACGGGCACGTTCACCACGCGCTGCGGCGTCAACGCCAACAAGAACTTCAACACCGACAACGTGATCGTGGCGCCCGGCGTGGCCAACGGCGCGCACCACCTGCACGACTACGTCGGCAACCAGAAGGTCAACGCCTTCTCCAGCAACGACACGTTCCTGCAGGGCGGCACCAGCTGCCAGAACCGCAACGACCTGTCGTCGTACTACTGGCCGGTCGTCCGCGTCCAGGACGGCACCCAGGACTTCGACCAGAACCGGGACGGCGGCGGCAAGGAAGGCAACGTCGGCAAGATCCTTACCCCGGTCCAGGCGCAGATCAAGTACGTCGGCAGCCCGGCCGGCAAGGTCGTCGCGATGCCGCAGTTCCTGCGCATCATCACCGGTGACGCCAAGACCACCACCAACGGCCTGGCGAACGCCAACGCGCACTGGAGCTGCACCGGCTTCGAGAACAAGGTCCAGCTGACGCAGCAGTACCCGATCTGCCCGCAGGGCAGCAAGGTGGTGCGCACGTTCGCCTTCCAGAGCTGCTGGGACGGACAGAACGCCGACAGCGCCAACCACCGTACGCACGTCGCCTTCGCCGACCCGGCGAGCGGCGTCTGCCCGAACGGGTTCAAGGCCATCCCGCAGCTCACGATGCGGCTGGTGTACAACATCACCCCGCCGACCATCGAGAACGGCCAGGTGAAGAACGCCTACGCGGTGGACGGCTTCCCCGAGCAGCTGCACAAGGCGGCCACGGACCACGACGACTTCATCAGCATCACGAAGAACGGTCTGGCCAACAAGATCGCCAACTGCATCAACCGCGGTCAGAACTGCGCCTGATCCCCTGCGACGGGCCCCTGACAGAAGGCCGGTGACGAGACCCCCCCTCCCGTCACCGGCCTTCGCCGTGCCCGGCGGCGTCAGCCGCCGTGCGCGTGATGGTCCCTCCCCTCCTCCAGTTCCCCGCCGAGCGTGCCGCGCAGCGCCTCGACCACGCCGTCGTCGCCGACGGCGACCCACTTGCGGCCGACCAGGTAGTGACCGCCGTAGTCCTTGGCGTCGTTGATCCACTCGCGCTGGCCGCGGTCGGTGGCGAAGGTCGCGAGGACGAACCGGCCGTCGGCGTTGCGGCACAGGGCCTGCCGGATCTCGTCGGCGTCCGTCTGCATGTCCGGCTTGCACTTCACCTCGGCGGCCAGGTGCTCCAGGCTGCCGGTCGCCGTGGGCGGCACCGCCTCGGCGTCCCCGCCCGAGCCGCAGCCCGCGAGCGAGACCACGGCGGCGGCGCCGAGCAGCAGTCCTGTCAACCTCATCTGTTCCTCCGGTCCTGGTGAACGCAGCATGCCCCAGCTCCTTCGGATACGGCTCCCGCGCGCGCTGCGCTCAAATCCGGTGACCGGCCCACCGCGCGTGTGCGAGGGTGGGCCGGTGGACAGGGACTGGGAAGACCGCGTGGCCGCAGCATGGGCCTCCCTCGACGACTACCCCGAGGAACGCGCGCACGAGTTCCGCGCGGTGATCGACGCCCTCGTGGCCGAGCTGCCCGCCGGCAGTCCGCTGGGCCCGTTCGAGCAGGCCTGCGCCTGGGACTCGACCGGGCACTCGGACAAGGCGGTGCCGCTGTACCGGGAGGCGCTGGCGCGGGGCCTCGACGGCCACCGGGTGCGGCGGGCCCGCATCCAGCTTGCCAGCTCGCTGCGGAACACCGGCCGGGCCGCGGAGGGCGTCGCGCTGCTCACTCCCGAACTCGACGCTCCCTCGGACGAGTTGGACGACGCCGTCCGGGCGACGCTGGCCCTGTGCCTGTCCGGTCTCGGCCGTGACCGCGAGGGCCTGTCCCTCGTGCTCGGCGCGCTCGCCCCGCACCTGCCGCGCTACCAGCGGTCGATGGCCGCCTACGCGCGCGCCCTGGCCGAGCCGCCCACGGCGCCGGAGGCCTGACCGCTGCCCGCGGCGGGTGACCAACCCACGGCTCGCTCGTTCTCCCGGACGTGCAGTCACAGCATGCAGCCCCGCGTCACGCACCCGCCGCCACCGGTCCGGTCGACGACCGGCAGGCCGAGGCCGCGCTCGTCGAGCACTACCCCCGGCTGGTCCGGCTCGCCTACCTGGTGCTGCCTCCCGGCCTCGGCCGCCGCCGCCGGGTGCTGACCGCGCACGCCCTCGCCCAGCGCGCCCTGCCCCGCGGGCGCACCGGGCCGGACGCGATCTGGGCCCACGGCGCCGGCCGGGAGGGCGACCCGGGCTACGCCTACCTGCGTCAGCGTGTCCTGCGGGCGGCCCTGCGGGCGGCCCGCAGGCGTCCGGTGCCGCGTGCGTTCCCGCTTCCGCCGCTGCTCCCCCAGGTGTGGGGGCTGCGGCTGTTCCCGCGCTCGGGCGGCGCCGACGAACTCGCCCTGGAACAGCAGCTGGCCGCGCTCCCCGGCCCGGCCCGCGCCGCCTACGTGCTGCGCGGGCTGGAGAACCTGCCCGACCCGGAGGTCCACGCGCTCCTCGACGCCGCCGGCGTGGACGACCCGGGCGGCGCGCTGGCCTCGGCGAACAGCGTGCCCGCGCAGCCGGGGCTGCTCTCCTCCCCCGAGTTCGACCCCTGCTCGCTGCAGGCCCGGCCCACCGACCTGAAGCGCCGCCGCCGGCACGCCAAGGCCGTGCTCACCGCCGTCGCCGCGCTCGCGGTGTGCGGGGCGCTGGTCACCCTGCCGGACGGCGGCTGGGGCCCGGACGGCGCCGCCGCGCCCCCTTACGCCGGGAACCCGGCCGCCGAGGCGGCCCTCGACCCCGGCCGGCTGACCCGGATCGCGCCCACCGCCTGGCGGTCCTCGGCCCGCACCGACTTCACGGTGTGGCCCGCGCGCGGCCCGCTCACCGGCGACCGGGCCCTGCTGCGCCGCGCCCTCGCCGTCTGGGCCCGCCCGGGGAGGACGGTCCGCGTCTCGGCGACCCCCGGCACCCAGACCGGCGGCCCGGCGGGCCCGCCGCAGCTGCTGTACGCGGGCGAGGTCGACGACGCCCGCGTGGTGCTCCTCCACGACGGGCTGCGCATCGCCCGGTACGCCGAGCCGCGGGACGGCGCGCGGGGCGCGGCCCTCGACCTGGCGCGGGCCGACGGGGCGAGCGGCGCCGGGGCGAGCGCGCTGGTGGTGGGCCGCTCCGACGGCAACGTCCGCTACCTCATGGCCCCCTGGGTGGAGAAGGCCGCCCAGCGGGACCTGACGAAGCCGGACGCGGCCGCGACCCCGCTGCCCGTGACCGGCGGTGTCACCGCACCGCTGGCCAGCCCCGCCCTGCGGTCCGGCCCCTGCACCTCCTGGACGGTGCTCCAGCTGACCGACCACCGCGGCACCCGGCTCGTCACCGACCTCGGCGAGCTGGTCCCGGCCCACCTGACCGCCGGCCGCCCCGGTGCGGCCGGGGAGGTGTCCGGCGCCGCGGGCCGGCGCGCCTGGGCGCCGTTCGCCTGCTCGCTGGCGAACGGGCGCGCGGCGGGCGTCCGGAGCGTCAACGCCTGGGCCTACGCCGAGCAGCCGCTGCCCGACGGCAGCGGGGACGCCGCCTGGGTGTGCACCCGCGCCGAGACCTGGCGCGGCGACGGCACCGCCGCGCTGGCGCAGTTCCGCACGCCGGGCGGGACGGTCGGGGCGGTCGTCGCCAAGGGCACGGACGTGCCGGCCTGCGGACCGCGGGACCCCCATGTGCTGGCCGGAGTGCTGTGGAAGTCGGCGGGCGGGCACTGGTACCTGCTGGCGGCGGGCAGCGAGGACGTCACGTCGGTCACGGCGACGGGCGGGATCGCCGCGTCCGGTGAGGGGCCGCTGCTGACGGCGAAGGCCCGTCGCGGGGCGCGGGCCGATCTGTCCGGAACACTGGCGGACGGACGAACGATCAGCGGGCTCCACTAGTCGTCGTCGCTCACCGGTCCTGCGGCTGGATTTGATCGGTAGAGTGTTCGCATGGGTATCGGGGGCCGTCGGCGGATGGGCGTCGAGGAGCGGCGGCGGCAACTGATCGGCGTGGCCCTCGACCTCTTCAGCCGGCGTCCGCCCGACGAGGTCTCCCTCGACGAGATAGCCACGGCGGCGGGCATCTCCCGCCCGCTGGTGTACCACTACTTCCCCGGCAAACTCGGCTTGTACGAGGCCGCGTTGCAGCGTGCCGCGGAAGACCTCACCGAGCGTTTCGACGAGCCGCACGAGGGTCCGCTCGGCGCCCGGCTGCTGCGCGTGATGCGCCGCTTCTTCGACTTCGTGGACGAGCACGGGCCCGGTTTCTCCGCGCTGCTGCGCGGCGGTCCGGCGGTCGGGTCCGCGGCGGCCGACGCGCTGATCGACTCGGTGCGGCAGGCCGCGTATGGCCAGATCCTTGCGCACCTGGGTGTGTCCGAGGCGTCCCCGCGCCTGGAACTGGTCGTCCGCTCCTGGATCGCGCTCGCCGAGTCGACGGCCCTGATCTGGCTGGACGGCCGGCGCATCCCGCGCGCCGAGCTGGAGCTCCAGCTGGTGCACGACTTCGCGGCGCTGGCCGCGGTCGGCGCGGCCCGCGACCCGGAGACGGCCGCGCTGCTGCGCGCGGTGGCGCGGGACGAGCCGGGCGACGGCCCCTTCGCGGAGCTGGCCGCCCGGCTGGCCGCCCTGGGCGCCCCGCGCTAGCGGGCGAACGTCCGGTACGACGGGTCGAGGTCGCGGACCTCGGCGGAGGCGTGCAGGGTGAACGCCGCGTCCGCCACATGCCTGCGCAGCAGCTCCAGGGCCGTCTCCGCCAGCTTCGCCTTCGTCTCGTCGCCGCGTCCGGGCAGGAGCCCGATCGTCACGTGCACGACGGCGTGCCCGCGCGCCCCGGGGTCCTCGTACCCGTACACCGTGCACGCGCTCGGCCGGAACTGCGTCTTGCAGCCTTCCGGCTTCGCCGCGGCGATCTCCACGGTGGCCTCGTGCAGCGCCCGCGCGAAGCCCTCGCGGTCGAAGGCGTCCTCCAGGATGTCGGAGTGGTCGACGATGATCTGCGGCATGCGCACTCCCCTTCTACGGCAACGTCCTCACCCTAGTTCGCCGCCCGCGTGAACACCGCCACGGTCCGCGCCGGGACCGTGAACGTGCCCGGGGCGGACGCGTAGGCGGAGGTCTTCACCACGGCGTCGGAGCCGGCCGCCTGCACCGGGTGCAGCCGGTAGCGGTCCCCGGCGAGCGCCGCGACGCGCTGCTCCTGCCGCTCGGGCGTGGCGTTGAAGACGACGACCAGGTCGCCGAGCCGCATGGTGATCACACCGGGCGTCTCGTCGCGCCCGGACAGCGGGAAGGACAGCCGCTCCTGCACGCGCGCGGCCGTACCGAGCGAGAACGCCTCTTCCGTGGTCCGGATCCGCAGCAGGTCGCGGTAGGCGGCGGAGGCGCCGGTGATCTGCGCGCAGCCGACCCGGACGGCGCCGAGCAGCGGCCGGGCGTACGACCACTTGGACCCGTTGCCGGCCGCGAGGGGCAGCCCGCGCCCGAATCCGTTGCCGTCGGCGCAGTTCCAGTGGATGGCGTTGAACCAGTCACCGCTGTCGTACGAGTTGCGGTCCAGGGACTTGGAGCGGAGCAGGTCGCTGCCCGCCTGGGAGAGGGAGGGCCCCTGGGAGAGGGCTGCCGTGGCCATCGCCAGCACCTGCATCCGGGCCCGGTCGGAGGCGGGGGTGTCCTTCGGGAGTTTGTAGGTGAGCGCGTCGAACAGGGACTCGTTGTCGTGCGCGTCCACGTAGGCGAGGGCGTCGCCGGGCGCGTCCGCGTATCCGGCCGGCGAGCCGTTGTAGTCGACCCCGGCGCCGGTCACCTCCTTGCCGCCGGTGTCCGTGAACCGGTACCGGGCCAGGTTGCCGGTCAGGCCGACCTTGATCAGGTCCTGGTCGTGCAGGAGGCGCGCCTTCTGCTCCTCGGGCGTGCCGTTGGCCGTGGACGCGTTGGGGTCGGTGTACAGCCCGGACGCGAAGCCCTGGACGCCGGGGTCCTCGTCGAAGGGGCCGCCGCCGCGCACCGCGTCCCGGGCGCGGTCGGAGAAGGTGGCGACGCCGGTGCCGGCCATGTTCTCCTGCGTGGCCTGCACGAACCGGGCGCCGTCCGCGACCTCGCCGAAGTTCCAGCCCTCCCCGTACAGGATGATCTTCTTCCCGTCGACGCCGTTCTTCTCCACGGTCAGGGCGTCCAGGGCCTTGCGGACGGCCAGGATGCCGGCCTTCGGGTGGTGGCCCATCAGGTCGAAGCGGAACCCGTCGACCTTGTACTGCTCGGCCCAGGTGACGATCGAGTCCACGACCAGCTTGCCCATCATCGCGTTCTCCGGCGCGGTGCCGGCGCAGCAGGTGCTGTCGGCCACCGAGCCGTCGGCGAGCAGCCGCTGGTAGTAGCCGGGCACGATCCTGTCCAGCACGCTGGTGCCGGCCTGGCCGGAGGCCGCCGTGTGGTTGTAGACGACGTCCATGACGACCCGCAGGCCGTCCTGGTTGAGGGCCTGGACCATCCTGCGGAACTCGGCGGTGCGGGCCGCGCCGTCCGGATCGGTGGCGTACGAGCCCTCCGGGACCGTGTAGTGGTACGGGTCGTAGCCCCAGTTGTAGGCGTCCTTCGCGGCGGCCCTCGCCACGCACTCCTGCTGCCGGTCGGAGTCGGCCGGGTAGGACGCCAGGTCGCAGTCCGGGGCCGCCTGGTCGGCCTTCCGCTCGGGGACCGTGGCGAAGTCGAACGCGGGCAGCAGGTGGACGTACGACGTCCCGGCCCCGGCCAGCGCCCGCAGGTGCTTCGAGCCGTCGCTGTCCTTGTCGGTGAAGGCCAGATAGGTGCCCGGGTGCTTCGCGGTGCGGTCCTCGGCCGAGAAGTCCCGGATGTGCAGCTCCTGGATCTGCGCGTTGCTCAGCGGCACGGCCTCGGGCTTGCGCAGGGCGGACCAGCCGGCCGGGGCGAGGGCCGGGTCGTTCAGGTCCACGACGAGACTGCGCCCGGAGTCCGCGGTGAGCGCGACCGAGTACGGGTCGGTGACCTCGTTGGTGACCAGCTTGCGGACGCTGGGCGCCCACACCTTCACGACGTACCGGTAGGGCCTGCCCTTCCAGGACGCGGGACCGGTGACGGACCAGACGCCGGTGGCGTCGTCCCGGTGCATCGGCACGGCCTCGCCGTCCAGGTCCAGGCGCACGGACCGGGCCGTCGGCGCCCAGACCGAGAGCGTGGGCCTGCCGTCGTGGAAGACCGGGCCGAGCCTCGCCCCGGTGGCGCCGGGGTGGAGGTCGTCCAGCACACCGGCGGTCTGCACGCCGGTCGCCGCGAGGACGGCGCCGTCGGCGGTGCGCTGCGAGGCCACGAGCTGGCCCCTGAGCGCCTCGCGGACCCGGTTGCGGTCGCGCGGGTCGACGGACCAGGCGGTGCAGTCCTTCAGGTGGGGGAACTTCGCCTTCTGCGCGTCGGTCAGCGCGGTCTTCCGCAGCCGGATCCAGCGCTCGTCGTCACTGGTCAGCGTCCCGTCCCGGACGGTGATCGAGCCGTCGCGGGAGGAGAGCAGCTGGGTGGAGGCGGCGCCGTCGACGCCGTTCCAGGCGAGGGTGTCCCGGTCGATCCAGACCGCCCTGGAGGTGGTCAGGTCCAGCGCGGCGGCGCTCCCGGCCGGCTGGGGCAGCGGGTGCCGCTCGCGGGTGTCGTCGTGCCGGGCCGGCACGGCGGCGGGCGCGGCGTCCGAGGGGGGCGGTGGCGGACCGGCCGCGTGGGCGGCCAGGGGCTGGAGCAGCGCGGCGGCGAGGGCGGCGGCGGTGACGGCCGCGGCCCGTCCGAGGTGCGGGGTGCGGCGCCTGCGGGGCGCCGGCCATCTCGGTGTCACAGGGATGACTCCTCGCGGGGGCTGAGGGGGGTGGGGAGCTGACGGGGGTGGGGGGTTTGCAGCAAGGGGCGTGAAACCTCCGGCAAGAGGTTTCACGCTCCGTCAGGCGGGTGCTCAGCAGCTCGACTTGCCGGCGTACAGCGCCAGGGCCGTGTCCGGGCCGAGGGTGGCCGTGAACCGTCCGCCGGAGTCCACGGCCACCGGGGTGTTGTTCTGGACGTTGCAGTACGTCCCGGCCGGGAGGGACGTCTGGAAGGTGCGGGTCAGGGACGAGGACTCGTGGTTGATCGCCACGAAACCCCTGGAGCCCCGGCCGAAGGCGATGGCGTCGGCGCCGTCGTCCCACCAGTTCGTCACCGCCTGGCCGCGGGTGGCGTTGCGGAACGCGACCATCGACTTGATCTCCGGCCAGGCGTGCTGGCACTTCCAGCCGTTCTGCCAGCAGGCGCTCACCGAGCCGCCGCCGGGCGGGCCGGCATCGGGGTCGGAGAACTCGTAGCCGGAGTGGACGTCCGGCGCGCCGTAGGGCCAGGCGAGCATGAAGACACTGGCCAGGGTGTAGGCGGCCCCGCTCTTGTAGCTGAGGGTGGAGCCGTTGCGCTCGGTGTCGTGGTTGTCCACGAAGACACCGGCCACCGAGCCGTTCAGATAGCCCCAGCCCTCGCCGTAGTTCTTCAGGTAGGCGAGGTTCTCGTTGGTGAACACCCGCTTGAGGTCGTAGGCCCAGCGGAACTCCTGGACGTCGCCGTTGCCCGTGTACTCGGCGGGCTGGACGGCCTCGCCGGCGCCGTAGATGACCTCCTGCTTCCAGTACGCGGACGGGTTGGTGAGCCGGGACTTGATGTTCGCCAGGTCGGCGGCGTCGATGTGCTTGGCCCCGTCGACGCGGAAGCCGTCGACGCCGAGCGAGAGGAGGTCGTTCATGTACCCGGCGACGGTCTTGCGGACGTACTCCTCGCCGGTGTCGAGGTCGGCCAGGCCGACGAGTTCGCAGTGCTGGACGTTCCAGCGGTCGGCGTAGTTCGTCACCTGGGAGGTGCAGTCGTCGAAGTCGTGCGCGGAGTACAGACCGGGGTAGTCGTACTTCGTGTAGGACGTGCCGCCGGTGCCGGTGCCCGATCCCGCCGACATGTGGTTGACGACCGTGTCGACGACGACCTTCACGCCGGCCGCGTGGCAGGTGTCCACCATGCTCCGGAAGGCGGCGCGGTCGCCCAGGCGCCCGGCGATCCGGTAGCTGACGGGCTGGTAGGAGGTCCACCACTGCGGGCCCTGTATGTGCTCGGCGGGCGGCGAGACCTGCACGTAGCCGTAGCCGGCGGGGCCGAGGACGCGGGTGCACTCCTTGGCGACCGAGGAGAAGTTCCACTCGAAGAGGACGGCGGTGACGTCCTTGGCGCCGGGAGGGGCGGCCTCGGCGTTCGTCGGGTTCATGCCAATCGTGGCGGCGGCTGCGAGGGCGATCGCCGCCGCCGCAGGGAGGGTTCTGCGAGCCATGTGGGGGTTCCTTCGTCGTTGAAGGCTCTTGCTGAAATATTTCAGCAAGGTTGCGGTGACGCAGATGGTAAAGGCCCGCTGCCGGGAATGGCAGCGGGCCGGTGGGAAGTTCTGCGACAACTTCCCCGACGTGCCGTCAGACCGCGCCGGACCACCAGACGGTCGTGTCGGCGGGCACCGTCGCCCCGGAGCCCGTCTCGGCGACCTCCCCGCTGCTGAGCAGCACCCGCCCGTAGGCAGGCGTCGTCACCGGCTCCCCGGTGGTGTTGGTGACGCAGACGAACGCCCCGCGCCGGAAGGCCAGGACGCCCTCGGGCGCCCGCAGCCACTGCACCGCGTCGCCCGCGCCCAGGTCCGGCTGCGCCCGGCGCACGCGCAGCGCGGCCCGGTACAGCTCCAGGGTGGAGCCGGGCACGCCGGTCTGCGCCTCCACGCTCAGCTCCGCCCAGTCGTCCGGCTGCGGGAGCCAGCTGCCGCCGCTGCCGAAGCCGTACGAGGAGCCCGTGCGGGTCCATGGGATCGGCACCCGGCAGCCGTCGCGGAAGCCGTCCTGGCCGGCGCCGCGGAAGTACGCCGGGTCCTGGCGCACCTCGTCGGGCAGGTCGACCACGTCCGGCAGGCCCAGCTCCTCGCCCTGGTAGAGGTAGGCCGAGCCGGGCAGCGCGAGCATGAGGAGGGTGGCGGCGCGGGCGCGGCGCAGCCCCAGTGCGCGGTCGCCCGCGGTGCGGATCTGGGTGCCGAGGCCGGGCGGGTTGGCGAAGCGGGTGGCGTGCCGGGTGACGTCGTGGTTGGACAGCACCCAGGTGGCGGGGGCGCCGACCGGGCGCATGGCGTCCAGGGTGCGGTCGATGACCTCGCGGAGCCGGGAGGCGTCCCATTCGGTGCTCAGGTACTGGAAGTTGAAGGCCTGGTGCAGCTCGTCGGGGCGGACGTAGTTCGCGGTGCGCTCGACGGTCGGGGTCCACGCCTCCGCCACGAAGATGCGCTGCGGCGGACCGCCCTGCTCCGCCGGTCCGGGGTGGTACTCGTCGAGGATGCGGCGCCACTGGCGGTAGATCTCGTGCACGCCGTCCTGGTCGAAGAACGGCATGACATCGTTGCCCAGCAGTCTCAGCTGGTCGTGGGCGCCGAGGTCGGGCAGGCCCGCCGCCTTGACCAGGCCGTGGGCGACGTCGATGCGGAAGCCGTCCACGCCCATGTCCAGCCAGAAGCGCAGGATGGAGCGGAACTCGTCGCCGACGGCCGGGTGCTCCCAGTTGAAGTCGGGCTGTTCCGGGGCGAAGAGGTGCAGGTACCACTCGCCGGGGCTGCCGTCCGGCTCGGTCACCCGGGTCCAGGCCGGGCCGCCGAAGATGGACTCCCAGTCGTTGGGCGGGAGTTCGCCGTTCTTCCCCTTGCCGGGCCGGAAGTGGTAGCGCTCCCTCAGCGGCGAGCCGGGGCCCTCGGCGAGGGCGCGCCTGAACCACTCGTGCTGGTCGGAGGAGTGGTTGGGGACGAGGTCGACGATGATGCGCAGGCCCAGCTCGTGGGCGTCGCGGATGAGCGCGTCGGCGTCCAGCAGGGAGCCGAACACGGGGTCGACGGCGCGGTAGTCGGCGACGTCGTAGCCGGCGTCGGCCTGCGGGGAGGCGTAGAAGGGGCTCAGCCACACGGCGTCGACGCCGAGGTCGCGCAGGTACGGCAGGCGGGAGCGTACGCCTTCCAGGTCACCCATGCCGTCGCCGTTGCTGTCGGCGAAGCTGCGCGGATAGACCTGGTAGATGACCGCGTCCCGCCACCACTCGCGGCGGTCGGCGACGGTGGCGGCACGGTGGCGGGCCGGTGCGGCGGAGTGCTGCTGGCTCATGGCGTCCTTGATACGTGACGGGGGCGTGATGGGCGGGCGTGGGACACGGCGGCGGGCCGGGACGGGGCCGTGTGCGGGCGCGCGGGGGTCCGTCGCGGCGGGCGTCAGCCCTTGGTGCCGCCGGCGGTGAGACCGGTGACGAGGTTCTTCTGCACGAGGTAGAAGAACGCGCTCACGGGTATCGCGATCAGCACCGCGGTGGCGGCCATGTAGTTCCACTGGGCGTCGTGCTCGCTGACGAAGGTCTGCAGGCCGACGGCGAAGGTGTACTTGGAGTCGTCGAGCAGGAAGGTGGTCGCGAAGGCGACCTCGCCGACGGCGGTGACGAAGGTGTAGAACGCGGCCACGGCCAGGCCTGGGCGGGCCAGCGGCAGGACGAGCCGGAAGAAGGCGCCGAACGGGCTGAGCCCGTCCACCCGGCCGGCCTCGTCGATCTCGAACGGGATGGTGTCGAAGTACCCCTTGAGCAGCCAGGCGCTGTACGGCACGGCGGTGCTGCAGTTGACGGCGATCAGCGCCCCGTAGGTGTCGATGAGGCCGAGCTCGCCGAGGATCTCGTACATCGGCACGATCAGGACGGCGATCGGGAACGCCTGGGTGAGCAGCAGGACCCACATGAGCTGCTTGTAGCCGGGGAACCGCATCCGGGAGACCGCGTAGCCGGTGGTGGCGGCGACCAGGACACCGACGAGGGTGGTGCCGAGGGCCACGATCATCGTCGAGACGAACCAGTCGAGGAACGCGGTGTGCCGGAGCACGAAGCCGTAGTTGGAGAAGGTCGCCTTGCCCGCGATGGCGCCCGGGTGCAGGTAGTCCTCCTTGTCCGGGCCGAGGGAGAGGTAGCACAGCCAGGCGACCGGGGCCAGGGCGATCAGGCTCGCCACGGCGAGACCGCCGTGCAGCAGGGCGGTGCCGAGCGGGCCGCGCTCGCCGCGCCGGCGGCCGCGCCGCGCGGGCGGGGGGCCCGGGGCCGGCGCGGTCTCGGTCGTGTCCAGGGTCGTGGTGCTCATGGCGGCGGCTCCTGCGGCGTCAGACGGCGAGCTGGTCATTGCGCTTCAGCCAGCGGAAGTAGAAGGAGGTGAAGACGGTCAGGATCGACAGCAGCAGCACGCCGTAGGCGGCGGACTGGGCGAAGTCGCGCGGCTGCTGGCCGAAGCCCAGCTGGTACGCCCAGGTGACGAGGATCTGGGCGTCGGGCGCGGAGTTCCTGCCGAACAGCAGGAAGATGATGACGAACTGGTTGAACGTCCAGATGACGCCGAGCAGGACGACGGTGGAGCTGACCGAGCGCAGGCCGGGCAGGGTGACGTGCCGGAACCGCTGCCAGGCGCTCGCGCCGTCCATCTCGGCGGCCTCGTACAGCGAGGCGTCGATGGACTGCAGGCCGCCGAGCAGGGACAGCATCATGAACGGCACTCCGCACCAGGTGTTGACCATGACGGCGGCGAACCGCTGCCAGAAGGTGTCCTCCAGCCACTGCGGCTGCGGCAGGCGGAGGGCGCCGAGGAGCTGGTTGAGCGCGCCGGAGTCGGCGAGCACGATCCGCCAGGAGAAGACGGTGACGAAGGTCGGCACGGCCCAGGGCAGGACCAGCAGCAGCCGGTAGAGGGTGCGGCCGCGCAGCTTCTGGGCGAGCATCAGCGCGAGGCCGAGGCCGATGGTGTAGTGCAGGGTCACGCAGGCGGCCGTCCAGAGGACGGTCCACAGGAAGTGCGACCAGAACCGGTCGTACGCCGTGGGGCCGAACAGGATGTCCCGGTAGTTGTCCAGGCCGATGAACCGGTAGGTGGCGTCGATGTGGTGGACGCCGATCGTGCGCGCCGAGTTGAGGCTGTCGGCGTCGGTGAGGGTGAGGTAGAAGCCGCGGGCGAGCGGGTAGCCCACGAGGACGCCGAGCACGAGGACCACCGGGGCGATCATCGCGTAGGCGTACCAGTGCTTCTGCAAGCCGTTCCGGAGGCGCCGGCCCGTCCCGGGCCGAGGCGCGCGGTCACCGCGGCGCTTGCCGGTCGCGCGGTCGATGGCGACTGTCATGGTGCGACACCTTCGAGGGTTCAGGGGGTCGGGCCGGGCGCGGGCGGTGGCCGCCGGGTCCGCCCGCGCGGCGCGGGGACGGGGTCCGGCGGCCACCCGGGCTCACCTGCCGAAGCCGTCCACCAGCTTGGACATGGCCAGCTCGGCGTTGCTCAGGCCCTTGTCCAGCGACTCCTTGCCGCTGGCGATCTTGGGCAGCTCGGTGTCGAGCGGGACCCACAGGCTGCTGTACTCGGGCAGCGCCGGGCGGGGCCGGGCGGCGGCCAGGACGCCCTGGTAGCCGGCGATGCCGGGGTCGGCCTTGACCCGGGCGGTGTAGGCGTCGGAGCGGGTGGGCAGGGTGGAGTTCTTCAGGGCGAGGGTCTCCTGGGACTTCGCCGAGGTCATGTACTTGACGAACGTCAGCGCCGCCTTCTGGTGGGCCTCGTCCGAGCCGGCGTAGACCGAGAGGTTGTGGCCGCCGGTCGGGGCGCCCGCCTTGCCGGTGGAGCCGGCCGGCAGGGTGGCGATGCCGAGGTTGGCCCTGTCCTTGAAGGCGCTGCCCTGGTAGATGTTCGTGATCTCCCAGGGGCCCTGGATGATCGCGGCGACCTTGCCGCTGACGAAGGCGTCCTGGATGTGGGCGTAGGCGTCGGCGGTGACGTCGGCCTTGTGCAGGCCCTTGCCGGAGAAGAGGCTCAGCCAGGTGGCGTATCCCTTCCTGGCGGCGGGCGACTTCACGGTGATCTTCTTGGCGCCGGCGTCGACGGTGTCGGCGCCCTCGCCGTAGAGGAAGGGCTGCGCGAAGTACGCCTGGGTGGAGCCCCAGTAGCCGTCGGCGCCGGTCCTGGCCTTGATCCTGGCGGCGTCCGCCTTCAGCTCGTCCCAGGTCCTGGGGGCCTCGGTGATGCCGGCCTTCTTGAACAGGGCCTTGTTGTAGACCAGGGCGAGGGTGTCGGTGACCAGCGGGACGCCGTAGGTCTTGCCCTCGTACCGGGCCTGCTCGATCAGGTTCGGCTCGAACGCGTCCTGCTCGGCGAGCGCCTCGGTGCCGTCCAGCGGCAGGAAGTAGCCCTTCTTGGCGAACGCGGGGGTCCAGCCGACCTCGGAGCGCAGGACGTCCGGGGCGCCCTTGGCGCCGGCCGCGGTGTCGAACTTGTTCTGCGCCTGGTCGAAGGGCACGTTGACGTACTTGACCTTGATGTCCTTGTGGGCCGCCTCGAACCGCTGGACCAGGGCCTTGTACGCCGGTGCCTCGTTGGTCGCGTTGGAGGTGTCCCACCAGGTGAGGGTGACCGGGCCGTCCGACTTCCCGCTGCCGCCGCCGCTCCCGCCGCACGCCGTCGCCGTCAGGGCGAGGGACGCCGCCAACGCGGAGGCCGCTATGCCACGCCGCATGAGTTCTCCTTGAGGGTGAAAGCCCGAGTGGTGCAGGGGGCGGTCCGGGCCGCCCCTGCGACTTGCCGACTGCGCCGTTGCCGCGGCCGGGCGACAGGGAACGTAACAGCGATGCAAGAGTTGCGAAAGACCTTGCAGAAAAAAAGTGCAACGCGGGTCGGCGCCACCCCGATCCGACCTGCTCGCGGCATGCGGGCGGCCGGGTTCCGCCCCCGGTCGGCGCGAAGCGGGCCCCGTGTGCAAGACTCTGCAATCTCTTGCCATCCCAGGCCCCACAGAAGGACGAGGGAGCGCGATGACGCAGCAATCGACGGCGGGCCGTGCGGCCGCCCGCGCCCGGCGTCCGGCCGGTGTGCAAGGCGACATACGACCGGTACAGTCCGGTGCCGTGACCACACGGCTCGCCGACATCGCGGCGCAGGCGGGGGTGAGCGAGGCGACCGTCAGCCGGGTCCTGAACGGGAAGCCGGGCGTCGCCGCCACCACCCGCCAGTCCGTGCTGGCCGCGCTGGACGTGCTGGGGTACGAGCGCCCGGTCCGGCTGCGCCGGCGCAGCGAGGGCCTGGTGGGCCTGATCACCCCGGAGCTGGAGAACCCGATCTTCCCGGCCCTGGCGCAGGTCATCGGCCAGGCGCTGACCCGCCAGGGCTACACGCCGGTGCTCGCCACGCAGACCCCGGGCGGGTCGACCGAGGACGAGCTGACCGAGATGCTCGTGGACCGCGGGGTCGCCGGGATCATCTACGTCTCCGGGCTGCACGCGGACACCACCGCGGACATGCAGCGCTACGACCGGCTGCGGGCGCAGGGCGTGCCGTACGTGCTCGTGGACGGCTTCTCGCCGAAGGTGCAGGCGCCGTTCATCTCCCCCGACGACCGGGCGGCGATGACACTGGCGGTGACCCATCTGGTGTCGCTGGGGCACACCCGGATCGGGCTGGCGCTGGGGCCGAAGCGGTTCGTGCCGGTGCAGCGCAAGATCGAGGGCTTCGTGCGGGCCGTGCAGGACCAGCTCGGGCTGCCCGCGGCCACCGTCGAGACGGAGCTGATCCAGCACTCCCTGTACACCCTGGAGGGCGGCCAGGCGGCCGCGGCCGCGCTGATCGAACGGGACTGCACGGCGGTGGTCTGCGCCAGCGACATGATGGCGCTGGGCGCGATACGGGCGGCCCGGCAGCGCGGTCTGGAGGTGCCCCGGGACGTGTCGGTGGTCGGCTTCGACGACTCCCCGCTCATCGCCTTCACCGATCCGCCGCTGACCACGATCCGCAAGCCGGTCCCGGCGATGGGGCAGGCGGCGGTGCGCACGCTGCTGGAGGAGATCGGCGGGACACCGGCGCCGCACAGCGAGTTCGTGTTCATGCCGGAGCTGGTGGTGCGCGGCTCCACGGCCTCCGCCCCGCACCCCGCGCGGGCGTCGTAGGACCCGCGTCCCAGGACGTGCGCCGTGAACCCGACCGGGGGATGATCGGTGCAGGAAAACTTGTCTGGCAGACTGCGTGCCTATGAGTGACTCGACCGTGACAGAGCCGGAAGGTCGCGAGGAGGTGGCCGTTCCGCAGGCCGTCACGGGCGAGGACGGGCCGGGCCCGCTGATCCGGCCGCGACGTCCGCGCCGGCCCCGCCTGTGGTTCGAGATCCTTCTGATCGCGGTGAGTTACTGGACGTACTCGCTGATCCGCAACGCCGTGCCCGAGCAGCGGGCCGAGGCGCTGCGCAACGCGGACTGGATCTGGCGCGCCGAGCACGATCTCGGCATAGCCGTCGAGCGGTCGCTGAACCACGCCGTGAACTCGGTGACTTGGCTGATCGTCGGCATGAACTACTACTACGCCACCTTGCACTTCGTCATCACGCTGGGCGTCCTGGTGTGGCTGTACCGCTGGCATCCCGGCCGGTACGCGGCGACCCGGACGGCGCTGTTCGCGACCACGGGGGTGGCCCTGGCCGGTTACTGGCTCTTCCCGCTGGCGCCGCCCCGGCTGATGCGCGGCGGGTCCTTCGTGGACACGGTGACGGTCCACCACACCTGGGGTTCGATGGCCTCCGGCGACCTCAAGCACATGTCGAACCAGTACGCGGCCATGCCGTCGATGCACATCGGCTGGTCGCTGTGGTGCGGGCTGACCCTGTTCGCGCTGGCGTCGGTGCCGTGGGCGCGGGTGCTGGGCCTGCTGTACCCGGCCGCCACCCTGCTGGTGATCGTCGCCACGGCCAACCACTTCTGGCTGGACGCCGTGGGCGGCGCGCTCTGCCTGGGCTTCGGGTTCGCGGTGGCCCGGCTGTGGTACGGCACCCTGCCGTACGCGCTGCCGCGGCGGCTGCCGGCGGCCGGGCGCGAGCCCGTCCCGGCCGTTCAGTCCGCGTAGAACAGCTCCTCCACGACCGTGCGCGCCCGGCGGGCGGTACGGCGGTAGGCGTCCAGCATGTCCCCCGCGTGCCCGGCGCCGTACCCCAGGTAGCGGCCGACGGCGGCCAGCTCGCGGGGCGCGGTCGGGAAGGTGTCCCCGGCCCGGCCGCGGACCAGCATCACCGCGTTGCGCACCCGGGTGGCCAGCACCCACGCCTCGTCCAGGACCGCCGCGTCCTCGGCGGACAGCAGCCCGGCCTCCCGGGCGGCCGCCAGCGCCTGCCTGGTCCGGGTCGTGCGCAGGCCCGGCTCGCGGTGGGCGTGGCGCAGCTGGAGCAGCTGGACGGTCCACTCCACGTCCGACAGGCCGCCGGGGCCGAGCTTGGTGTGCAGCTTCGGGTCGGCGCCGCGGGGCAGCCGCTCGGACTCCATCCGGGCCTTCAGCCGGCGGATCTCGCGGACCGCGTCGTCGTCGAGGCCCTGCGCCGGATAGCGCAGCGGGTCGATGAGGTCGGTGAAGCGCCGGCCGAGGTCCTCGTCGCCGGCGACCGGCTCGGCCCGCAGCAGCGCCTGCGACTCCCAGCCCAGGGACCAGCGGCGGTAGTACGCCCCGTACGACTTCAGGGTGCGCACCAGGGGGCCGGACTTGCCCTCCGGGCGCAGGTCGGCGTCGATCAGCAGCGGCGGGTCGGCGCTGGGCAGCTGCAGCAGGCGGCGCATCTCGGCGACCACCTTGTTCGCCGCGGCGGCCGCCTCCTGCTCGTCCACGCCGTCCCGCGGCTCGTGCACGAACAGCACGTCCGCGTCGGAGCCGTAGCCCAGCTCGTGCCCGCCGAAGCGGCCCATCCCGATGATCGCGAACCGGGTCGGCAGGGTGTCGCCCCAGCCGTCCCGGACGACCGCGCGCAGCGTCCCGGCCAGGGTGGCCGCGGTGAGGTCGGAGACGGCCGCGCCGACCCGGTCCACCAGGGCGCCCTGGTCGGCCTCGACGGGGCTGGCCTCCGTGCCGTAGGAGCGGATGATGTCGGCGGCGGCCGTGCGGAACAGCTCGCGGCGGCGGACCCCGCGGGCCGCGGTGACGCCCTGCCCGGCGTTCTCCGCCCGGCCGACCGCCGCCAGGATCTCCTGCTCCAGGTGGGACCGCTGCCGCGGCGCCAGACCGCCGCCGTCGCCGTCCCCGAGCAGGGCCACCGCCTCCGGGGCGCGCATCAGCAGGTCCGGCGCGAGGCGGCCCGCCGACAGGACGCGGGCCAGGTTCTCGGCCGCCGCGCCCTCGTCGCGCAGCAGCCGCAGGTACCAGGGGGTCTTGCCGAGCGCGTCGGAGACCTTCCGGAAGTTCAGCAGGCCGGCGTCCGGGTCCGCGGAGTCGGCGAACCAGCCGAGCATGACCGGCAGCAGGGTGCGCTGGATCGCCGCCTTGCGGCTCACGCCGGAGGCCAGCGCCTCCAGATGGCGCAGGGCGGCGGCCGGGTCGGCGTACCCGAGCGCCTCCAGGCGTTCGCGGGCCGCCTCCGGCCGCAGCCGGGCCTCGCCGGGCGCGAGCTGGGCCACGGCGTCGAGCAGCGGGCGGTAGAACAGCTTCTCGTGCAGCCGCCGTACGACGCCGGAGTGCCGCCTCCACTCGCGGTTCAGCTCCGCCACCGGGTCGGTGCGCAGGCCCAGCGAGCGCCCCAGGCGGCGCTGGTCCGCCTCCCCCTCCGGGACGAGGTGGGTGCGGCGCAGACGGTGCAGCTGGATGCGGTGCTCCATCGAGCGCAGGAAGCGGTACGCCTCGTCCAGGCGGGCGGCGTCCTCCCGGCCGACGTAGCCGCCGGCGGCGAGGGCCTGCAGGGCGTCCAGGGTGGTGCCGCTGCGCAGGCTCGGGTCGGTGCGGCCGTGCACCAGCTGCAGGAGCTGGACGGCGAACTCCACGTCCCGCAGACCGCCGGGCCCGAGCTTGAGCTCCCGGTCTATCTCGGCCGCCGGGATGTTCTCCACCACGCGGCGGCGCATCTTCTGCACGTCCGCCACGAAGTTCTCGCGTTCCGCCGCCTTCCACACCAGCGGTTCCAGTGCGTCGACGTACGCCCGGCCGAGGTCGGCGTCGCCGGCCACCGGGCGGGCCTTGAGCAGCGCCTGGAACTCCCACGTCTTCGCCCAGCGCCGGTAGTAGGCGAGGTGGCTGCTGAGGGTGCGGACCAGGGGGCCGTTGCGGCCCTCGGGGCGGAGGTTGGCGTCCACCGGCCAGATGGAGCCCTCCACGGTGGTCTCCGAGCAGATCCGCATGAGGTGGGAGGCCAGCTTGGTGGCGGACTTCAGGGCCCGGTCCTCGGGGGCGCCGTCGGCCGCCTCCGCCACGAAGATCACGTCCACGTCGGAGACGTAGTTCAGCTCGTGGCCGCCGCACTTGCCCATCGCGATCACCGCGAGGCGGCAGGCCGCGGCGTCCTCGGGGGCGGCGCGCTCCGCCAGCGCCAGCGCCGCGCGCAGGGTGGCCGTGGCCAGGTCGGCGAGCTCCGCCGCCGTCTGGGCCACGTCCGTGGTGCCGCAGACGTCCCGCGCGGCGATGGACAGCAGGCAGCGGCGGTAGGCCACGCGCAGGGAGACCGGGTCGGCGGCCCCGGCCAGGCCCCGCTCGAACTCCTCGACGCCCGGGTGCAGGTCCTGCGGTTCGTACGTGACCAGTGCCTGCCAGTCGGTGGGGTGGCGGGCCAGGTGGTCGGCGAGGGCGGCGGAGGCGCCGAGGACGCCCAGGAGGCGGTCGCGCAGGGGCTTCGCCGCGATGAGCGTGTCCAGCAGCTGGCGGTGGGCGGTGGGGCCGTCCTGCGCCTCCAGCAGGCGCACCAGGCCGTTCAGGGCGAGGTCCGGGTCGGCCGTGGCGCCCAGCGCCTCCAGCAGCACCGGGTCGTTGCGGACGGGGGTCAGCTCGGGGCCGTCCAGGAGGCGCTCGGCGGCGGCGGGGTCGGTGAAACCGTGTCGCAGCAGGCGGGTGAACGTGCTGCTCCTGCGCCCCGGCGTCATCTCCGTGGCCTCCCCTCGGATCTCCGTCGTCCTGGCCAGAGCCTAACCGGAACGGAGCGGGGCGCCTCCGGAGGCGGGGCGGTGATCGCCGGCGCGGGCGTCACGGTGCGGGTGCGTCTCGGTGCGGTGCGCTTGCGGTGCGGGTGCGTCTCGGTGCGGTGCGCTTGCGGTGCGGGTGCGATTCGGTGCGGGTGCGTCTCGGTGCGGTGCGTTTGCGGTGCGGTGCGTTTCTGGTGCGGGCGTTGTGGGCGGGGGCGGGGGCGGGGGCGGGGTGCGGGTGCGGTGTGGGGTGCGGGGCGCCGCCGGGTGCGGGGGTGGTGCCTGCGGCGGCCTGTGCGGGGGTGTCGTGGTTGCGGTCGCGCCCGCGGTGGGGGGTGGGTCGGTGCCGCGCCGGGCAGTGTCCGTCCTCGGTCCGGCGGACCGCTTCCCTCGTGGCGCCCGGCGTCCACGCCGGCCGCTGCGGGCGGACACCACCCGGCACGTCCCCTTCCCGCCGTACGCGGGCGCGGGCCGTCCCGGCATCCGGTCGGTTCCGGCCGTGGCGGGCGCGGGGCCGTCCCGGCGTCCGGTCGGTTCCGGCCGTGGCGGGCGCGGGGCCGTCCCGGCCGCCGGCCGGCATCCCGCCCTGCGCTGGTGGACGCCGGGCGTTGCGGGCGGACACCACCCGGCACGTCCCCTTCCCGCCGTACGCGGGCGCGGGCCGTCCCGGCGTGCGCGGGTGCGGGGTGGGAGGGGCGCGCCTACCGTGGGGATGAGCCGGGGGCGCGCCGGGTGCTCCCCGCCCCTGCGGGAGCCTTTCGTGGACATGAGCCTGGAAGTCGTTCTGCTGCCCGTCTCCGACGTGGACCGGGCCAAGGAGTTCTACCGGGACAAGGTGGGCTTCCACGTCGATCTGGACGGGGAGGTGATGGAGGGCGTGCGGATCGTGCAGCTCACGCCGCCCGGATCGGGGTGTTCGATCGCCCTGGCGGAGGGGCTGCGGGTGCCGACCGGGACGCCGCGGCCGGGGACGTACCACGGGCTGCAGTTGTGCGTGGCGGATGCCCGGGCCGCCTACGAGGAGTTGACCGCGCGGGGGCTGGAGGTGAGCGAGCCGGTGCGGTACGCGCCGCAGGACGGGGCCACGTTCCTGTACTTCACGGATCCGGACGGGAACGGGTGGGCCGTGCAGGAGTACCGGCGGCGGGCGACGGAGCCGTTGCATCAGGTGCTGGCCCGGCTGGCGGAGGGCGAGGAGTAGTCCTCCGCCGCGAGCAGGCGCTGGAGGGTGTGCGCCGCCGTGACGGCCGCGTCGCCGCAGCAGTTGTTGAAGAGCAGGTGCAGTTCCTTGGCGTCCGCGGTGAGGGCGCGGATGCGGGGCAGCCACCCGGTGAGCTCCTGCTCGGTGTAGGTGTGGCGGAAGCGGTCCTCCTTGCTGCCCGTGCCCCAGTGCGGGCTGCGGCCGTGGAAGCGGACCAGGGCGAGGTGGGGGGTGGTGACGGGGACGGGCGGTACGCCCTCGACGGTGTCCGTGGCCACGGCGGTGGCGTCCAGGTCCCTGAGGAAGGCGGCCGTGCGGTCGGTCTCCCACCAGGCGGGGTTGCGGAACTCCACGGCGAACGGCCAGTCGCGGGCGCGTTCCCGGGCGGTGCGGACGAACTCCTCGGCGCGCGGGCCGGGGGCCAGGGAGGGCGGGTACTGGAAGAGGAGGGCGCCCAGGCGGCCGGTGCGGCGCAGCGGGTCGAGCGCTTCGGCGTAGCGGGTCCAGACCTCGGCGCGCAGGGCCTCGTCCCGGGGCCGGCCGCGCAGGTCCGCGGGGAGGGCGGCGGGCCGGGTGGGGTGGCCGGTGAGGAGGGAGAACGCCTTGACGTCGAACCGGAAGCCAGGGGGCGTGCGTTCGGCCCAGAGGGCGGTCGTGCGGGCCGACGGGAGGGCGTAGTACGGGGAGTCGACCTCGACCACCGGGAACCGGGTCGCGTAGTGGCGCAGGCGTTTCTCGGAGTCGCGGTGGCCCGGTGGGTACCAGCCGCTCCTGAGCAGCGCCGGGTCGGTCCAGCCGCAGGTGCCGATGAGGATGTCCGCCATGGGGCGCGGGTACCCGCTGTTCATCCGGTCTTCACCCGCGGGGCCGTCCGGTGTGGGCCGCGGGCCCGCCGGCGGGCGCATGCTCGGTCCGCACCGCCAGCCGCCCACCCCCACCCGGAGGTTGATGTGTCCGGCACTTGTGTCGGTTCGGCGTTTCGCCGGGCCCGTACCGCCGTGGCGTCCGCGGCGGCCCTCGCCGCGGTCGCGGCCGGGCTGTGGTCCGGGCTCGGCGGCCAGTCCGCGCACGCCGCGGGCGCCGTGCCCAGCCCCGACCACGTGGTCGTGGTGGTCTTCGAGAACCACGCCTACGGCCAGGTCATCGGTTCGTCCGGCGCGCCGTACCTCAACTCGCTGAGGGCCCAGGGCGCCGATCTGACCCAGTCGTACGCCGAGACGCACCCGAGCCAGCCCAACTACTTCGCGCTGTTCTCCGGTTCGACGCAGGGCGTCACCGACGACAGCTGCTACACCCCGGGTTTCTCGTCGGCGCCCAACCTGGCGTCCGAGCTGATCGCCGCCGGGCGGAGCTGGGCCAGTTACAACGAGACCCTGCCGAGCCAGGGGTCCACCACGTGCAGCAGCGGCAGGTACGCGCGCAAGCACAACCCCTGGTTCGGTTTCAGCAACGTGCCGGCCTCGACCGCGAAGACGTTCGCGCAGTTCCCGGCGGACTACTCGACGCTGCCGCGCATGTCGTTCGTGGTGCCTGACCTGTGCAGCGACATGCACGACTGCTCGGTGTCCACCGGCGACACCTGGCTGAAGAACAACCTGGGCGGTTACGCGAGTTGGGCGAAGACCCACAACAGCCTGCTCGTCGTCACCTTCGACGAGGACAACCGGCTGAGCGGCAACCGGATCCCCACGGTGTTCTACGGGCAGCCCGTGGCCGCCGGGTCCAGCTCCTCCACCACGTACAACCACTACGACCTGCTGCGCACCCTGGAGGACACCCAGGGCCTGACCACGCACGCGGGCAACGCGGCCTCCGCCCGGGACATCACCGGCATCTGGGCGTCCTGAGGTGTACGTGGCGGACAGCCGGGCCGGCACGTCCGCCCGCGGCGCCGTCCGGCCCGCTGCCGGGCGGCGCCGTGCGGCGGTCCCACCGACCGTGCTCGCGCTGGGGACGGTCAGTCTGGTCACCGACGTGTCGTCGGAGATGGTGACGGCGGTGCTGCCGCTGTACCTGGTGTCCGGGCTGGGTCTGTCCCCGCTGGGGTTCGGGCTGCTGGACGGCGTCTACAACGGTTTCTCCGCGCTCGTGCGGCTGGCGGGCGGCCACCTCGCGGACCGGGGCGGCGGGCGGCACAAGTGGGTGGCCGGCATCGGGTACGGCGTCTCCGCCGTGTGCAAGCCGCTGCTGGCGGTGGCGCACTCGCTCGCCCCGATCGGGCTGGTGCTCGCCGCCGACCGGACGGGCAAGGGGCTGCGGACGGCTCCGCGCGACGCGCTGATCTCCCTGTCCTGCACGCCGGAGACGCGCGGGCGGGCGTTCGGGGTGCACCGGGCGATGGACACGGCCGGGGCCCTGCTCGGGCCGCTGGCGGCGTTCTGGATCCTGCGGGCCACCGTGGACGGCTACGACGCGGTGTTCACCGTCAGTTTCTGCGTGGCCGTGGCGGGCCTGCTGGTGCTGGTGCTCTTCGTGCCGGGCGGACGGGGAGCGCCGGCCCCGTCGCAGCGGCCCTCCCTGCGGGACGCGGTGGGGCTGCTGCGCCGCCGCGACCTGCGCCGGATCACCGTCTGCGCGCTGCTGCTGGGCCTCGCCACGGTCAGCGACTCCTTCGTCTACCTGCTGCTCCAGCGCCGTCTCGGGGTGCCCGACCGCTTCTTCGCGCTGCTGCCGCTGGGCACGGCCGCCGCGTTCCTGCTGCTGGCGGTTCCGCTGGGCCGGCTCGCGGACCGGGCGGGCGGCCGGACGGTGTTCCTGGCCGGGCACGGGGCCCTGCTCCTCGCCTACGCCCTGCTGCTGACGCCGTGGCGGGGCGCGGCTCTGCCGTGCCTCGTCCTCGCCCTGCACGGCGGCTTCTACGCGGCCACCGACGGGGTGCTGATGGCGGCGGCCTCGGACAGCGTGCCGGAGCGGCTGCGCTCCTCGGGTCTCGCCGTCGTGCAGACCGGGCAGGCGCTGGCCAGGTTCGCCTGCTCGCTGCTGTTCGGCGCGGCCTGGACGGTGTGGGGCGACCGGGCGGCGCTCGCGGGGGCGGCGGTCGCGCTGGCCGCGTGCGCCGTGTTCTGCCTGACCCTGCGGCCGAAGGGAACGGTGACCGCGTGACCGTGCGCGCCCGCGTGCTGATCCTCGTCTCGGCCGTCGCCGTGCTGGCGGCGGTCGGGCTGGCCTCCGTGCTGCACGCCTCCGCGCGGGCCGACCGCCGCGACCGCCCGCAGGCGGGCGGCCCGCGCGTCGTGCCGGGGGCGGTGACGCTGCGCGACCCCGGGCGGCTGGTGTTCCGCAACATGGCCTGGGGACCGCACCGCGACGAGCTGACCAGCGTCCCGGCGGCGGACCCGACCGCCCCGCGCACCGCCTCCGGGCTCAGGTGCCTGCGCTTCCACGCCGCTTCGGGCACCGGCGTGTGCCTCCAGGCCGTGCACGGGCCGGTCTCGGACACCTACCGGGCGCTGATCCTGGACGCGCGCCTGCGCACGGTGCGCCGCTACGGCGTCCCCGGCGTCCCGTCCCGGGCCCGGGTCTCCCCCAGCGGTCGTTTCGCCGCCTGGACGGCGTTCGTGGGCGGCGACTCGTACGCCGGGACGGACTTCTCCACCCGCACGGCGGTCGTGGACACCCGCAGCGGTGCGCTCACCGCGTCGCTGGAGGCGTTCCGGATCGTCCGGGACGGGCGGCCGTACCGGGCGCCGGACGTCAACTTCTGGGGGGTGACGTTCGGGTCCGACGACCGCACGTTCTACGCCACGCTGGCGACGAAGGGGCGGACGTACCTGGTCCGCGGCGACCTGCGGGCCCGTACGGTCACCGTGCTGCACGGCAATGCGGAGTGCCCGTCGCTGTCGCCGGACGGCACGCGGGTGGCGTACAAGAAGCGGGTCGAGGGGCTGCCGCGGGACGCGCCCTGGCGGCTGTACGTCCTGGACCTGCGCACCCTGCGGGAGACGCCGCTCGCCGAGCCGCGGAGCGTGGACGACCAGGCGGTGTGGCGGGACGCGCGCACGGTGGTGTACGCGCTGCCGGCGGACTTCGGCGCCGACCTGTACGAGGTGCCGGCGGACGGGTCGGGCCGTCCCCGGCGCGTCAGCGCGGCGGCCGTGTCGCCGGCGTACCTCGGACAGGCGTACCGCCGGCCGACACGGTGACCCGGTTCTTCCGCCATCCCGGTGGTGTGCCGTGTCCGCCTCCCGGCGTCCGGCGGGGCCGCCGCGCACACTCGCGGGGTGGTGGCCGGGCGGCCGCCGGGAAGGCGAGGCACTCGATGGCCGACAGCAAGATCCTTGTCGCGGTACCGGAGCATCCGCGCGCCGAGGGCGCCGAGGCGGAGCAGTTGCGCAGGATCCGGGACGCGGTGGAGGCGGGCGGCTTCTCGGTGCGCTGGGCGGTCACCGCGGAGGACGCGGACGCGGTGCTGCGGACCGAGGCGGGCCTGGCGGCGGCCCTGGTCGCCTGGGACCTGCCCGGCGGCGGTGTGCGGGTCAGCGGCAACGGCGGACGGGCCGGCGGCAACGGCGGACGGGCCGCGGGCGACGGCGGGCGGGCCGGCGGCGACGGCGGACGGGTCAGGGGTGACGGGCCGGGGGCCGCGCTCGCCGCGCCGGCCGCGCCGGCCGGCGCCGTCGGCGGGGCCACGGGCGGGGCCGCCGTGCTGCGCCGGATCGGCCGCCGGTTCCGGGATCTGCCGGTGTTCCTGGTCATGGCCGACGAGGACGTACGGGACCTGCCGCTGTGGGTGGCGGAGACGGTCGTCGGGTACGTGTGGCCGCTGGAGGACACGCCGGGGTTCATCGCGGGCCGGATCACCACCGCCGCCCGCGCCTACCGGGAGGACGTGCTGCCGCCGTTCTTCCGGGCGCTGCGGCACTTCGACGACGCCCACGAGTACTCCTGGCACACCCCCGCCCACTCCGGCGGCGTCGCCTTCCTCAAGTCCCCCGCGGGGCGCGCCTTCCACGACTACTTCGGTGAGCGGCTGCTGCGCAGCGACCTGTCGATCTCGGTGGAGGAGCTGGGCTCGCTGTTCGAGCACACCGGCCCGATCGGCGAGGCCGAACGCAACGCGGCCCGCGTCTTCGGCTCGGACCTCACCTACTTCGTGCTGCACGGCGACTCCACCTGCAACCGCGTGGTGGGCCACTTCAGCGTCACCCGCGACGAACTGGCCCTGGTGGACCGCAACTGCCACAAGTCGGTGCTGCACGGCCTGGTCGTCTCCGGCGCCCGGCCCGTCTACCTCATCCCGACCCGCAACGGCTACGGTCTCGCCGGCCCGCTGCCCCCGGCCGAGCTGGCCGCGGACTCCGTCGCGGCCCGGATCGCCGCACACCCGCTCGCCGAGGGCGCCGTGTCGCGGGAGGCGCAGTACGCGGTGTTCACCAACTCCACCTACGACGGACTCAGTTATGCCACCGTGCCGGTCGCGCGGGCACTGGCGGCCAGCACACCGCGGGTGCACTTCGACGAGGCGTGGTTCGCGTACGCCCGCTTCCATCCGCTGTACGCGGGCCGGTACGGCATGTCCGTGGACGACGGCGCCTTCCCCGGCCCGGACCGGCCGACGGTCTTCTCCACCCAGTCCACGCACAAGCTGCTGGCCGCGCTGTCCCAGTCCGCGATGGTGCATGTGCGGCCGGCGCCCCGGGCGCCCGTGGAGCACGACCGCTTCAACGAGGCCCTGATGATGCACGGCACCACCTCGCCCCTCTACCCGATGATCGCCTCCCTGGACGTGGCGACGGCGATGATGGACGGCCCGCAGGGCGAGTGGCTCGTGGACGAGGCGGTCACGGAGGCGGTCCGCTTCCGGCAGGAGATGGTCCGCCTGCGCCGGCGGATCGAGAGCGCCGGTGACCGTCCGCCGTGGTTCTTCGGCGTCTGGCAGCCGGAGGAGGTCACCGACCCTGCGACCGGGGAGCGGCTGCCGTTCGACGAGGCCCCGCCGGAGCTGCTGCGCACCGAGCAGTCCTGCTGGCTGCTGGAGCCGGACGCCGCCTGGCACGGCTTCCCGGGGCTGACCGAGGGCCACTGCATGCTGGACCCGGTGAAGGTCACGCTCACCTGCCCCGGCATCACCGCGACCGGCGAGATGGCCGAGGAGGGCATCCCGGCGCGGGTGCTGACGGCGTACCTGGCCACCCGGAACATCGTCGTCGAGAAGACCGACAGCTACACCACGCTGATCCTGTTCTCCATGGGCATCACCAAGGGCAAGTGGGGCACCCTGCTCGACGCCCTGATGGACTTCAAGGCCCTGTACGACGCCGACGCCCCGCTGGACCGCGTGCTCCCCGAAGCGGTCGCCGCGCATCCCCGCCGGTACTCCGGGCTCACCCTGCGCGAGCTGTGCCGCCAGATGCACGAACAGCTGCGCTCGGTGCGTCTGGTGGAGCTGCTGGACACCGCGTTCCAGCAGCTTCCCGAGCCGGTGTTCCCGCCGCAGCACTGCTACCAGCGGCTGGTGCGGGGCGGCACGGAACGGGTCCGCGTCGCCGACGCGGCGAACCGGGTGGCGGCGGCGATGGTCACGGTGACCCCGCCCGGCATCCCGGTCCTCATGCCGGGCGAGTCCACCGGCACCCCGGACGGCCCCCTGCTGCGCTACCTCACCGCCCTGGAGACCTTCGACCGGCGCTTCCCGGGCTTCCGCAGCGAGACCCACGGCGTGACCATCGACGAGGACACCGGCGACTACGAGATCGAGTGCCTGAAAACCCCATGACCCCCAGCCCCCGGCGCCGGCCGGGGGCCACGGCACGTACGCAGTGGGCTCCTACCCTGGGTAGGGCTACGGAGGTGCCTTGGCACGACGCCCCGCTTCTTCTTCCGGGTCCTGCAAGAGGGCCCCTGGCCTCCGGGCCCGGTATGACCGGAGACGACAGCGGCCACTGTCCCGTAACGTTCGACAGGGCTGGTGCACGGCTGCGGTGGACGGGCGGCGGAGGGATTGGGGCGCCGCCCCGCCTACTCTGGGGCTGTGCAGCAGTCCTGGGCATTGTCACGTGGTTCCGATGTGCTGGTAACGGCGTTCCCGTCTCGGCTTGCCGGGGACGTGCGCAGCGTTCTAGCTGTCATGCCGGTTGGCGCGATCTTGCCGGGTGAGCACTTCTCCGTTGAGGTGCGGGGCGAGACAGTCGCCATCCCGTCACGGATCTACTCCGATGAGCCGGATGGAGGTAGCGAGGAATGCCTTACCGAGACCCAGCGGATGCTCCTGCATTGCCTGTACTCCCGGCACAGTGACGGCAGGGTTCGCCAGCGCCGTCTCGAACACATCGTGGGGTCGAGCGAGCCCTGGGTGGTGCCGTTCGTCGTGCAGCTGGCCGGCGAATACGTTGTCGAGATCCTCGAGGGGATCCGCCACGGTCTTCCCGGCCTCGATGTCCCCGGCTCCTACCAGCGCAGACTGTACGGGGAGTTCATCGCACGGAATCCCGCGTTCTTCGCCCGGACGGAACGGCGCGTGGTGAGCTACTGGTCCTGCTACTACCGCTGGAAGTACCCGGTGTTCGGTACGTATCCGGGGAGCGTCCTGACCGAGGCGTTCCGGACCGCGGCATCAGAACAGGTCGGCGCACCATGGCCCCGGCACACACCGGCCCCGCTACCGACCGCGGACCGACCTGCCTAAGACTGGTTGAGCGCCGGGTGAGCGCGCGATGTCGTGTCTGTCGGGCTGCCGCCGATTAGCCCTCGCTACGAACATGGTCGCCCCAATCACTCGGAATTGTCGCCTCCCTGGGCCGCTACAGGCGGGTCGTCCGCCTCACCACACAGGACACCGAGCCGAGCCGGCCGACCACGGCCTTGGACGCTCCCCCGGCGGACTGACCAGCGCAATCGTCCTCGCAGTCGGCAGGTGCAGAAGCCCTGTCCGTTGTCCGTCGTGATCACGGCCGGGTAGCGGGGCGACCAAGCGGTCCTGGAAGCCATCCGGGTCCGAGGACGGGGGCGGCGCTCCGCCGCCCCATCGCCGTCCGCTACGAGCCACAACGCTGGTCACAGCCATCAGCGAGTGGCTGCGACCAGCACTATCACAACAGACTTAAGAGGTCTCAGAGAACACCGCGCAGGTCGACCACCGACCGGTCCTCCGTCAGGTAGGAGCGATAGCGGCCCTCGGCGAACATCTCCCGCAGATACATGCCGGGGAAGTCCAGGACCTCGTCCCGGTCGGCCAGGGCGATCCGGACCCGGTAGCGGCTGTCGCCGTCGAGGACCAGCACATCGCACCAGTCCGGCTCCGGCGCCTCGATGCCGACCAGGGTGATGCGGTCCTCGGCCATCTGACCGACCCAGGCCGCCAGGTCCTCCAGCAGCCAGGCCATGTTCATCCAGGACGGCGCGTCGGCGGCGGGCTGCCAGTCGTACGTGCGACGCGCCTCCCGCCCGGTGCCGGGCGGCTCGCCCTCGAAGTAGACGGGCGGCTGCGACGGGCCGCTGATCTCGGTGAACGCGATGGTGCGGGACCGCAGCGTGAGCGCGGTGACGCGGAAGCGGTCGCGGCCGAGGTCGAAGGCGACTTCTGACGCATGGGTGAGGAATTCACTGTCCGGATCGGTCACGCATCCCCCTTCCTGGGCGGCGGAGCGCCGCCTCCGGCCCACTGGCGGGCCGGGGGCGGCCGAGCCGGCTCGAAGGCCTACCGCAGTCGGGAGTAGGACCCGCCGTGGCGGTACCGGTCCTCAGCGGTGGACGCCGGGACGGTCCACTTGAGGGGACTGTACGCGGCGGCGAGCTTCTCGTTGCCGGAAGCGGTTCGTGCGGCTGTCAGGGCCGTGCTGGACACCGAGTCCACCAGGGGCTCGTAGGAGCTCAGGTACGTCTCGGTGCCGTCCGAGGTGTCGCCCCAGGCCGCGGGAGCACCCGGGTCCACGGGCGTGTTCTCGTCCGCGGCGTCGGCCTCGTCCACGACCTCGTCCTCGGGAGCCTCACTGTTGTCGGGAGCGTCCTCCTCCGCGACGGTTTCCTCGTCGTCGGCGGCAAGTGACCTGTTCTCCTTGGCCAGGGCCGTACTGACCCAGTTGGGGCACCGGACGACGCCCACGCAGTACATGGTGATCACGCCCTTGTCCTGGCCGTCACGCTGCACCTTCTCGTTGACCGAGAGGATCATCTTGTACTGCTTGACGAGGGTGCAGACACCGTTCCGGCACCGGTACTTACCCGCGTATCCGGTCATGTGATACGTCGTCGTGTTCCCGACGCGGTCGCGGTTCGGGGACTTCGCGATGTACTCGACCGCGGCGTACTTCGTGATGTTGTGCTTCTTCTTGACCTTGTTCCAGCCGAAGCCCTTGTCCCGTGCGCGGTCGTAGTAGCCCACGCGCAACGAAGCCTTGCCGGGGCCCGAGTAGTCGAGGTGCTTGAGAATCCTGTATGCCGGGTTGGCTGCGGCCGGTCCGGCTTCGCTGCTGGTCGTGGCAGCTGCCGGAACGACGAGGGCGCCGAGCACGACCGTGGTCGCGGCCGCACTCACAGCGATCCTGACTCGTTTCACTCTTATTTTCCCCCTTACAGGTCTGTGCCGACCATGAAAGATCGGCACGAAGGGGGACGCTAAGCGCGACACGAACACGGAGCAAAGATTTTTCACAGATAGGCAGCTATTTCAGGACATCACCTACATGGGGAGATTCAGGACGCCTGAGGCCCGGTGCTTCACCGGCGCTCTGCTGACCGCCTGCCGGACGACCCACCCCGTGAAAGCGCGCGGCCAGTGCCGGGGCCGGCGGTCCATGACCGTCGGCCCTGGCAGTGTTCGCGGAGACCCGCCCCGGCCCGCGGCTACAGCACCGGCAGGTTCTTGCGGAGCTCGAACGCGGTGACCTCGGAGCGGTACTCCTCCCACTCCTGACGCTTGTTGCGGAGGAAGAAGTCGAAGACGTGCTCGCCGAGGGTCTCGGCGACCAGGTCGCTGCTCTCCATGAGGGTGAGGGCCTCGCCGAGGTTCTGCGGGAGGGGTTCGATGCCCATCGCACGGCGCTCGGCGTTGGACAGGGCCCAGACGTCGTCCTCGGCGCCGGGCGGGAGCTCGTAGCCCTCCTCGATGCCCTTCAGGCCGGCGGCCAGCAGGACGGCGTAGGCCAGGTACGGGTTGGCGCCGGAGTCCAGGGAGCGGACCTCCACCCGCGCGGAGCCGGTCTTGCCGGGCTTGTACATGGGGACGCGGACCAGGGCCGAGCGGTTGTTGTGGCCCCAGCAGATGTACGAGGGGGCCTCGCCGCCGGCGCCGGCCGTGCGCTCGGAGCCGCCCCAGATGCGCTTGTAGGAGTTCACCCACTGGTTGGTGACCGCGGAGATCTCCGCCGCGTGCCGGAGCAGGCCGGCGATGAAGGAGCGGCCGACCTTGGAGAGCTGGTACTCGGCGCCGGACTCGTAGAACGCGTTGCGGTCGCCCTCGAACAGCGACAGGTGCGTGTGCATGCCGCTGCCCGGGTGCTCGGAGAACGGCTTCGGCATGAAGGTCGCCTGCACGCCCTGCTCCAGCGCGACCTGCTTCATGACCAGGCGGAACGTCATGATGTTGTCGGCCGTGGAGAGCGCGTCCGCGTAGCGCAGGTCGATCTCCTGCTGGCCCGGCGCGCCCTCGTGGTGGGAGAACTCCACCGAGATGCCCATCGACTCCAGCATGGTGATCGCCTGGCGGCGGAAGTCCATGCCGACGTTGGTGGGGGTGTGGTCGAAGTAGCCGGAGTTGTCGGCGGGCGTGGGGCGGGAGCCGTCCAGCGGCTTGTCCTTCAGCAGGAAGAACTCGATCTCCGGGTGGGTGTAGAAGGTGAAGCCCAGGTCGGAGGTGCGGGCCAGGGCGCGCTTGAGGACGTAGCGCGGGTCGGCGAAGGACGGGGAGCCGTCCGGCATGAGGATGTCGCAGAACATGCGGGCGGTGCCGGGCGTCTCGGCGCGCCACGGCAGGACCTGGAAGGTGGACGGGTCCGGCTTGGCGATCATGTCGGACTCGTAGACCCGGGCGAAGCCCTCGATGGCGGAGCCGTCGAAGCCGATGCCCTCGTCGAAGGCCTGCTCCAGTTCGGCGGGGGCCACGGCGACGGACTTGAGGAAGCCCAGCACGTCCGTGAACCACAGGCGTACGAACCGGATGTCGCGCTCCTCCAACGTCCGGAGCACGAACTCCTGCTGCTTGTCCATCTTCCGCTTCCCCATCCTTGCTGGTCAGGCCGCCTGTCCCCCGCACCTGTGAGGCGGTCGGGCTCCTGAGCATCCCACCACACCACCATGTCGCGCGCGTTGCGGACCTTGATCGCCCGAGCGTCCTCGGCCTGAACGCCCGTCCTACGGCAGGTGTACTGCTCTGCCGCCCATCTTGCCTGCTCGGACCGGCAACCGTAATGGCCGGTCCGCTTCCGGCGTGAGCGACGCCACGCGACCTAAAGTTGCATCAGCGATGCAACTTTAAATAGCGTGCCGATCAGTCGAGTCAGAGGGAGCCTTCCGATGCTGTCCGAGCAGTCCGCGGCCACTGTCCGCGCCACCCTCCCCGCCGTCGGCGCGGCCATCGGTGAGATCACCGAGCGCTTCTACGCCCGTCTGTTCACCGCCCACCCCGACCTGCTGCGGAACCTGTTCAACCGGGGCAACCAGGCCTCCGGCGCCCAGCAGCAGGCGCTGGCCGGCTCCATCGCCGCCTTCGCCACGCACCTGCTCGCGCACCCGGACAGCCGGCCCGACGCCCTGCTGAGCCGCATCGCCCACAAGCACGCCTCGCTCGGCGTGGCCCCGGAGCAGTACCCGGTGGTCCACGAGCACCTTTTCGCCGCGATCGCGGAGGTCCTCGGCGAGGCCGTCACCCCGGAGGTCGCCGCGGCCTGGGACGAGGTGTACTGGCTGATGGCGAACGCGCTGATCGCCGTCGAGAAGCGGCTGTACGAGGAGAGCGGCGGCCGCGGCACCCGGCGGTGGGAGGTCGTGGAGCGCGTCCCCGAGACGGCGGACGTGGTCACCCTCCGGCTGCGCCCGGTGGACGGCGGTCCGGTGCGGGACTTCCGCGCGGGCCAGTACGTCTCCGTGGGCGTCACCCTGCCCGACGGCGCCCGCCAGATACGCCAGTACAGCCTCTCCGGCGCACCGGGCTCCACGCTCCGGCAGATCAGCGTCAAGCGGGTGCACGGCGGCACGGCCCCGGAGGGCGAGGTCTCGAACCATCTGCACGCCCGCGTGCGCGAAGGCGACGTCCTGGAGCTCTCGGAGCCGTACGGCGACCTGGTGCTCGACGGCCCGGCCGGCGCCCCGCTCCTGCTCGCCTCCGCGGGGATCGGCGTGACCCCGATGGTGGCGATGCTGGCCGCCCTCGCGGCCGACGGCCACCGCGCCCCGGTCACGGTCGTCCACGGCGACCGCTCCCCCGCCGACCACGCCCTGCGCACCGCCCAGGAGACCTACGCGGCCAAGCTCCCGGACGCATCCGTCCACTTCTTCTACGAGCGCGACGCCGAGCCCGGCGCCCGCACCGGCCTGGTCGACCTGACCGGCATCGAGGTACGGCCCGGCACCCGCGCGTACCTGTGCGGCCCGCTGCCCTTCATGCGCGCGGTCCGCGCGCAGCTGATCGAGCGGGGCGTGGCCCCGGCCGACATCCACTACGAGGTGTTCGGCCCGGACCTGTGGCTGGCCCAGGGTCAGCCCTGCCCTCCGGAGGGCACGACCGCCGGTTCCCGGTGATCGCCGGCCCGCGCCGGTCCCCTGGAGATGCCCAGCAGGAGGGGGCCGGTCGGGTCGGCGGCGATGTCCTGGATCGTGACCGGGTCCAGCGCCGCGTAGAACGCCTCCTGCGCCCTGCGCAGGGCTCCGCGCAGGCGGCAGGCCGAGTTCAGGGGGCAGGGGGTCGCCCCTTCGCAGTCGACCACGTCGCCGTCGCCCTCGAAGGCGCGGACCACGGCCCCCACCGACGCGGCACGGCCGCGCGCGCTGAGCGCGAGGCCGCCGCCCCGGCCGCGGCGGGCGTCGACCAGGCCCCGGTGCTGGAGCTCGGCGACGACCTTCGCGGCATGGGTGTAGGGCACGCCCATGTCCGCCGCGACCCGGCGGGTCGTGGGGGTGGTGGCGTCGTCGGCGACGGCGAGGCGCATGAGGAGCCTCAGGGCCAGGTCGGTGGAGCGCAGCAGCCGCATGCCACCGAGCCTAGGTAATGCGCATACGGCATTCAAATTATCCGGTTCCCGGTGCCGTTCCTACGGCGGCGCGCCCCTTCCGCATTACGATCAGCGGGCCCCACCGTCCTCGTCCGCCCCTTTCCCAGAAGGACACGTCTCATGGGTTCCGGCAACAACAGCAGCACCGCGGCGCGCCAGGCGCGCATCGAGGAGATGCGGCGCGCGGAGCGTGCCCGGGAGCGCCGCAACCGGGTGCTCGCGGCCGCGGCCGCGGCCGTGGTCGTGGCCGGCCTGGCCGTCGGCGGCGTGGTGCTGGCGCAGCACGGCGACTCCGGCGGGAGGGACACCGCGAAGGGCTCCGCGACGCACGCGGCGGCCGGCGGCGACGACGACGCCAAAAACTCCGACGCGAAGTCCGGGGACTCCGGGCACTTCACCACCGGCAAGGACGGGGTCCAGGTCTGGTCGGGCAAGCTGTCCCGGACGCATGTGACGACCGAGGTGTCGTACCCGATGCACCCGCCGGTCGGCGGCGACCACCACCCGGCCTGGCTGAACTGCAACGGCGACGTCTACACCGCCCCGGTGCGGGACGAGAACGCCGTGCACGCGCTGGAGCACGGCGCGGTCTGGGTGACGTACAGCGGCAAGGCGAAGAAGGCCGACGTCGAGGCGCTCGCGGCCAAGGTGAGGAGGACGCCGTACTCGCTGATGAGCCCGTACGCGAACCAGGACGCCCCGCTGGTCCTGTCGGCGTGGGGGCGCCGGCTGGCGGTGAAGAGCGCGAGCGACCCGAAGGTGGACGCGTTCTTCTCCGCCTACGTGCAGGGACCGCAGACGCCGGAGCCGGGCGCCTCGTGCACCGGCGGGGTCATGAAGTGAGGCGGCGGCACGCCGGCTGGATCGCGGGCAGCGCGGCGGCGGCGCTCGTCGCGGCCGGGGCGATCACCTACGCGGTCGCCGGGGAGACCGGCGGAGCGGACACGAGCACGCCGGACACGCGGACGCAGGACACGCGGACGCCGGGCGCGGAGTCGGCCGACGCCGGGTTCGCGCGGGACATGGCCGTCCACCACCAGCAGGCCGTCGAGATGTCGTTCATCGTGCGGGACCGCACGAAGGACGAGGAGGTGCGGCGCCTCGCGTACGACATCGCGCAGACCCAGGCCAACCAGCGGGGCATGCTGCTGGGCTGGCTGGACCTGTGGGGGCTGCCGAAGGTGTCGGCCGATCCGCCGATGACCTGGATGGGCATGCGCGGCATGGCCTCCGGCAAGGACGGGGCGCTGATGCCGGGCATGGCCACGAACACCGAGCTGAAGGAGCTCCAGTCGCTCAGCGGCAAGCGGGCGGAGATCCTCTACCTCCAGCTCATGACGGACCATCACAAGGGCGGCGTCCACATGGCCGAGGGCTGTGTCGCCAAGTGCACCGTCGACGTGGAGAAGCGGCTCGCGCAGGGCATGGTGGACGCCCAGCGGTCGGAGATCGAGCTGATGGCCGGAATGCTCAAGGAGCGGGGCGCACGACCCCGCTCATGACACCGCGTCACGGAGTTTTGAGCGCGGTGACGAAGGGGGCCCAGGCGGTGGTGGTGAGGAGGAGGACGGGGCCGTCGGGGCGCTTGGAGTCGCGTACGGGGACGAGGCCGGGGACGTCGTCGGCCACTTCGACGCAATCGCCGCCGTCCCCGTTGCTGTGGCTCGACTTGCGCCAACGGGCGGCGCCGGTGAAGTCACGCGCCACTTCGACGCAATCGCCGCCGGTTGCGTTGCTGTAGCTACTTCTGAACCAAAGCGCATCACTCAAGTCGATCCGGGCGGTTGCCATTTCGATAGTCCTCTGCCGCAGCTTCGATCAGGTTGAGGGACGCCTCCGGTGACAGCGCGACGGCCCTGAGCCGATCGTACGACCTGCGGTACTCCTTCACGAGAGCTGGATCATCGATGGTGTCGCCGCTGTGCAGCGCCTCCGTGTAGAACAGTGGTGGGGCATCAGGGAAGGTCATGATCTTCGCCGAGCCAGTCATGAACGGGTGTGCCACGCACTTTCGCGGCACGACCTGCGAAGTGATCCGGCGGCGCTTGGCCAACTCGACGATTCGGTCCAGCTGTGCCGCCATATCTCCGGGTGCCAGAAGCGGATCGGTGATCAACGACTCGTGCAGGATCACCCAGTATTCCGGGGTGTGGTGATCCGCCTCGAAGAGGTCGGCGCGCGCCATCCGGGCGCTGACCTTCTCCTCCACTTCGGCGTCGGCGGACAAGGGGAGCCCCGCCAGGATCACCGCCCGCGCGTAGGCCGGTGTCTGAAGCAGCCCCGGGAGGAGCATCGGGCACCACTCCTCGATGGTGAGGGCGTGCTTCTCCGCCTCCAGCACCTTCTCGAAGTACGCGGCGTGCCCGGTCCTCCGCGCCTTCCGCACATCCTCGCAGTTCCGCTCGAAGAAGCCGTCCGTCCCCAGCACCCGGTCCGCGTGCCGGGCCAGGTCGATCGGCATCCTCCGTTCCCCGCGCTCGATGTCGCTGAGGTACGTCTTGCCGTAGAAGCTGCCCTCCAGGAACGCTTCCAGGGACAGGCCCGCCGCCTCCCTCTTCCACCGCAACTCCTTGCCGTAGAAGGTCGGGACGCCGGCCGAGCCGTCGATGTCCTTCCCCGGAGCCACCGCTCGTCCTCCTCCGCTGCCGTGGTCGCGAACGCGAAACCGCTTCCACGGTAGCGAGTACGACGACAGGCTGTGAGGTGTTCGTCACACACCGCACAGAAGGTGGCCGCACTCCATGCACGACCGCTCCCCCACCGCCTACGACGTGATCCTCTGCGTCGAGGAACTGCGCAGCGCCCTCGCTTTGCACGGGATCACGCTGCCCTCCCTCCGGGTCGACCTGCCGAGTTTCGCGGGTACGTACGACCCGCCCGCCGGGCTCGTCACGCTCGGCAACTGCAACACGGCCACGGCACGTTCCCTCGCCGCCGCACTGAGGAAGGCGGCGGCCGAGTGAGGACGCTCCTCGAAATCGACCTGCTCGCCACGCCGAAGGCCGCGCCGGAGCTGCGTCACCTCCTGCGCGGGCACTCCTTCGACGTCCGGCTGTGCGCGACGGAGTTGCTGACGAACGTCCTCGACCATCTGGGCGAGGGCACGCCGGTGACCGTCCGGGTCACACGTTCGGCGGATCACGGCGGTACCCGCATCGAGGTGACCGACCCCGACCCGCGCGCGCTGCCCGTCCTGTCGGCCGCCACGGCGACGGAGGAGTCCGGCCGGGGCCTGGCGCTGCTGGACGCGCTCGCCGAGCGGTGGGGCGTGGACCAGGGGCCCGGCAGCAAGACGGTCTGGTGCGAACTGGGGGACTGAGCCGCGCCGCGCCCGGCGTCGGCGCCGGGCGCCGGGCGCCGGGCGCCGGGCGCCGGGCGCCCGCAGCCGGTTCATTGCCTGAAGCTCCTGTTCTGCGGGGTGCGGCGAACTGTCGCATATTGGCTCGTAGTGATTTCTCCCGGGGACGGGGCGGCTCCCTGTGTCGCCCCGGCAGGCCGGTACCAGCAGGCCGAGTCGGCGCCTTCTCGTACCGCCCCGGGATCCACGCCACGGCTCCCCCGCAGGCGGTCCCGGGTGGCCGTCGCCCCCGCACGCCCTCGGAAGTGACGCGCCCAGCGGCGCACCAAGGAGGCTGTATGTCGTCCCATGACCCGGCAGTGCTCGACTGCCCCTTCGACTTCGCCGACGCGCTGGAGTTCGACCCCTCGCTGGCCTCGCTGGCGCGGCGCGGGCCGGTCAGCCGGATCCGGCTGCCCTACGGTGAGGCCGAGGCGTGGCTGGTGACCAGCTTCGCCGGAGTGCGCCAGGTGACGTGCGACCCGAGGTTCAGCCGGGCGGCGATCATCGGGCGGGACTATCCGAGGATGACGCCGGAACCCATCGTGTCGCCGGAGTCGATCAACGTGACGGACCCGCCGCGCGTCACCCGGCTGCGGCAGGTGGCGGCCCAGGCGTTCACCCGGGAGCGGGTGGCGGAGATGCGGCCCGCCGTGGACGGCGTGGTGGCGGGGCTGCTCTCGGCGGTGGCCGAGGCGGGGCCGCCCGCGGACCTGGTGACCCGCCTGTCGGTCCCGCTGCCCCACCTGACGATCTGCGAACTGCTGGCCGTGCCCGAGGCCGACCGCGAGCAGTTGCGCGCGTACACCATGCGGCTGCTGGCCACCTCCCCGGAGGCCCGGCAGGACGCCGCCGACGCCAAGGCCGACCTGCGGGCGTACTTCGCCGGGCTGATCCCGGACCGGCGCAGGACGCCGGGCCGGGACCTGCTGAGCGCGATGGCGACCGCGCAGCCGCCGTCGGGCGAGGAGCCGCTGAGCGACGACGAGTTGGCGGTCATGGCGGTGACGCTCATCCTCAGCGGCAACGACACCGCCACCTGCCAGATCAGCAACATCGTGTACCTGCTGCTCACCCGGCCGGAGGAGCGCGCCAAGCTGGCGGGCGACCCCGGGCGGTTCCCCGACGCGCTGGAGGAGCTGCTGCGCTTCATCCCCTTCCGCAAGGGCGTGGGCATCCCGCGGATCGCGCTGGCGGACACGGAGGTCGAGGGGACCCTCATCCGCGCCGGCGAGTACGTGCACGTGTCCTACCTGGCGGCCAACCGCGACCCGGTCGTCTTCCCCGATCCGGACACACTGGACCTCGAACGGCCGGTGCGCCCGCACATGACGTTCGGGTGGGGCGGGCACCACTGCCTCGCCGCACCGCTCGCGCGGGCGGAGCTGGAGAGCGCGGTCACCGGTCTGCTGACCCGCTTCCCCCGGCTGCGGCTGGCCGTTGCGCCCGAGGAGATCGAGTGGGACACCGAGACCATCCGCCGCTTCCCGCTGCGCCTGCCGGTCACCTGGTGAAGCCGGGGCGCGGGCCGGGAGCGGCTGCGGGGCGGGCGTCGGGAGCGGCTGCGGGACGCACGCTCAGGCGCGGGTCCGCCCGGCCCCCGTCGTGCGGGACCCGGCGCCGGGGGCGCCGGTCCGGGTAGGCGGGCAGGAGGGCCCCGGGCGGAGCGGTGCGGCTCCGGCCGGGGCCCTCCTCGCCGGCGGATCAGGGGTGCAGCGCCTGCGACCCCTCCGGCAGGTGCGAGGTGACCACCCGGCCCGGGGACGGAGTCCCCCGGCGCCGGTCCACAGCGTGCGCCACGCCCGCCACGCCCAGGCCCAGTACGGCCAGCGCCGCGCCGGCGAGGGCGGGGGAGGTCGTGCCGAGGCCGGCCGCGAGGGCGAGGCCGCCGATCCAGGCGCCGCCGGCGTTGGCCAGGTTGAAGGCCGCCTGGTTGGCGGAGGAGGCGAGGGAGGGGGCCGCCGCGGCCTTCTCCATCACCATCAGCTGGAGCGGGGAGCCGGTGACGAACGCCGCCGTGCCGAGCAGGGTGACCGCCAGGGCCGCGCTCCATCCGGCCCGCATCAGCAGCGGGAACAGGGCGAGCACCACCGCCAGCGAGACCAGGCCGCCGAAGAGGGTGCCGCGCAGGGAGTGGTCGGCGAGGCGGCCGCCCAGCAGGTTGCCGGCGGTGGCGCCGACGCCGAAGAGGGCGAGCAGCGCGGTCACGCTCGCGTCGGTGTAGCCCGCGGAGCCGGTGAGCATCGGCGTGACGTAGCTGTAGGCCGCGAAGAGCGCGCCGAAGCCCGCCACGGTGGTGCCGAGCGCCAGCCAGACCGGCAGGGACGTGAGCGCCGCCAGTTCGCCGCGCAGGCCCGCCGCCGGGGCGTGGCCGCGGTCGCTCGGGACGAGCAGGGCGAGCGAGGCGATCGCGGCGAGGCCGATGACGCTGACGGCGAGGAAGGTCGCGCGCCAGCCGAGGTGCTGTCCCAGCAGGGTGGCCGCGGGCACACCGGCGATGTTGGCGACGGTCAGGCCGAGGAACATCAGGGACACCGAGCGGGCCTTGCGCTCCGGCGGGACCATCGCCGTGGCGACGACCGCGCCCACCCCGAAGAAGGCGCCGTGCGGCAGGCCGCTGAGGAAGCGGGCGGCCAGCAGGGAGCCGTTGCCGGGGGCGAGGGCGGAGAGCGCGTTGCCCGCGACGAACAGGGCCATCAGGGCGATGAGGACCGTGCGGCGGGGCATGCGGGCCGTGGCGGCGGCCAGCAGCGGGGCGCCGACGACGACGCCCAGCGCGTACGCCGAGACCAGGTGCCCGGCGGCGGGGATGGAGATGTGCAGGTCGTCCGCGACGTCGGGCAGCAGCCCCATCATCACGAACTCGGTGGTGCCGATGCCGAAGGCGCCCACGGCGAGGGCGAGCAGGGCCAGGGGCATGAAGGGGCCTTTCAGAGCGGTGCTGCCGTACAGGGGGGGAACATCTGTATGTTCCCGTACGGAACAAACCCCATCAGGCCCGGTATTCCAGCAGGTTACGAATCCGTGGCCAGCTTCACACGGGCGGCCACCGGCAGGTGGTCGCTGTCGGTGGGCGGCAGCGTCCAGGAGCTCTCCGGCTCCACGCCCCTGACCAGGATCTGGTCGATCCGCGCCATCGGGAACGACGCCGGCCAGCTGAACCCGAAGCCGCTGCCGGCCGCGCCCTGCGTGGAGCGCAGCTGCGAGGTGACGGCGTTGAGCGAGCGGTCGTTCATCGTGCCGTTCAGGTCCCCGAGCAGGACGACCCGCTGGAGGGTCTCGTCGGCGATGGCCTCGCCGAGCGCGTCGGCGCTCTTGTCGCGCTGCCGGGCGGTGAACCCGGCCGCCAGTTTCACCCGCACCGAGGGCAGGTGGGCGACGTACACCGCGACCGGGCCCCGGGGCGTGGCGACGGTGGCGCGCATCGCCCGCTTCCAGCCGAGCTTGATGTCGACGGCCTCGACCCCGGTCAGCGGGTACTTGCTCCACAGCCCGACCGTGCCCACCACCGCGTGGTGCCCGTACGTCGGCGCGAGCGCCTTCTCGTAGACGGGCACGGAGGCGGCGGGCAGCTCCTCCAGGGCGAGGACGTCGGCGCCCGAGGCGGCCACGTCCCGGGCGGTCGCGGCCGGGTCGGGATTGTCGGCGTTGACGTTGTGCGTGGCGACCGTCAGGTCCCCGCCGGCGGCGGCCTTGTCGGTGAGCAGCCCGCCGAAGAGGTTCAGCCACACCGCCGCCGCCAGCAGGACGGCGAGGAGCGCGGTCGCGGACCGGCGCAGCAGGCCGAGGACCAGCAGCACCGGGATCGCCGGCCCCAGCCAGGGCAGGAAGGTCTCGACGAGGCTGCCGAGGTTGCCCACCCGGTTGGGGATGCGGGAGTGCACCAGCATCACCAGGGCGAGCAGCAGCGACAGCGCGGCGAGGACGGTGCCGCGGCGCCAGATCCGCGGATCGCCGCGCCAGCCGGCGAGGAGGCGGTTCGCGAGGCGCCGAAGCCGGGATCCAGGTCGGTCGGGCCCCGAGCCGCCGCCCACCGTCTCCGTCATGTACGCCTGCTGCGCCATACCGTCTGCCTCACTGCCTGCCGTGCACACCGTTCGCCCCCGTTCGCTTCCGACCCTAGGGGATGATCGGCTCCGTTCCCGCCGTCACATGACGGCCGTACGGAAGACAGGGACGAACCGGCCGGTGCCGTGAGTTCCGGTCACCCCCGCGGCGGGCGGGGTCTGTGACGAAACACGCACACGAGTGCTACGGGACTGCGGACCTGACGGGCCGTAGGCCCTCCAGGACCATGTCGACGATGCGCTCGGCCAGGCCCTCGGGCAGGTCGGCTTCGGGGCGCATGACGGAGCGGACCAGCATGGGGCCGACGAACATGTCGTTGACCAGATCCAGGTCGACGTCCGTGCGCAGTTCGCCGTTCTCCTGCGCGCGGCGCAGCACTTCCAGCGCGGCGGCCCGGCGGGGCGCTATGACGCCGGCGTGGTAGGCCGCCCAGATCCGCGGGCTGCTCTTCATCTGCGCGTAGACGTTGTGCAGGATCACCGAGGAGCGCTGGAGGAGGCCCCGCCGGCGCAGGGACTCCAGCAGCACGACGAGGTCGTCGCGCAGGGAGGTGCCGGGGAGTTCGGGGTCGGGGGGCTCGGCGGCGCGCACGACGTCGACGAACAGTTCCTCCTTGTCCTTCCAGCGGCGGTAGATGGTGGCCTTGCCGACCCCGGCGGTGCGCGCCACGCGCTCGATGGAGAGCTCGGCGAGGGGGACGCCCTCCTCCAGGAGCTTCATCACGCTGTCCAGGATGGCGCGTTCCACGGCTTCGCTGCGCGGCCGGCCCCGCGCGGGTCCGTCGGGCCGCGGCCGGCTGTCGGCAAGGCTCACGTCGTTCCGTCCTCTCCTCGGCTGCGGGAATTCTCCCTCAGCCGCCTCCCTCCCGGTGGGACCGTTCGCGGACCTCAGTCCGCCGCGACCAGCTCCGGCTCCTTCTCGCCCCGCTCACCGGCCGGCGGCCGGCCCGGCAGGAACAGGGCGACCACCACGGCGCCGACCAGCGCCACGCCCGTACCGCACAGGGCGGTGACGTGCATGGCGTGCAGGAAGGCGTCGTTCGCCGGACCGACCAGCGCCCTGCCCTGCGGGCCGAGCTTCCCGGCGACGCCGAGGGTGGCCTCGATGGACTCGCCCGCGGTGTCGCGCAGGGCGGGCGGCAGCATGCCGAGCTTGCCCTCGATGCCGTTGCGGTACGAGGTGGCGAGCACCGAGCCGAGGACGGCGATGCCGAGGGCGCCGCCGACCTGGCGGAAGGTGTTGCTGAGCGCGGAGGCGGAGCCGGCCTTCTCGCGGGGCAGGGCCTGCATGATGACGACCGAGGTCGGGGTCATGATGTGCGCCATGCCGGTGCCCATCAGGAAGAACACGACCTCCAGCAGCCAGATCGGCGTGTCCGCCTCGAAACCGGCGAACGCGGCCAGCGTGACCGCGATGAGCAGCAGGCCGCCGGTGGTGGTGGCCTTGTTGCCGAACCGGTCGACGAGCAGCCGGGCGCGCGGGGCGAAGATCAGCTGCGCGGCGGCGAGCGGCAGCAGCAGCAGGCCGGACTCCAGCGGCGAGTAGCCGCGCACGCTCTGGGTGTAGAAGACGCCGAAGAAGGTGACGCCCATCAGCGCGAAGAAGACCAGCGCGATGGCGCTCATCGCCGCCGAGAACACCTTGTTCCGGAAGTAGGTGACGTCCAGCGAGGGGTGGTCGCTGCGCTTTTCGAAGACGACGAACGCGGTCAGGACGGCGAGACCGGCGGCGATGGTCCCGAGCACCTTGGCGTCGGTGAAGTCGGCCAGCTCGCCGCCCTTGATGATGCCGTAGACCAGCAGGACGAGGCCGACGACGGACAGCACCACGCCGACCGGGTCGAGGCGGCCGGGCCGGGGGTCGCGGGAGTCGGGCACCAGCCAGGCCATGAGGACCAGCGCGACGACGACGATCGGCACGTTGACGAAGAAGACCGATCCCCACCAGAAGTGGTCGAGGAGGGCGCCGCCGGTGATCGGGCCGATGGCGATGGCGAGGCCGACGCCGCCGGCCCAGATGCCGATGGCCTTGGGCTGCTCCTCGCGCTCGAACACGTTCATCAGCACGGCGAGGGTGGCGGGCATCACGAAGGCGGCGCCGACGGCCATCAGGGCGCGGTAGGCGATCAGCTGGCCCGGCGAGCCGGACTCGGCGGCCAGCGCCGAGCCGATGCCGAACACGGCGATGCCGCCGAGCAGCACCTTCTTGCGGCCGAGGCGGTCGCCGACGAGGCCGGCGGTGAACAGCAGGCCGGCGAAGACGAGGGTGTAGGCGTTGATCGCCCACTCGATCTCGCTCTGGGTGGCGCCGAGGCCGGTCGGCGCCGGGGTGGCGATGGTCTTGATGGCGACGTTCAGGATCGAGTTGTCGAGCACCACGATGAGCAGGCTCAGCATCAACACGCCCAGGATCGCCCAGCGGCGCCGGTGCACCGCTTCCGGTATCCGGGGGGCAGGGACGGGACTTGTCATGCGTCCGAGCGTACGACCATTCCGATACGGAACCGTCTCGTATCTTATTTTTTTGCCAAGGCCTTGCCCAGGTTCGGTTTCGGCCCGGGGCCGGGATCACAGGGGGGTACCCCTGGCCGACACTGGCACGAGGTGCCACCATGGAACGGATCCGGGGACGCCGTCAGGGCGCCTCGAGATGACTGAAGGAGCCGTTGCCATGACGCAGCTTCCGGCTGCCCAGAACAAGCCGTCCGATGGCACCAGGACGCTGTACGGGGGGAAGGGCACCCGCCGCATCACCGTCCGCGACATCGCCCTCGCCAAGGAGCGGGGCGAGAAGTGGCCCATGCTCACCGCCTACGACGCGATGACCGCGTCCGTCTTCGACGAGGCCGGGATCCCGGTGATCCTGGTCGGCGACTCGGCGGGCAACTGCCACCTCGGGTACGACACGACCGTGCCCGTCACCCTCGACGAGATGACCATGCTCTCGGCGGCCGTCGTCCGCGGCACGACCCGCTCCCTGATCGTCGGCGACCTGCCCTTCGGCTCCTACCAGGAGGGCCCGGTGCAGGCGCTGCGCTCGGCGACCCGGCTGGTGAAGGAGGCCGGGGTCGGCGCGGTGAAGCTGGAGGGCGGCGAGCGCTCGCACGAGCAGATCCGGCTGCTGGTGGAGTCCGGCATCCCGGTCATGGCCCACATCGGCCTGACCCCGCAGTCCGTCAACGCGATGGGCTACCGCGTGCAGGGGCGCGGCGAGGAGGCGGCGGCGCAGCTGCTGCGGGACGCGAAGGCCGTGCAGGACGCGGGCGCGTTCGCGGTCGTGCTGGAGCTGGTCCCGGCGGAGCTGGCGGCCGAGGTGACGCGGGTGCTGCACATCCCGACCGTGGGCATCGGCGCCGGTCCCGAGACGGACGCGCAGGTCCTGGTGTGGACCGACATGCTGGGCCTGACGCCGGGGCGGGTGCCGAAGTTCGTCAGGAAGTACGCGAACCTGCGCGAGGTCATGGGCGACGCGGCGAAGGCGTTCGCGCAGGACGTCGTAGGCGGAACGTTCCCGCTGGAGGAGCACTCCGTCCACTGAGCCACTGCGGCACCACCGGACAGCCCGCCGATCGTCCCCCGTCGGCGGGCTGTCCCCTTCCCGCGCCCGAACCGTCCCCTTCCCGCGCCCGGACCGGCGCCGCCCTCGCGGAGGCGGCGCCCGCCGTCGCGGTTCCCGGCCGGCGGCCGCGGCGGCCGTCGGCGACATGTCGGTGGGTGTCGGCCGGCTGTCGGCCGTCTGTCGGTGGGCCCTGGCACCGTCTTCCCCATGACACGCATCGACGACAACCCCGCCGGCGTGGGCCACGCCGTGACGGTACGGGGGCTGGTCAAGCACTACGGGGAGACCAGGGCGCTGGACGGCGTCGACCTGGACGTGCGCGAGGGCACCGTGATGGGTGTGCTCGGGCCGAACGGCGCCGGCAAGACCACCCTCGTGCGCATCCTGTCCACCCTGATCACCCCGGACGCCGGGCGGGCCACCGTGGCCGGCTACGACGTCGTACGCCAGCCCCGGCAGCTCCGCCGGGTCATCGGGCTCACCGGCCAGTACGCCTCGGTGGACGAGAAACTGCCGGGCTGGGAGAACCTCTACCTCATCGGCCGGCTGCTGGACCTGCCGCGCAAGGACGCCCGCGCCCGCGCCGACGAACTGCTGGAGCGGTTCTCGCTGACGGAGGCGGCCCGCCGCCCGGCCGGCACCTACTCCGGCGGCATGCGGCGCCGGCTGGACCTGGCCGCCTCCATGATCGGCCGCCCGGCCGTGCTGTACCTGGACGAGCCCACGACCGGCCTGGACCCGCGGACCCGCAACGAGGTGTGGGACGAGGTCCAGGCGATGGTCGGCGACGGCGTCACCGTGCTGCTCACCACCCAGTACATGGAGGAGGCCGAGCAGCTCGCCGACGAGCTGACCGTGGTGGACCGCGGCAAGGTCATCGCGAACGGCGGCATCGAGGAGCTGAAGGCCCGGGTGGGCGGGCGCACGCTGCGCGTCCGCCCGCTGGACCCGCTGGAGCTGCGGCCCCTCGCCGGCATGCTGGACGACCTGGGCGTCACCGGGCTGGCGACCACCACCGTGGACACCGCGACGGGGACGCTGCTGGTGCCCGTGCTCAGCGACGAACAGCTCACCGCGGTGGTCGGCGCGGTCACCGCGCGCGGCATCACCATCTCCTCCATCACCACCGAACTGCCCAGCCTGGACGAGGTCTTCCTGTCCCTCACCGGCCACCGCGCCAGTGCCCCGCAGGACGCCGCGCCCGCCGACGACCGCCAGGAGGTCGCCGTATGAGCTCCGCCACCCTCTCCCCGGCCGCGGCGAAGACCGACGCGCCGATCACGCCGCGCGCCCATCTGCGGCACACCGGCGCGCTGATCCGTCGCAACCTGCTGTGGATCCGGCAGGACCCGGAGTCGATGTTCGACGCGATCCTGTTCCCGGTGATCTTCACCCTGCTGTTCGTGTACGTCTTCGGCGGCTCCATCGGCAAGTCGCTGGGCGGCGGCCAGGACCAGTACGTCCAGTACGTCGTGCCCGGACTGATGGCCATGATGGGCATGAACATGGCCCAGGGCGTGGGCACCGGCTTCAACCAGGACTTCAACTCCGGTGTCATGGACCGCTTCCGCTCGCTGCCCATCGGGCGCGGCTCGGTGCTCTTCGCGAAGATAGCGGTGGAGCTGATGCGGATGCTGTTCGCGACCGTGGTGCTGATGGTGGTCGCGCTCCTCGTGGGCTACGACATCAGGCACTGGAGCGGTCTGCTGGCCTCCGTCGGGCTGTCCGTGCTGTTCGGCTCGGCGCTGATGTGGGTGTTCCTCACCCTCGGCGTGGTGATGAAGAACGCCCAGTCGGTGCAGGCGATGGGCTTCCTGGTGCTGATGCCGCTGCAGTTCGGCTCGTCGATCTTCGCGCCGACCGCGTCGATGCCGGGCTGGCTGCAGTCGTTCACCGACTACAACCCGCTCTCGGCGCTGGCCGACACCGCACGCGGCCTGATGGAGGGCGGCCCGGTCGCGCACAGCCTGTGGGTGACGCTGATCTGGTCGGTGGCGCTCACCGCGGTCATGGCCCCGGTGGCGATCCACAAGTTCCGCACGAAGAGCTGACCCGCGCCGTGTCCGCGACCAGGGCGGCGGCCTCCGCGAGGGAGAGGCCGCCGCCTTCGGCGTACGCGGCCTCGTAACCGGCGCCGGCCGCCTCGCGGACCCGGGCCTCGGTCATGGCCCACACCTCCTTCTCGATCCCGGCGACGACATGGCCGGGCGGCAGCAACGCCCGGGCGGCGCCCAGGGAGCGGGCCGCGTCGGCGCCGCGGGCGCCGCCGCCGGCGCGGGCGAGGGCCATGGCGGCGACGGTGAGGCAGATGGAGTGCAGGTGCGGGGTGACGGCCCGGGACAGCGGGTCGGCGGCGAGCCGCAGCGCCTCGCGGATCCGCGGCAGGGCCTCGCCGGGGCGCTCGTCCAGGGCGTCGACCCAGGCCTCCTGGCAGCAGATCAAGGCGTCGAACACGACGAAGCGCGCGACCGGCAGCTCCTCGCGCAGCAGCCGCAGCTGCTCGCGCGCCTCCCCGAGGCGCCCGGTCAGACCGAGCCGGCCGGCGAGGAAGAGCCGGGCCATGGGGATCGCCTCGTGGAGGGGGCCGTCCCGCCCGGCGATGACCTCCCGGAGCAGCCGCTCCCCGCGTTCGGCCTCGCCCGAGTCCAGGAGCACACCGCCGAGCCGGGCGCGGAGCACGGCGACCTGGGCGCGGGCGCCGAGCCGCTCGGCCTCGTCGACGGCCGCCTGGTACGCGGCCGCGGCCTCGCGGTGGTCGCCCTTGCGTTCGTGCGCCTCGCCGCGCGCGGACAGGGCCTCGGTGGCGCCCCAGGCGTCGCCGAGACGGCGGTAGATCTCCAGGGACTCGTCGGCGTCCCGGGTGGCGTCGCCCACCCAGGCGGTGCGGTTGGCCAGCAGGTTGGCGCGCAGCTGCAGCGCGCCGGCCAGTTCCCAGGCGTAGCCCGGGGTGTCCCGGCAGGTGCGCACACAGGCGTCCACGATGTCCCGCAGCCGGTCCACGCCGCCGGTCAGCAGCTCGGCGAAGAACCACAGGATGCCCGGCGGCCGGCAGGTCTGCGGCAGGCCGGGTTCGTAGACCCGGGTGACCGCGCGCAGCTTCGCCTGCGCCTCGGGCGTCCGCCACGCGTCGATCTCGGTGTCCATGCAGGCCATGTGGGCCAGGTGGACACCGCGCCGGGCCTCGGCGAGGACCTCGCCGGTGTACGGGGGCGGGGCGTCGGTGCAGCGCTGCCACACCGGGCGGGCGGGGCGGATCGGTTCGGCGAACGGGTCGGGGCCGAGCGCCATGACCTCCCGGCACCAGGTGCGGGTCTCGATCCGCTGGTCGCGCATCTGCCAGAACCAGAAGAGGGACAGCACCAGGCACAGCCCCTCCTGTTCGTCGCCGAGGGCGACGGCGTGCCGCAGGGCGGTGCGCAGGTTCTCGTACTCCAGCTGGAACCGGGCGATGGCGGCGCCCTGCTCGGGGCCCCGCAGCAGCGGGTCGGTGGTCCGGGCGAGTTCCCGGTAGTACGTCAGGTGGGCGCGTTCGGTCTCGGCGCGGCCGCCGGTCTCGGCGAGCCGTTCGGCGGCGTACTCGGCGACCGTCTCCAGCAGCCGGTAGCGCATCCCGCCGTCGGGTCCGGGCGCGGCCACGACGAGGGACTTGTCGACCAGGGAGCCCAGCGCGTCCAGGGCGACGGGGCCGCACACGGCCTCGGCGGCGGCCAGGTCGCAGCCGCCTGAGAAGACCGACAGCCGGGCGAGGACATCGCGTTCGTCGGCGTCGAGCAGGTCCCAGGACCAGTCCACGACGGCGCGCAGGGTCTGCTGGCGGGGCAGCACGGTACGGCTGCCGGAGGTGAGCAGCCGGAAGCGGTCGTCCAGCCGGTCCGCTATCTGACGGGGGGTCAGCATGCGCAGGCGGGCCGCGGCCAGCTCGATCGCGAGGGGCAGTCCGTCCAGGCGGCGGCAGATCTCGGCGCACGCCTCGGGGTCGTCCTCGACGCGGAAGCCGGGGCGGGCCGCCGCGCCGCGCTCGGCGAGCAGCCGCAGCGCCACCGGTTCCGGCAGCGGCTCCACCGGCCGCAGCACCTCCCCCGGCACGCCGAGGGGTTCGCGGCTGGTGGCGAGGACGGTCAGCTCCGGGCAGCGGGCCAGCAGCCGCTCGGCGAGGCGGGCCGCGGCGTCGACGACGTGCTCGCAGTTGTCGAGGACGAGCAGCATCCGGCGCCGCGCGCAGTGCTCCACCAGCCGTTCCAGCGGGTCGCCGTGCCGGTCCGTGACCGCGCGCATGCTCTCCACGCCGGCGCCGTGCAGCACGGTCTCGCGGGCGCCGATCGCGGTGAGCACCGCCTGCGGTACGGCCTCCGGGTCGTCCACCGGGGCCAGTTCGGCGAGCCAGACCCCGTCCCGGACGGTGTGCCGCACGGCCTCGGCGGCCTCCTGGGACAGCCGGGTCTTCCCGGAGCCGCCGGGCCCGAGCAGGGTGACCAGCCGGGCCCCGGCGAGGTCGGCGCGCAGGGCCGCGAGGTCGGCCTCCCGTCCGACGAAGGAGGTGAGCCGCGCGGGCAGGTTGCCCGGGCGGCCGGGCGGCTGCGCCTGCGACGGCTCCTCGCTCAGCAACGCGGCGTGCAGGGCGCGCAGTTCGGGACCGGGGTCGGAACCGAGCCGGTCCGCGAGCAGCCGCCGTACGTCCTCGTAGGCGGCGAGGGCCTGCGCGGGGCGCCCGGTGTCGCGCAGGGCGCGCAGGCGCAGCGCCTGGAGCGGCTCGTCCAGCGGGTGTTCGTCGCACAGGGCGGTCAGCTCGGGCAGCGACTGCCCGGCCCGGCCGAGGGCGAGGGCGGCGGTGTGCCGGCCGCGCAGGGCGTCGAGGCGGCGGGCCTTCCAGCGGGCCGCCTCGGCGGTGTGGCCGGGCAGGTCGGCGAGGGCGGGCCCGCGCCACAGGGCGAGGGCCTCGTCGAGGACGGCGGCGGCCTTGGCCGGGTCGCCGTCGGCGAGCGCGCGCAACCCGTCGCCGGTCAGCCGGTCGAAGCGGACGAGGTCGATGTCGTCGGGGGCGGCGGCCAGCCGGTAGCCGCCGTCGGCGGAGGCGACGGCGTCGGCGCCCAGGGCCCGCCGCAGCCGGCCGACGAGCGCCTGCAGCGCACCGGTGGCGTCCGCGGGCGGGTCTCCGCCCCACACCTCCTCCACCAGCACGCCCACCGGCACGGTGCGGCCCGCCCGGAGCGCGAGCACGCCCAGCAGGGCGCGCAGCCGCGCCCCGCCGACCGGGACGGTCGTGCCGTCGGGACGGATGGCCTGGGTGGTGCCGAGCAGCCGGTAGCGCACGGGGTCCATTCTCTCCGCAAGCCCGGGCGGCTCAGTTGGCGGCCTCCAGGTCGACGAGGACGCCGACGGCACGGCGCACCCGGAAGGGGACCCGCCGCGGCGGCTGTTCCTCCTCCTCGAACCCGTCGAACCACCGCGGGCAGCGGTCGAGGGGCTCCAGGACCGGGGCGCCGGGCGCCGGCCTCGACGCGCGCCCCGTCCCGCGCAGCACCACGGGGGAGCCTCCGGGGGCGGAGGGCGCCGCGGCGAGCGGCTCGCGGTGGGCCAGGTACTCCCGGCGCACCAGGTCGACGGCGCGCACCCGGCCGGAGGTGGCCCGCTCGGGGCCGCCGTGGTTCTCCACCCACGCCTCGGCGCCGTACCCCTCGCCCGCCCGGAGGGCCCCGGCGTCGTAGCGGACCAGCTTCCAGGCCACCTCCCCGCCCACCGCGAACGGCGTGCCGCAGCACTCCATCTGCCGGCTCTCGTAGAACACCCTGATCCGTGTCACTCCCCCACCCTCCCGGAACCGGACGGCCGCCGCGAGACGTTTTCCCCGCGAGCCCGCGGCCGGTACGGTCGCAGTTCCGACCCCCGAAGCCCGTACAGGAGTCCGCCCATGACCACCGCCACCACCCGCCACGGCGACCGACGGCTCAGTCCCGTGTTCGTGGGCATCCTGGCCGTGACGGCGGTGACCGGCTGGGCCACCTGGAGCGGGTTCGCCGCCCGGCCCGGCGTCGCGGTGTTCCTGTTCGTGACGGCGGCGTGGATCGTCTCCCTGTGCCTGCACGAGTACGCGCACGCGCGGACCGCCCTGCACAGCGGGGACATCACGGTCGGCGCCAAGGGCTACCTCACGCTGAACCCGCTGAAGTACACGCACGCCCTGCTGAGCATCGTGCTGCCGGTGCTGTTCGTGATCATGGGCGGGATCGGTCTGCCGGGCGGCGCGGTGTTCATCGAGCGGGGCCGCATCCGGGGCCGCTGGCGGCACAGCCTGATCTCGGCGGCGGGCCCGCTGACGAACGTGCTGTTCGCCGCGGTGTGCACGGCCCCCTTCTGGCTGCACGCGCTGGACGGCGTGCCCGCGGACTTCCGGTACGCGCTGGCGTTCCTGGCGCTGCTGCAGCTGACGGCGGCGATCCTGAACTTCCTGCCGGTGCCGGGCCTGGACGGCTACGGGGTGATCGAGCCGTGGCTGTCGTACCGGGTCAAGCGGCAGGTGGAGCCGTTCGCGCCGTTCGGCCTGCTCCTCGTGTTCGCGGTGCTGTGGCTGCCGTCGGTCAACGGCGCGTTCTTCGACCTGATCGACACGGTTCTGGACGGCCTGGGCGTGGACGGCTTCTCGCAGGCCTGCGGCCACGCGCTCTACCGCTTCTGGCAGGAGAGCCCGGAGATCTGCTCGCTCAGCTCGTAGCGGACGGGCGCCGGCCGGCGCTCCGGGCGCGCTTGACGTAGTACCAGGTCATGTTGGAGGTCACGCCCGCCAGCAGCACCCAGACGATCCCCAGCCAGCTGCCCTGCACGAACGACACGACCGCGGCGGCCACGGCGAGGAGGCAGACGGTCAGGGTGTAGAGGGCGATGCGGGGCATGGGGCCGGCTCCTGTCGGGGGACACTGCTACGCCACCAGTGTCCCCCATCGCCCCGGGCGGCTCACACGTCGGTGACGCGGAGCCCGGCGTGCGCCTTGTACCGGCGGTTGACGGAGATCAGGTTGGCGACCAGCGACTCCACCTGGTGGGCGTTGCGCAGCCGCCCCGCGAAGACGCCGCGCATGCCGGGGATGCGCCCGGCCAGGGCCTGCACGGTCTCCACGTCGGCGCGCTCCTCGCCGAGCACCATCACATCGGTGTCGATCCGCTCGATCTCCGGGTCCTGGAGCAGGACGGCCGACAGGTGGTGGAAGGCGGCGGTGACCCGGGAGTCCGGCAGCAGCGCGGCGGCCTGCTCGGCGGCGCTGCCCTCCTGCGGCTTGAGGGCGTAGGCGCCCTTCTTGTCGAAGCCGAGCGGGTTGACGCAGTCCACGACGAGCTTGCCGGCCAGTTCCTCGCGCAGGGAGGCCAGGGTGTCGCCGTGGCCCTCCCACGGCACGGCGACGATCACGATGTCGCTGCGGCGCGCGGCCTCGGCGTTGTCGGCGCCCTCGACGCCGTGGCCGAGCTCCCCGGCGGCGGCCCGGGCGCGCTCGGCGGACCGGGAGCCGATGATCACCTTCTGGCCGGCCCGGGCGAACCGGTAGGCGAGGCCCTTGCCCTGCGGGCCGGTGCCGCCGAGCACGCCGACGACGTACCCGGAGACGTCGGGCAGGTCCCAGGGGTCCTTGGCGGGGGCCTTCTGTGCGCTGTCGGTAGAGGTCATGGCCCGACTCTACGTCCGCCGCCGCCGGGCCCGCCGCCCGGCGCCCGCGCACCGGCTCAGGTCAGCCGGTGCACCGGCACCCGGCGGAAGGAGATCGTCTCGTAGGCCCCGAAGTCACCCGTCTCGTACAGCAGTCCGACCGTGCGGCGGTCGACGCGGACCAGGTCCGAGTAGGCGGCGGGCAGCCCGTCGACGGTGAAGGCGGTGCGCCAGGTGGTGCCGCCGTCGGCGGAGGCGCGGACCGTCATCAGGGCGCGGGCGGCGGGGTCGCCGGGGCCGGAGAAGAGGAGCAGGTCGGGGTCGCGGAGCTGGAGGACGGAGCCCTCGCAGACGGGGGCGGTCAGGCCGGCCTGGGGCCGGAAGGGCTTCACCAGGGTCCGCCCGCCGTCCGCGGAGTGGGCGTCGGCGCGGTTGCCGGGCGAGGGCGAGTCGTTGCGGGTGTTGAGGTAGACGCGGCCGTCGGGCAGTTCGGCGGCGGTGGTCTCGTTGACGTTGACGTAGCCGTCGGTGTTCTCGTCCAGGTAACCGAGGTACCAGGTCGCGCCGCGGTCGTCGCTGAGCAGGCAGTGCCCGCTGTTGTACTTCGCCTCCGCGCCGGTGTCGGCGCCGGTGGGCGGCAGGGTGTGGTTGGCGGGGACGAGGACGCGGCCGGCGCTCAGCTGGAGGGCGTGCCCGGGCGTGGTCGCGTACCAGCGCCAGCCGGGCCTCTTCACCTGCGCGGTGATCTCCTCGGGCGCGGACCAGGTGACGCCGTCGTCGTCGCTGTGCCGCACCCACACCCTGCGCCCGTCGGCGTCCGTGACCTGGCCGCGCACGATGGCGGCCTCGGTGGCGGAGGCGGCGGCGCGGATGTGCACGAGCAGGACCCGGCCGGTGTCCAGGACCACCGGGGCGGGGTTGCCGGCGAGGCCGCCGCCGTTGCTCGCGGCGACCTGCAGCGGCCCCCAGGTGCGGCCTCCGTCGGCCGAGCGCTTGAGCACGACGTCGATGTGCCCGTGGTCGGCGGCGGAGTCGGCGCGGCCCTCGCAGAAGGCGAGCAGCGTGCCGCGGTGCGTGGCGACGACCGCCGGGATGCGGAAGGCGGCGTACCCCTCCTGGCCCGCGCGGAAGGGGACGGTGGTGTCGGTCATGGCGGCTCCTCACGGCCGGGGCGGGCCGTCACCCTCCCCAGGACGGGCGAATTCCGGGTGAACCGCGCGTGACGGGTGGCCGGTTGCGGCAGGATGCGGGCGCATGGACGCCGTACGGGTCGCGTTGCTGCGGGAAGTGCTCGCCGGGACCGAGTGGGTGGGGGCCACCCGCAGGTTCGCGGGGGTGCTGCGCGGGTCGGTGGTGGCGCACGGGGGCGGGCTGCTGCTGGTGGGGACGCCGGAGTACGAGCCCTGGCACCTGGCCGCGCATCTGGTGGACGAGGCCGCGTGGTCGGGCACGCCCGAGCTGGCCCCGACGCTGGTACGCCATCACGCGCGCCCCACCGACCCCGCGCACCTGGCCGTCGGAATGGGCCGGATCGCGGCGGCGCGGCGCGGGGAGACGCTGCTGGTGGTGGCCCCGGACGAGCCCGCGCCGCTGCTGGAGCGGGTGTGCGACGCCCGGCGGGCCGGGGTGACGGTGCTGGCGCTGGGCGCGGGCGGCGAGCTGGCCGCGCTGGCGCACGACGCGCTGGCCGTGCCCGAGGGGGCGGAACTGGACCTGGACTGCGTGCAGCACCTGGTCAGCGCCGCCGCCGGGGAGAACGCGGGGGTGCCCGCGCGGGGGCGGCGCGGCTTCCGGGACCGGCTGGCGAGGCTGACGGATGCGCTGACGGCGCCGCCGCCCGCCCCCTGGTGACGCCGGGCCCGCCCCCTGGTGACGCCGGGCCCGGCCCCGCCTGCCCGCCCGCCCGGACGGGCGGGCGGGCGGGCGGGACGGGCGGGGCCGGGCGGTCAGCTCTCGTCGGTCCGGCCGCCCGCGGGGGCGTCGTGCCAGCGCGGGTCGTTCTCCCACTCCAGGTTGCGCTCGCGGGCGGTCTCCATCGCGTGCCGGGCCTCCTCGGGGGAGGCGTACGGCCCGAAGCGGTCCTTGCCGGGGCAGTCCGGCCCCTCCTCGACCGTGCGGTGCTCGAGGCAGTAGTACCACTCACCCGGCTTGCCGGCGGTGCGCTTCTTGAACAAGGCCATGGACAGCTCCTCTCGCCACCCACATGTTCCCCCGTGCCCGCTGGTTAGACTCGCTGGCATGTCTGGCCAGTCGCTGCTCGTACCAGGGGAGCTGTCTCCCACCCGTCCGGTTCCCGGCAACATCCGCCGCCCCGAGTACGTCGGCAAGCCCGCGCCGGCGCCGTACACCGGGCCGGAGGTGCAGACCCCCGAGACCATCGAGGCGATGCGGACCGCCGGCCGCATCGCCGCGCGGGCGATGGCAGAGGCCGCGAAGATCATCGCGCCCGGGGTGACCACCGACCAGCTCGACAAGGTCGCCCACGAGTACCTGTGCGACCACGGTGCCTACCCGTCCACGCTCGGCTACCGCGGCTTCCCGAAGTCGCTGTGCACCTCCGTCAACGAGGTCATCTGCCACGGCATCCCGGACTCGACGGTGCTCAGGGACGGCGACATCGTCAACCTGGACGTGACGGCGTACATCGGCGGGGTGCACGGCGACAACAACGCCACCTACCTGGTCGGGGACGTGGACGAGGAGTCGCGGCTGCTGGTGGAGCGCACCCGCGAGGCGCTCGACCGCGCGATCAGGGCGGTCAAGCCGGGCCGGCAGATCAACGTCATCGGACGGGTCATCGAGTCCTACGCCAAGCGCTTCGGCTACGGCGTCGTCCGTGACTTCACCGGCCACGGCATCAACTCCGCGTTCCACTCCGGCCTGATCATCCCGCACTACGACAGCCCGCACGCGACGACCGTCATGCGGCCGGGGATGACCTTCACCATCGAGCCGATGCTGACGCTGGGCACCCACGAGTACGACATGTGGGACGACGGCTGGACGGTCGTGACCAAGGACCGCAGGCGCAGCGCGCAGTTCGAGCACACGCTGGTGGTCACGGAGACGGGCGCGGACATCCTGACCCTGCCGTAGCGCGGGGCCGGCCCGGGCCGGCCCCGCGGATCAGCGTTCGAGGCGGACCCGGCCCCCGACCTCGGTCCACCCGGCGGGCTGCGGCGCGGTCAGGATCTGCGAACCCCTGCCCTGGACGATGTTCAGCGCGCGGCCGAGCCGCTCGGTCAGCAGCAGGGCGGCCGCGCCGGTCGCCTCGTCCTCCTCGACGCCGTCGCCCCGGCCGGGGAAGGCGCGGGCCCGCACCCGCCCGGCCGCCTCGTCCTCCCACGCCCAGGCGTACAGCCACTCCCCCGGCGGCGGGACGTCGAGCGCGTCCACCTCGGCGGCGGTGGCGTACCGGCGCAGGGTGCGCGGCGGCGCCCACTCGGCCCGGGCCTCGATCCAGCTGAACTCGCCGTCGAGGCGGACCCCGACGACTCCGGCGGGGGTCACCAGCTCGGGCACGTCGAGCAGCCAGGCCGTGCCGACGCAGGGGTGCCCGGCGAAGGGCAGGCGCAGGGTGGGCGTGTAGATGTCGATCAGCCCGCGCTCGGGGTCGTCCACGAACACGGTCTCGCTGAAGCCGAGCTTCGCCGCGAGGGCCTGCCGCTCGTCCCGCTCCGGCAGCCGCGAGCCGTCGCGGACGACGGCCAGCTCGTTGCCGTAGCCGCCGTCCGGCCCGCAGAAGACGCGGAGCACGTCGTAGTCAGTCACCAGGGCATTGAAGCATCGCGGGAACCCGAGCCGTCCTTGACCGGCCCTTTACCGTTTTGTGGCGTCTCTTCTCAGCCATCGGGATCGAGCCACGTCGGTGATCTTCCTGTGAGAGGTGAATCACGATCCGCCCGGGTATCGGCGAAGTGTGGCTCAGGTAAGTTAGGTGAGCCTCACCAGACCAGATCCGCTTGGAGCCTGCATGCGAGCCGTCCGACTGACCGTCACCGCCGCCGCCACCGCGGCCGCTCTGACCGCCCTCTCGGCCTGCACCGCGAAGAGCGATGCCAAGGACGGCGACGCGATCCGGGTCACCGCCGCCGACACGACGTGCGACACCTCCGCCACGTCCGTCCCGGCCGGCCAGGTCACCCTGAAGATAGAGAACAAGGGCTCCAAGGCGACCGAGGTCGAGATCCTCTTCCCGGACGACCGGATCGTCTCCGAGAAGGAGAACATCGGCCCCGGGACCAAGTACACGCTCACCGCCGAGGTGAAGGCCGGATCGTACGAGATCGCCTGCCGCCCCGGCATGAAGGGCCACGGCGTCCGCCAGAAGCTCACCGTCACCGGCGGCGGCGGCACCGCGAAGCGCGACCCGAAGCTGGACGGGGCCGTCGCCGAGTACCGCCGGTACGCCCAGGACCAGGCGGACGAGACGCTGCCGCGGGTCGAGACCTTCGCGAAGGCCGTCCAGGACGGCGACCTGGACGCCGCGAAGAAGGCCTACGCCCTCTCCCGCCTCGGCTGGGAGCGCACCGAGCCGGTCGCCGAGTCCTTCGGCGACATCGACCCGAAGGTCGACGTCCGCGAGGACGGCCTGGAGGACGGCCAGAAGTGGACCGGCTGGCACCGGCTGGAGAAGGCCCTCTGGAAGGACAAGAAGATCGGCGCCGAGGAGAAGGCCCTCGCCGGCCGGCTGGTGCGGGACCTGAAGGACTGGCAGGGCCGGGTCGGCAAGGCCGAGATCACCCCGACCTCCATGGCCAACGGCGCCAAGGAACTGCTGGACGAGGTCGCCACCGGCAAGGTCACCGGCGAGGAGGACCGCTACGCGCACACCGACCTGGTCGACTTCAAGGGCAACGTCGAGGGCGCGCAGAAGGCGTACGAGCTGCTGAAGCCGGTCGCCGCGAAGAACGACCCGGCGCTGGCCGAGGAACTCGACAAGCAGTTCGCGGCGCTGAACACCCTGCTGGACAAGTACCGCAAGGACAAGACGTCCTACGACTTCGTCTCCTACGACAAGGTCACCGGGGACCAGCGCAAGGAGCTGTCGGACGCGGTGAACGCGCTCGCCGAGCCGCTGTCCAAGCTGGCCGCCGCGGTCGTGAAGTAAGCGAGGGGGGCGAGGGCGATGAGCGAGACCCAGGGGACCAATCCGTCGCGGCGCGCGCTGATCGGCTGGGGCGGGGCCGGGCTCGCGCTCGGCGCGGCCGCGGCCGGCGGCGCCGTGGCCATGACCCGGGCGGGCGACGACGTGGACCCGGTGGCCGCCGAGACGGGCGGCGCGGTGGAGTTCCACGGCGTCCACCAGGCCGGCATCGCCACCCCCGTGCAGGACCGGCTGCACTTCGCCGCGTTCGACGTCAAGACCGACGACCGCGACGCGTTCGTCCGGATGCTGAAGGACTGGACGGAGGCGGCCCGGCGGATGACCGCCGGGAAGCCGGTCGGCGAGGGCGCGTACGGCGGGCTCGCCGAGGCCCCGCCGGACGACACCGGCGAGGCTCTCGGGCTCAAGCCGTCCCGGCTGACCCTGACCATCGGCTTCGGGCCGTCGCTGTTCGACCGGTTCGGACTGCGGGACCGGCGGCCCGACGCCCTCGTCGACCTGCCGAAGTTCCCCGGCGACAACCTGGACCGGGCCCGCACCGGTGGCGACCTGTGCATCCAGGCGTGCGCCGACGACCCGCAGGTCGCCGTGCACGCCGTCCGCAACCTCGCCCGCATCGGCTTCGGCAAGGTGGCCGTGCGCTGGTCCCAGCTCGGCTTCGGCAAGACCTCCTCCACCACCCCCGACGCGCAGACCCCGCGCAACCTCTTCGGGTTCAAGGACGGCACCCGCAACATCGCGGGCACCGAGACCGAACGGCTGAAGAAGTTCGTGTGGGTCGGCGACGGCGACGGACCGGACTGGATGACCGGAGGGTCGTACCTGGTCGCCCGGCGCATCCGCATGAACATCGAGACCTGGGACCGCACCTCGCTGCAGGAGCAGGAGGACGTGTTCGGCCGGGACAAGCGCGAGGGCGCCCCCGTCGGCAAGGCCGGGGAGCACGACGAGCCGTTCCTGAAGGCGATGAAACCGGACGCGCACGTGCGGCTCGCCCACCCGGACTCCAACAACGGCATCACCATCCTGCGCCGCGGCTACTCCTTCACCGACGGCACCGACGGCCTCGGCCGCCTCGACGCGGGCCTGTTCTTCCTCGCCTACCAGCGGGACGTGCGCAAGGGCTTCATCCCGCTGCAGCGCAACCTCGCGGCCCACGACGCGCTCAACGAGTACATCCAGCACGTGGGTTCGGCGGTCTTCGCGATCCCGCCGGGCGTCCGGGACTCCGGCGACTGGTGGGGCCGCACGCTGTTCTCGAAGGAGGCGTAGCCCGTGTTCTCCAACTACCTGATCGGCCTGCGGGAGGGTCTGGAGGCGTCCCTCGTCGTCTGCATCCTCATCGCCTACCTGGTCAAGACCGGCCGCAGGGACGCCCTGAAGCCGATCTGGACGGGCATCGGCATCGCCGTCGCCATCGCCATGGGCTTCGGCTGCGCCCTGGAGTTCGGCTCGCAGGAGCTGACCTTCCAGGCGCAGGAGGCGCTCGGCGGCACCCTGTCGGTCGTCGCCGTGGCCCTGGTGACCTGGATGGTGTTCTGGATGCGGCGCACCGCCCGGCACCTGAGGTCGGAGCTGCACGGCAGGCTGGACACGGCCCTCTCCCTGGGCACGGGCGCACTCGTCGCCACCGCGTTCCTCGCGGTGGGCCGCGAGGGCCTGGAGACCGCGCTGTTCGTGTGGGCGTCGGTGCACGCGGCCTCCGACGGCACCCCGCGCCCGCTGCTCGGCGTCGCCCTCGGCCTCGCCACGGCCGTCCTGCTGGGCTGGCTGTTCTACCGCGGCGCTCTGAAGATCAACCTGGCGAAGTTCTTCACCTGGACCGGCGGCATGCTGGTCGTGGTCGCGGCGGGCGTGCTGGCCTACGGCTTCCACGACCTGCAGGAGGCCGACTGGATCCCCGGCATCAACGACCTGGCCTTCGACATCAGCGGCGCCGTCCCGCCGGACAGCTGGTACGGCACCCTGCTCAAGGGCGTCTTCAACTTCCAGCCGGACCCGACGGTCGTCCAGGTCACGGTGTGGGCGCTGTACCTGGTCCCGGTGCTCGCCCTGTTCCTCTCCCCGGTAGGGTTCGCCTCCGGAAAGGGGAAGGTGAAGCAGCCCGATGACCAGGGAACGCAGCCGTCGACGGCTTCCAAGGCGTGACCGGAACGCAGCTCTGGCGGCCTCGCTGACCGCTCTGTCGCTGACGGTGAGCGGCTGCGTGGTGGTGCACGGGGAACGCGTGGTGCTCCCCGCCGCCACCCGCGCCGAGGCCGCCGCGGCGCTCACGGCGTTCACGGACGCCTACAACCGGGCCGACAAGGCCTACGACAGCTCCCTGGACGCGCCCTACGTCACCGGCGCCCTCGCCGACATCGACTCCGCCCGGCTGCGGGCCGGACACACCAACAGCCCGTCCGGCAACCCGAACCACACCCCGCTGACGCTGACGGACGCGAAGTTCACCATCCCGGCGAAGGCCGGCTGGCCGCGCTGGTTCGTCGCCGACGCCCGGGGCAGCAGAGGCGGGGACGCCCGCTGGGTGCTGGTGTTCACCCGCAACGGCATGGGCGAGCGGTGGCAGGTGGCGTATCTGACGCTCATGGCGCCCGGGACCGTGCCCGAGTTCCGCAAGGACAAGGACGGCTGGGCCGAGGCCGTGCCCGCGGACACCACCCGGCTCGCCGTCCGCCCGGACGAGTTGAGCACCTCGTACGCGGCCTACCTGAAGGACGGCGGGAAGACCTTCGCGGACGGCCGCGACACCAGCCGGCTGCGCGCGGACCGCAGGAAGCTGGCCGAGAAGCCGGGCCTGGTCCGGCAGTACGTCGACGAACCGCTCACCCACGGCGACTACGCGCCGCTCGCGCTGCGCACGGCGGACGGCGGGGCGCTGGTGTTCTTCGCCACGCGCCACTTCGAGAAGCAGACCGCCGCCGCGGGCGCCACCGTGCCCGTCGCCAACAGGGACGTGCAGGCCCTCATCAAGGGCGAGGTGAAGCAGTCCCTGACCCTGCAGTCGATCGCCAACGAGGCCGTGCTGGACCCGGCGGGCACCGGCCCGGTGCGGATGCTCGGGCGGATCCAGGGACTGACCTCCGCGCAGGGCGAGTAGACCGCGGGGAACAGGCCGGAGGCGCAGGCGGGGGGCGCAGGCGGGGTGACCGGGGGGCCGGTCGTCAGTGGCGCAGGGGCCAGGCCGCGTCCTGGTGTCCGGCGTCCGCGCCCGGGTGCCGGGCGCAGGCGTCGGTGAGCGCCTCCAGCAGGCTCAGCGGATCCGGCAGCGCGTGCTCCGGGCCGCGCACCCAGCGCACCCGCCGGTCCTCGTCACCGGGCAGCCGGGCGGGCGGCACCAGGACGTAGGAGCCGCGGCAGTGCCAGCGCAGGCCGGGGTGCTCGTCCATCGTCTCCGGGTGGCAGTCCAGCTCGCACGGCCACCACTCGTCCTCGTCCTCGGGGGTGCCGCGGGTGAGGGTGAAGAACAGCATGCGGCCGTCGTCGCTCTCGGCGACCGGCCCGACCTCGACGCCGGAGGCGAGCAGCCGCTCCAGCGCCTCCCGGCCGGCCTCCAGGGGCACGTCCAGGACGTCGTGGACCATGCCGGTGGCGGTGATGAAGTTGGCCTGCGGCTGGTGCCGGGCCCAGCGCTCGATCTGGGCGCGGTCGGTGGTGGACTGCGTCTGCCAGGCGAACGACACCGGGTGCCGGGCCGGGGTGGGGCAGCCGACCCGGTCGCAGGAACAGCGGTAGCCGGGGGCGGGGTGCGCGGCGGGGGCCAGCGGCAGTCCCGCACCGGCGGCGGCGAGCAGCAGGGCCTCACGGCCGTCGGCGTCCGCCGCGGCCTCCTTCGGGCGGCGTCCGAGGAGCCACCGGGAGAGTTTGCCCTGCAGGCCGCTCCGGCCGCCGAACGTCTCGCTCATCTGTCCCCTCGGTCGGTGGTCGCCTCGCTGGTGTGCGGACAGCATGCCCTATCGTCCCATCTTCCTGCGCTTCGGGGGGCCGCGGGACGGTTCGGCCGGTACCGGACGTAACGAGCCTCACAGCCCGGCGGCGCCCCGGCGGGCCGCGAGCCCGTGCAGTGCGTACGCGACCGGCGTGTCGGTGTACTCGACTCGCACGGGATCGGCCCGGTCCGTCGCAGCCGGCGGTGCGCGAGCGGGGGGACGAACAGCCGCGGGCGGCGGGCTACGACCCGGACCCGGGCGGCGGCCAGGCGTCGCCCCAGTCGGCGTCCCGGGCCGCCTTGTACAGGTCGCCGTGGCGTTTGGTGACCGTCGTACGGCGCAGCCGCTCGTCGCTCCCGCACAGGTCGAGCAGCACCTGGCCCTTGCGGATCTGCGGGCGCCGGACCACGCGGGCCGGGGCCGGCCCGGCGGGCAGCCGGGTCGCGGCGACGTAGGCGAACTTCTCGTCCTCGTAGGCCAGCGAACCGCCCTTGACCTGGCGGTGCAGGGAGGAGCGGCCGACCCGGGCGGAGAAGTGGCACCAGTCGGCGCCGGGCGCGATCGGGCAGGCGGCGCTGTGCGGGCAGGGCGCGGCGATCCGGAAGCCGGCCCGGACCAGCCGGTCGCGGGCCTCGACGACCCGGCCGTAACCGGCCGGGGTGCCGGCCTCCACGATCACGACGGCCTGCGCGGCGCTCGCGGCGGCGTCGACGAGAGCGGCGCGGCCGTTCTCGGACAGCTCGTTGAGGACGTACGACACCGTGACCAGGTCGACGCCGTCCAGGGCGAGGTCCGCGCCGATCCGGGCGCGCTGCCAGCGGGCGTCTCGCAGGGCGGGGTTCGCGGCGGCCAGCTCCCGGCCGAGGGCCAGCGCGGGCTCGGCCCAGTCCAGCACGGTCACCGGCCGGGTCCCCTCCCAGGTGGCGGTCACCGCCCAGGTCGCGGCGCCGGTGCCGCCGCCCACGTCCACGTGGCCGGCGGGCGTCCAGCCGGGCACGGCGTCGGCGAAGGCGGCCAGCGCCGAGCGGACCGCCTCGAAGGTGGCCGGCATCCGGTAGGCGGCGTACGCGGCGACGTCGGCGCGGTCGCGGAGGATCGGGGCGTCGGTGGGGGTGTCGCCGCGGTAGTGGCCGATCAGCCGGTCCACGGCTGCGGCGACCTGGGTGGGCGGCAGCCCGGCGAGCAGCTCGGCGAGGCTCCTGCGGAGGGCTTCGGCCGGGGATACGGGGTCGTTCACCCGCCGATTCTAGATTCCCCCGGCCCACCCCACGCGCCCGCCCGGACGCCCGCGGACGGGCACGGGCGAAGCGGCCGCGGGTCGTGGGCCGGGGTCGGGGTCAGATCACTGCTCTGGCCAGGTGGGTGGCGAGTCTCGCCCTCGGCCGGCTGTCGGGTGGGCGGCGTCGGGGGTGGACGGTGTTGGCCAGCAGGACGAGGAAGGTGTCGGTCGCCGGGTCGAGGACCAGCGACGTGCCGGTGAAGCCGGTGTGGCCCGCCGCGCCGCGGCCCGCCAGCTCGCCCATGAACCAGGGCTGGTCCAGGGCGAAGCCCAGTCCCGGCGGGGTGAACAGCAGCTCCACGAAGTCGGGGCCGAGGATGCGCGCGGGGCCGTAGGCGCCGCCGGCGAGCAGGGCGCGGCAGAAGACGGCCAGGTCGGGCGCGGTGGAGAAGAGGCCCGCGTGCCCGGCGACCCCGCCGAGCGCCCAGGCGTTCTCGTCGTGGACCACGCCGCGCAGCATCCCCCGGTCAGCCTTGGCCCACGGCCGCCGCTGGTCCTCGGTGGCCGCGGCGCCGGGACAGGGCCCGAAGGCGGTGGAGGTCATGCCGAGCGGCCGGGTGATGCCGTCCTGGACGAGGACGTCGAGGGTGCGGCCGGTGATGCGCTCCAGCACGAACTGGAGCAGGAGCATGTTCAGGTCGGAGTACCGGTGGACGCCCGGCTCGGAGGTCGGCGCCTCGGCCCGCAGCAGCTCCAGCCGGGCCCGGTCGTCCGGGCAGTCGTGGAGCGGGAGGTCGGGGCGCAGCCCGGAGGTGTGGGTGAGCAGCTGCCGTACGGTGACGCCGTACGCGGCGGCGGCGCCGAATTCCGGCAGGTAGTCGCCGACGCGGGCGTCGATGCCGAGGGTGCCGCGCTCGATCTGCTGCACGGCGGCGACGGAGGTGAACAGTTTGGTGAGGGAGGCCAGGTCGAAGGGGGTGTCGACGGTGGCCGGGACCCGCGCGGCGGGCGGCAGTTCGACGCCGGCCCCGGTGTCGGGGTCGCAGGAGGCGTAGCGGACCGCCCAGCCCGAGGCCTCGGCCACGGCGATCACGGGGCCGCGTCCGGCCAGCACGACGGCGCCGGCCGCCCAGGGGCGGTCGCCGGCGGTGAGGGCGTGCAGCTCGCCGACCAGCCGTCCGAGCTCGACGGGGTCGAGCCCGGCCCGTTCCGGTGCGTCGGCGCGCAGTCTGGGTGCGCTCAGTTCTCGTCTCCCTCCGACCCCGCACGGGTGGCGGCCCGTGCGGTCCAGGGACGGCACATTCCCACGAAGCAGGCCGCCGCGACCAGCGCTCCCGCCAGCTGGACGACGGCCATGGGCACGGCGGTGCGCTCCCCCGCGATCCCGACGAGCGGGGAGGCGACCGCGCCGACGAGGAAGGAGCAGGTGCCGAGCAGCGCGGAGGCGGAGCCGGCGGCGTGCCGGGTGCGCAGCAGGGCGAGGGACTGGGCGTTGGGGAGCGTGATGCCCATCGCGGACATGAGGACGAACAGCGCGGCGGCGACGGGCACGAGGCCCGTCTCGCCGAGGACGCCGGACGCCATCAGCAGCAGCGCGGTCGCGGCGAGCACGATCACCGCGAGGCCCGTGCCGAGCACCTTGTCCAGGCTGACCCGGCCGACCAGCAGCCTGCCGTTGACCTGCCCGGCGGCCACCAGGCCGACGGAGTTGAGCCCGAACAGCAGGCTGAAGGTCTGCGGGGAGGCGCCGTAGATCTCCTGGACGACGAAGGGCGAGGCGCTGACGTAGGCGAACAGCGCGGCGAAGGCGAAGCCGCCGGCGAGCATGTAGCCGGTGAAGGGCGGGTCGGCGAGGAGGCCGCGCATGGCGCGCAGGGCCTCGCCCACTCCCCCGGCGCGGCGGCCGGCGGGCGGCAGGGTCTCCGGCAGCCGCAGCCAGACCAGGGCGGTGAGGAGCGCGCCGACGACGGTGAGGACGACGAAGACGCCCCGCCAGTCCGTGACCCGGAGGATCTGGCCGCCGACGAGCGGCGCGACGATGGGGGCGGCCCCGGAGATCAGCATCAGGGTGGAGAAGAAGCGGGCCATGGCGACCCCGTCGTACAGGTCGCGTACGACGGCCCGCGCGATGACCACGCCGGCCGCGCCCGCGAGGCCCTGCACCAGCCGGCAGGCGATCAGAGTCTGCGCGGTGGGCGCGACGGCGCACAGGGCGGTGGCCGCGAGGTACACGGCGAGTCCGGTGAGCAGCGGGCGGCGCCGGCCCCAGCGGTCGCTCATGGGCCCGATGACGAGCTGCCCGAGGGCCAGCCCCGCCATGCAGGCGGTGAGGGTGAGCTGGACGGTGACGGCGGGGGCGTGCAGCGAGCGGGTGACCTGCGGCAGGGAGGGGAGGTACATGTCCATCGCGAGCGGGGTCGTCGCGGTGAGAGCGCCGAGGAGGAAGGTGACGAGGGATCCGGTGCGGCGCGGGACGGGGGCCGGCGACGCCGCGCAGGCGCCCCGCTGGTCCTGTTCCGGCGTCGGTGCCGCCGCGTGCTCCGGCATGTGTCCCTCCCTGGCTGTTCCGGCTGTTCCAGCCGTCCGGCCGTCCTCGCTCCCTGACCGCGCCGACCGCCCCGAGCGGCCCGAGCGGCCCAAGTGTCCTTGGATGTCCCGAACACCCTGGTTCTCCGGCCGGCTGACATCGGTGTCACCGACGTGACCGGCACCTATGCTCTCAGCTCGTACACACTGCTGAAGCACACGTGAGCGAGGGCGGGGCGGGGAATGGCGGAGCGGCGCGTGCGGTGGGGGATCCTGGCGACCGGCGGGATCGCGGCGGCGTTCGCGGCGGATCTGGTGGATCTGCCCGACGCGGAGATCGTGGCGGTGGCCTCGCGCCGCCGGGAGTCGGCCCGGGCGTTCGCCGAGCGGTTCGGGGTGGAACGGGCCTACGGCGACTGGGAGTCGCTGGCCGCGGACGCGGACGTCGACGTCGTGTACGTCGCCGCTCCGCACGCGGTGCACCGGGCGGCGGCGGGGCTGTGCCTGGAGGCGGGCCGCAACGTGCTGTGCGAGAAGCCGTTCACGCTGAACCTGCGGGAGGCGGAGGAACTCGTCGCGCTGGCACGGGAGCACGACCGCTTCCTGATGGAAGCCATGTGGATGTACTGCAATCCGCTGGTGCGGCGGCTGAAGGCGCTGGTGGACGACGGCGCGATCGGCGAGGTGCGCACGGTGCAGGCGGACTTCGGGCTGGCCGGCCCCTTCCCGGCCGCGCACCGGCTGCGGGACCCCGCGCTGGGCGGCGGGGCGCTGCTCGATCTGGGCGTGTACCCGGTGTCGTTCGCGCACCTGCTGCTGGGCGAGCCGGACGGGATCGCCGCGAGCGCGGTGCTGTCGGCGGAGGGCGTCGACCTCCAGACGGGCGCCGTGCTCTCCTGGGAGAGCGGCGCGCTCGCCGCCCTGCACTGCTCCATCACCGGCGGCACGGCGGTCACCGCCTCGGTGACCGGCTCGCGCGGCCGGATCGACGTCCCGTCCGGTTTCTTCCACCCCGACCGGTTCGTGCTGCACCGCGACGGCCGCGAGCCCGAGGAGTTCGCCGCCGATCCGGCGGACGGGCCGCGGACCAGCCTGCGGCACGAGGCGCGGGAGGTCATGCGGGCGTTGCGGGCGGGTGAGAAGGAGTCCGGGCTGGTGCCGCTGGAGGGCACGCTCGCGGTGATGCGCACGCTGGACGCGATCCGGGACCGCGTCGGCGTGCGCTATCCCGGCGAGGCGGGACGCACCGGGGCAGCTCCCGCCGGTGGCGCGGCCCCCGGTACGGGGCTCACGCCGGTGTGAGGCCCGGCTTTCCGGCCTCCGTGACGAAGGAGGCGGCGGTCGCGACGGGCGCGCCCGGCCGGGTCACGTACGGCACGGTCCGGAAGTCGGCGCGGGCGTGCTCCCGGCCGAGCGTGACGGTGACGTAGCCGCGCCGCCCGTTGTAGAACCTCATGTGCGGATTGGCCGTCATGTACGTGTTCCAGTTGGCGGGCTTCTCGGCGCCGTCCTTGCCGCTGGAGACGGACGTGGCCACAATCTCCGTGCCCAGGGTGCGGGAGGCCGGGTCGTCGAAGTCCTCCTTGACGTCGAAGGCGTAGGCGACGTGCACGTCGCCGGTGAGGACCATGAAGTTGTCGATGCCGGTGGAGCGCACCGCGTCGAGGATGCGGCGGCGGGAGGCGCGGTAGCCGTCCCAGGCGTCCATGGACAGCTTGGCGACCGGGTTGAGGTCGAGCTTGCGCTGGGAGAAGGCGACCTGCTGCGGAACGACGTTCCACAGCGCCCGCGAGCGGCGCCAGCCGTCGGTCAGCCAGCGCTCCTGCGCCTCGCCGGTCATCGTGCGGGCCGGGTCGTCGATGTCGGGGCCGGGCAGCTGGGCTCCGTCGCCGTAGGCCTGGTCGGAGCGGTACTGACGGGTGTCCAGGACGTCGAACTGGGCGAGCCGGCCCCAGTGCAGGCGCCGGTACATCCGCATGTCGGGGCCGGAGGGCCGCTGCGGGCGGCGCAGGGGCTGGTTCTCCCAGTAGGCGCGGTAGGCGGAGGCGCGGCGCAGCAGGAACTCCTCGGAGGGGCCGCCGTCCTCCGGCACGTCGTCGGCGTAGTTGTTCTCGGTCTCGTGGTCGTCCCAGGTGACGACGAATGGGTGCGCGGCGTGCGCGGCCATCAGGTCCGGGTCGGACTTGAACAGGGCGTAGCGCAGCCGGTAGTCCTCCAGCGTCACCGTCTCGCGGTTGTAGTGGGCGGGGAGGGTGCGGTCGGTGTAGCCGCGGGCGTTGCCGGTGGCGTCGACGGCGTACTCGTACAGGTAGTCGCCGAGGTGGAAGACGACGTCCACGTCGTCCTCGGCGAGGTGGCGGTGGGCGGTGTAGTAACCGTCCGCGTAGGCCTGGCAGGAGACGGCGGCCACGGTGAGCGCGGCGGGGCGGCTGCCGGGCGGCGGGGCGGTGCGGGTGCGGCCGGTGGGGCTGACCCAGTCGCCGGCGCGGAAGCGGTAGTGGAAGACGCGGTCGGCGGGCAGGTGCGGCACCTCCACGTGGACGCTGTGGTTCAGCTCGGGGTGGGCGTGGGCGGTGCCGCGTCTGACGATCCGGCGGAAGCCCTCGTCGTGGGCGAGTTCCCAGTGCACGGTGACGCGTTGCGCGGGCAGCCCGCCGTCGGGCTGGTACGGCTGCGGGGCCAGCCGCGTCCACAGCAGCACCGAGCCGGGCAGCGGGTCGCCGGAGGCCACGCCCAGGGTGAAGGGGTCGTCGGCGATCCTCCGGGCGTCGAACTCGGCGGCGGCCGCGGCGCCGGCGGCGGGCAGGTTCACGGCGAAGGCGAGCGCGGCGGCGGCCCCGGTGGCGGTCAGGAAGCGGCGCCGGCCGATGTGGCGGGCGGCGGCGCGGAGTTCTGGGGCGTGCTGGGACGGGTGTGCTGCGGGTGTCATCCGGTCCTCCCCTGTCGCGATGGATCCAGGGGGTAGTTGACAGGCCCATAACAACCTCGACGGGGCAGCCGCCTGGCGGGGGCGTGACGTTCGGGTGGCGGAATGACGGGTTCCGGCAGTCGCGCGCCGACGGGGCGCACGGATGCGGTGCGCGGTGTGCGGTGCGGTGTGCGGTGTGGGTGCGGTGTGCGGCGGGCGGTGCGGTGCCCGGCGGGCCCCTGGACACGGGTGCGGCATCGCCTTCTTCGGCTGCGGGCGCTCGGCTGCATGCTTGGGCCGGGGGTGCTCGGCTGCGGGCGCTCGGCTCAGGCTTTGACTACGGCCGCTCGACTGCGGGAGTTCGATTGCGGGCGCGGGGGCGCCGGGTTGCCCCGGAGCCGGTGACGGGTGCGACCGAGGCGGCGCGGGACTGGTGCGGCGCGGAGCCGAGTTGCCGCCGGAGGCGGACGCGCAGCCGGCGCCGGTGACGGCGCTGCGAGGCCGCGTATCGGACCGGCCCGCGACCGGCTTCGCGCCCGCACAAGTGGAATTTGACCGTCCGCGGTATTGCGGCCGCTCGCGCGAGTGTGCTCAACTCTTCTTCATCAGAGCTTCACAGTTGACACACGGGAGTTCCGCAGCCACTCCGAGGGGGGCGGCGGCGGTCGTTCCGCCGAACCGGAGTCAGGGGTGGGCCCCGCGGCGATCGCGGGGTGCGCACCGGTGGGCGGAACGACCGCCGCGCACATCGGGCGACGGAACCCGCGTCGGACGGACGGCGTCGCACCGAGGGCTCGCGATGCGGGCCCGGCGGGTGCCGGGGGCCGCGCGTGCCGTCGGCTCGCCTTGAGGTTGGAACACCGCCCGATCCGACCCGATCCGACCCAATCCGCCACGGACGGCTCCCCGTGTTCGACGGCCGCTGCGGCGGTCGCACGCATCGTCCGGTCATCCAGGTCCCGTGGGCGGGCGGCCGGCTGCCGGATGCTCGGCTCGCCGCCCGGCCCGCCCAGCTTCCGCGGACGGACAGCCGGCAGGCGCCGGGGCCGGGCGATCGGCCGGGCTTTTCAGCTCCCCTGGCTGTCCCCGCTGTCCGGGACGGTGTCGCGCGCCGTGCCCCGCGCGGTCTCCCGCCGGGCGCCCCCGGAGTCGGCCGCCGCTCGGGCCCGGCGTCGGCGCACGGCCCAGACGCCGGCGCCCAGCAGGGCCGCCGCCCCGGCCGCACCCCCCGCCAGGTACCGCGCCGAGCCGCCGCCGGACCCCACGCCGGGCGCGCCGGCCGCCGCATGCACCGACTTCCGGGTGGGCGCCGGAGCCACGCTCGCCCCGCCCTCGCTGAGCGGATCGACCAGCGTGCCCACGGGCCGTGCCGAACTCCCCTGCGTGAAACCCCAGTCCAGCAGCGCGGCGGTCTGCTCGTAGACGGCGTTGCCGCCGGCGTCGGGGTGCATCACGGTGACCAGGAGGGTGCGCCCGCCGCGGGTGGCCGCGCCGGTGAAGGTGTTGCCCGCGTGGCTGGTGTAGCCGTTCTTGACGCCGATGAGACCCTCGTACGTCTTCAGGCCCCACGCCCCGGTCAGCAGGCGGTCGGTGTTCTGGATCTGGAAGGTCTTCTTGCCGCCCGCCGGGAAGTCGGCGGTCCGGGTGCCGCAGTACCGGCGGAAGTCGGCGTCCTGAAGGCCGTGGCGGGCGAAGAGGGTGAGGTCGTACGCCGAGGAGATCTGACCCTTGTGGTCGAAGCCGTCGGGGCTGACCACATGGGTGTCCAGGGCCTGCAGGTCCACCGCCCTGGCCTGCATCTCGGCGACCGTGCGGGCGATGCCGCCGTTCATGCGGGAGAGCACGTGCACGGCGTCGTTGCCGGAGCGCAGGAACACGCCCTGCCACAACTGCTCGACCGTGTAGGTGATGCCGGGCTTGATGCCGACGAGGCTGGAGCCGGCCGGGACGTCGGCGAGGTCGGCGTCCCGGACGGTGTAGCGCCGGGTGCGGTCGAACTTCTTCAGCAGGGTGTCCGCGAACAGCATCTTCAGCGTGGACGCGGGGGCCAGCCGCCGGTGGGCGTTGAACGAGGCGAGCACCTCGCCGCTCGTGCAGTCGGCGACCAGCCACGCGCGGGCGGTGAGCTTCTCGGGCAGTCCGGAGGCACGGCTCACCTGCACTCCGGGGCGGGCGAGGCGCTCGCCGCCGATGACCGTGGTCGCGGAGGCCTCGTGGGCCGTGGACAGGGGCAGGGCGGCGGCCGTCAGCCCGAGGACGGCACGCCGGCTGAGCCGGGAACTTTCACGCACTCGGGGACCGTACACCGCGCCGAACTGGCGTTCCTACGCAGGAGGGTGGACAGGCCAAGGACTTTGCCGCTTCATGAAAATACGCTGGTGCGCACCGGCGTCCCGACGTCCGCCGCTGGGGCGGCGGGGACTTACCACCGCCGGGACGACGGCCGTTGACACGGCCGCCGTGCGCCTCCCGGGGCGCGGTCGGCACGCCGCCGTGGCTCCCGCGCGTTTCCCCTCCTTGTGCGCCGTGGTCACGCCTGCCCGGTCTCGAACCGGGAGATGAGCCCGTCGTCCCCGGCGGTGAAGGCCCACTCGGTGCGCGTCTCGCCCCAGGCGTCGTTGCGGGAGCGGGAACGCCATGAAGCGGGCGCGGTCTTGGGAGTCGGCGGCGTTCACGAGGGCCCGGACCGCCGGCTCACGGAGCCTGGCCGGCTGGATCGTCATGGCGCACGTTCGAACCGGCTCCCCGGCTCCCCCGCACCCGCCACCCGAACGGCGACGAGGACAGGCCGGCCGGGGTCACCGGTGCGAGGGTGAGGACACGGAAGGGACCTGTACGCCTGCCTGCCGGGGAGTCACCGTGAGCTGTTACGACCGACGCGATCTGGGCCTGCTGCTGCTCCGTCTGGGCACCGGCGGGGTCCTGGCCGCGCACGGCGCCCAGAAGCTGTTCGGCTGGTTCGGCGGGCACGGCCTGGAGGGCACCGGCCGGTTCATGGAGTCCGTGGGCTACGCCCCCGGCAAGGCCAGCGCCACGGCGGCGGGCCTGGCGGAGGCGGGCGGCGGCACCCTGCTGGCACTGGGCCTCGCCACCCCGGCGGCGGGCGCGGCGGCGGCCGGGGCGATGGCGGGCGCGGCGGCGGTCCACCTGCCCAACGGCTTCTTCGCCCAGGAGGGCGGCTACGAGTACGCGGCCAGCCTGGGCCTGGCCGCGGCCGGCCTCGCCGTCACCGGCCCGGGCCGCCTCTCCCTCGACCACGCCCTCGGTCACCTCTTCGACCGGGGCTGGATGGTCCCGGCGGCACTCGGCGTGACGGCGGCGGCGACGGCGGTCGTCATCGGCGCCCGCACCCGACGCGTCCGCGCGAGGAGGGAAGGCGAACAGGAGCCGCTGTTCGAGGAGTGACGGAGGGCACGCTGCCGGTGGGGTCCCGCGAGCGGGAGTGCGCCCGGCAGGGCTGTCGAGGCGACCGAGATCGCGGCTCGACGGCACGGCAGGCAGCGGCGATCCCCGGTCCGCGCAAGGGTCTGTGGCGACATCCCGCGCACTCACCGTCGGGTGAGGCATGAAGGCGTCGAAGACACGCCGCTCCCAGTCACCGTCGCCACCGGCAGCGGCGTCTCAGCCACCTTTCTGCCGGTCAGCGGCCGCGCCTCTGATCACTCGATGGCGGCCGATCACGGCGCAGCCGACAACCGAACGCCGATCGACCGGGTTGTCCCAGGTACTCATCAGGAGACCACCGGCGGAACCCTTGGCCAGTCACCACGTCACGCGCCTCATCACCACGCTGGCCGCGGCAGGCGCCCTCGTCGTCACCGCGCCCACCGGCGCGCACGCCACCGCGATCGGGTCGACCCCTGTCCGCACCTTCCAGTACAGCGTCGGCGGCATGACGATGAAGGTGCCGACGGGCTGCATGTTCACGCACGTCATCCGCGGTGACGGCAGGAAGATCACTTACCAGAACGCCGGCGTCGACTGTGCCTTCGTCGCAGCCCTCGGCAGCGGCTTCTGCAACTGGCGCATCGACTTCACCTACGCCGACACCGGCAACCGGACATACCGCACGTCGCGCGGGAGGACGCACGACGAGTGCAAGATCGACCCGATGCGCAACAATTCCCCGCAGACACTGCCCCGGCACGGCAAGGCGTGCGCGCTTCTGTACGTCAACGGGGTGCGCCGGGTCGATCAGTGCCACCACGTCACGAAGTGAGGCCCCCATGGTCGAGCAGCAGCAGCGGACCGGCCCGGAGGAGGCACGGGAGGCACGGGAGGCACGGCGGCGTCGTGCCGGGATCGCGGCGCTCCTCGGGGGCCTCGTCGCCACGCTGGCCTTCTTCGCGTTCTGCCCCGGCCTGCCGCACGTCATCGACTGGGGAGCGATCCTCACCGCCGTCGCCGCGGGGCTGCTCGCCCGGTGGGCCTGCCGGTCCCGGATGGCCGGGTCGGCGGGCGGGCGGCGCGGGGGCGGGTGAGCGCACGGGGACGGGGCGACGTCGCCGCCGTACTCGGCGCGATCAGCGGCGGCCCGCGCCGCGTACTCCTCGGTCGGGGCGGGAACGCGTTCCGGTGCTCTCCGCCCGGCCGTGCTCTCGCAGGACCGGCCGCGGTGAGCCGGGGCGGGCAGCGCACGGGGCCCGCGTCGCCGGAGATGGCGGGCCGGTGCCGCGCAGTGCGTGACGGCCCGGTCTCGGCCGAACGCCGTCCCGGTGAGCCGCCCCGTGCGCGGAGCTGCCGCACGCCGCCGGACGCCGTCGCCCTTCCCGTCCGCCGGGGCCGTCGGCGCCGGAGGTTCGCGTGGGCCGTCGGTGTGAGAACCTGAGGGCGGGGCCCGCCTGCAGAGGGGACCAGCCGATGAGCACGTTCGGCTTGCTGAACGGCGACGGCATGCCGGATCCGTTCGACCTCGAGAGGGCCGCGCTCGTGACGGTGGACGCGGCTGGAGTGATCGAGTGCTGGAGCCGTGAGGCCGAGCACCTGCTCGGCCATGCCCCGGCGGACGTGGCCGGTAAGCCGGTGACGGCCGTGTTCCAGGGCCGGGACGGACTCGTGGGCATGATCGAGGGGCGGCTGCCGGCCGGCTACTGGGAGGGCCTGACCTGGGCGGGTCACCACGACGGCCGCCAGGTGGAACTGGGGTGCCGCGTGCGTCCCCTGCCGACGCCCGAGGGAAGCGGCGGCTGGCTCGTGGCCCTGTGCACCGCCACCGCGCTGAAGCGGTGGGAACTGGGCCGGGCGGCGCTGGACGGGCTGCTGAGCCGGTCTCCGGTGGGTGTCGCCCTGTTCGACACCGACCTGCGGTGCGAATGGCGCAACAAGCTGCTGGCCGCCCTGGACGCCTCGCCCGACGCCGCCCCGGCCCCGCATCCGGGGCCGCCGCAGGCCGGCGAGCGGCAGGCAGGGCAAGCTCTGGCGGCGGGGGAGGTCGTCTCGTCCGTCGAGCACATGGCGCCCCTGCCCGGCACGCCCAGCCAGTCGATCACGGAGCAGCGGCTGAGACTGCGCATGTCCCTCCCGCTGCGGGCGCCGACCGGCACGCCCCTCGGGGTCTGCCAGGCCGTCGTCGACATCACCGATCACGACCAGAGGCGCCGGCGGCTGGTGCTGCTGAACGAGGCCGGTGAGCGCATCGGCACCACCCTCGATCTGGAACGCACGGTCGGGGAACTGGCCGAGGTCCTGGTGCCGCAGGTCGCGGACTTCGTGGCGGTGGACCTGCTCGACGACGCGGGGGCGCCCGACGAGGTCGCCGCGGGCTCCCGCGGCGCTCACGGCGCGCTCTACCGCGCCGCCCACCTGTCGATCCACGTCGACCACCCCGAGGTGATCGTCGAGGTCGGCACGCCCGCCCGGTACCCCGCGCAGTCGCCGCAGAGCCGCTGCCTGGCCACGGGCCAGACCGTGCGCGACGCGGTCGTCACCGCGTCGACGAAATGGCTCGCCGCGGATCCGCTCCGCCGGGACACGCTGATCCGGATCGGTGTCCACTCGCACATGGTCGTGCCCCTGCGTGCACGGGGCGTCACCGCCGGCGTGGTGACGCTGCTGCGCTGGGAGCATCCGGACGCCTTCGACGACGACGACCAGCTGCTCGTCGAGGAGCTGGCCGCACGGGCGGCCGTGTGCGTCGACAACGCCCGGCGCTTCGCCCGCGAGCACAACGCGGCCCTCGCCCTCCAGACCAGCCTGCTGCCCCCCGTGCTGCCGGAACTGAGCGCCGTCGAGGTCGCCTACCGCTACCTGCCCGCCGACGCGCAGGCCGGCGTGGGCGGCGACTGGTTCGACGTCATCCCCCTGTCCGGGACACGTGTCGCACTGGTGGTGGGGGACGTGGTGGGACACGGCCTGCACGCGGCCGCGAGCATGGGGCGGCTGCGCGCCGCGGTGCAGACGCTCGCCGACATGGACCTGCCGCCGGAGGAACTGCTGACCCACGTCGACGACCTGGTCCTGCGCCTCGCCCATGAGGCGGAGATGGCCTCGGACAGCCCGGTCGTCGTCGGCGCGACCTGCGTCTACGCCGTGTACGACCCGATCGCGCGCAAGCTCTGCGTCGCCCGCGCCGGCCATCCCAGTCCGGGTCTGGCCCATCTGAGCGAGCCCGTCGAGATCCTCGACGTGCCACCGGGGCCGCCCCTCGGACTCGGCGGTTTCCCGTTCGAGCCGGCCGAGTTCGACGTGGAGGAGGGAAGTGTCATCGCCCTGTTCACCGACGGGCTGATCGAGGCGTCCGACCAGGACGTCGACACCGGGATGGAGCGCCTGTGCTTCGCCCTGGCACACCCGGACCGGCCGCTGGAGGAGATCTGCGACACGATGGTCCGTACACTGCTCCCCGACCGCCCCCGCGACGACGTGGCGTTCCTGGTGGTCCGCACCCGCGGCGTGCCGGGCGACCGGGTCGCCTCGTGGGACGTGCCGTCGGCCCCCGCGGCGGTCGCGCAGGTCCGCGGCGACGTGATGGCACAGCTCGGCCGGTGGGACCTCGGGGACATCGCGTTCACCACGGAGCTGATCGTCAGCGAGCTGGTGACGAACGCGATCAGGCATGCGCACGGACCGGTGACCCTGCGGCTGATCCACGACCGCAGCCTGATCTGCGAGGTGACCGACGGCAGCAACACCTCCCCGCGGCTGCGGCGCGCCCACTCCTCCGACGAGGGCGGCCGGGGCCTGTTCCTCGTCGCCCAGCTCGCCACCCGCTGGGGCACCCGCTACACCCCGCACGGCAAGACCATCTGGACGGAACAGCAACTCCCCGGCTACGACCCGTACTTCTCGACACCGCGCTGAACCCGGCGCCGGCGTCCCGCAACACCTACGCCGCCCGAACACCGCCAGTGAGCAGTGACCCCTGGCCGGTGGTGGCGACCAACCGACCCGCGAAGGCGTCGGCCTGCGTGCGCTGCAGCAGGCACGACCAAGCGGGCCCAGGCTCCAGACATGCGTCATGTGCGTAAACTCAGTCAACAATGCGCCCAGCACGCACCGGCGATCACGGATCCATGCGGGGCGTGAGGCCGCGACGAGCTCCGGAGGAGTCATGTCCACGACCGAAGGGTCGCACCCGGTTGTCGTCACCTTGGCGGAGATCGCGCGCATCGCGGGGGTCGGGCGCGCCGCCGTCAGCAACTGGCGACGACGGTACGAGAACTTCCCCTCTCCTGTCGGCGGCACCGACACGAGCCCACAGTTCTCACTGCCGCAGATCGAGGAGTGGCTCAGGCGCGAGAACAAACTGAAGACGGCGCTCAATCCCCTCGACCGGCTCTGGCCCGAGTACGAGGCCTTGGGCGACCGGGACACGACCGGCCTGCTGGTGGCACAGCTAGGACTCCGGCAGAGCGGCGTCAGTACAGGCAGATCGAGGGCGGAGCCGCGCCTTGATCAGCTTCACGGCCGCCTTCTGGAACGCACTCTCGAGCTGGCAGCGCAGGACGAGGAGCGTAAAACCTTCGATCTTCTTCTGGAGCGTTGGCTCCGGACGCACGTGCGCCAGATCACGACGACTCCGGTGCAACTGGCCGAACTCATGGCCAGAGCCGCAGCACAGAAGCATCCAGGCCCTGTGCGGAGCGTGCTCGATCCTGCGTGCGGGGCAGGAACGCTGCTTCTCGCAGCCGGAAAGCAGTGGGGCACTGACCATGCGGCGGCGCGATTGCACTACCTGGGCCAGGACAGCGACGCGGTTCTTGTCGAACTGGCCAGGGCCCGCCTGTCGATGGGGAGGTTCGCCGAGCCTGACCTGTCCAACGTCTCGCTGGCAGCGGGTGACACCTTGCGGGCCGATGCACACGCTGATGCGCAGGTTGACGTTGTCCTCTGCGACCCGCCCTCGAACGAGCGCGACTGGGGTCACGCGGAGCTCGCCACAGACCCGCGTTGGGTGTACGGGCAGCCTCCGCGCACCGAGCCGGAACTCGCCTGGGTTCAACATGCCGTGGCAGCTCTGGCTCCAGGTGGCGTCGCGGTTCTGGTGCTGCCACCCGCTGTGGCGGCGCGCCGCGCGGGCCGCCGGATCCGGGCAGGTCTCCTGCGGTCCGGCGTGCTCCGGGCAGTGATCGCTCTGCCGCCCGGGGCCGCCCCGCCCTACGGTGTCGGGCTGCATCTGTGGATCCTGTGCGCGGACGGCGCCGCCGGCCGGGGCGGAGCGGACCGCACGGAGGTCACGTTCGTGGACACCACACACGCCGCTCCTCCGGTGTCCGTCGACAGAGGCGGCATCGACTGGCCCGCCGTGACGGCGCAGATCATGGATGTCCTCAGCGGCGCCGGAACGCAGGGAAGTGTCTCGGTGCCCGTGATCGACCTGTTGGACGAGCAGGTGGACCTCACACCGGCACGGCGTGTTCCGCGGACACAGGCCGCCACCATCGTCGACCTCCGGCGCCTGTGGTCGCGGTTCGACGCTCATACGAGGGAACTGCGAGACACCGCCGACGCCCTGTCCGCACTCGTCCCCGCGGATGGCGACGAGACGGTCCCGCTCATCAGCGTCGGCGAGCTCGAACGAGCCGGAGCCCTGGAGATCCGGCCCGGGCAGAGCCTGCCGGAGTCGCTGGTGCGTCGTGGGGAACGTCAGAAGGACGAGGCGCGTGTCCTCACGGGTGCTCCGCTGGGCGGGCAGGCGCAACTGTGGCTTCCCGTGTCGGCCGCCGCGGCGGGTGAGCAGGACGGCTCGCTCACGGTCACAGCATCGCAGGACGTCGTCGTCTCGGTGCTGGCCCGGGACTTCGACGTACGGGTCGACACCGACGCCCCGTCCGTCCTGGGGCCCCAGCTCGTGGCGCTCCGGACGAATCCCGCGGTCCTCGACCCGTGGTTCCTGTCCGGCTGCTTGCGTGCCCCGGCCAATGTACACAGGGCCGGCACCCACGCGTCCACCACGTCACGCGTCGACGTGCGGCGTCTGCACATTCCAAGGCTTTCGCTGGAGGAGCAGAGGCGGTACGGGGAGATCCACCGGAAGATCACCGTCTTCGAACGTGAACTGTCCGATATGAAAAACGTGGGCGGGGAGCTGAGCCGGGCACTGGGGGACCTGCTGGCCGCGGGTCAGCTTCCCCGAACCTGACCCGACTACAGCTCGGGCAGCCGGGTGAGGAGGTCGGTCACCTCGGCTTCGTAGCCTGATTCGGCCAGTTCGACAGCGACCTCGCGGCAGCGGCTCGCCAACCGGTCGCGATCCGGTACGGCGACGAGAGCCAGACTGTGGACCACCGCACGCCAGCCGCTGAACGCCCCGGCGAAGTCCCCCTCGGGCATCAGGCACTCGGCAATCCCGAGTCGGGCCTCCAGCACGAGAGGATCCGAGGGGTCTCCGCCCTCGGCCACGTACTGGTAGTGCTCCTTCGCCTCACCCGTACGACCGTCCAGCCGGGCGGCGTCGGCGCACACCAGCCGCCCCTCGAGGACGATGGGCTCACGGGCACCCCAGTCCGACACCGCCTTGGGCAGCAGGCCGATGAGCTCGGCGCAGCAGTCGCCAGGGCCATCGACAAGCAGTTCCGCCCTGGCCTGAGCGATTCGTCCCGCGAACTGGCTGCGTCCCAGCCACCCGCCACGACGGCGGACCGGGCGTCGCGCTGCGCCACGCGGGGCGGACCGCGTGTCCGCCACCGACTTCTCCCGCAGGCGGTAGCGAGCGGTCGGGTCCGGATCCAATTCCGGGTCCGGCGCCGGGTCGCCCGGCTTCGGCAGGAAGTCGCGCAGGACGTCGAGTACTTCGCCGATGGCCTGGGGACGGTCCGCCGGGCTCTTGGCGAGGAGGTCCCAGACCAGGTCGTCCAGTTCCTCAGGGATGCCGACGTTGATGCTGCGCAGGCGGGGCGGCAGGTCCTCGAGGTGCTGGGTGCTCTTGTTCCGATCCGGCTTGTCCTCGAACGGTCGTTCGCCGGTGAGGAGCTCGAACAGTACGCAGCCGAACGCGTAGAGGTCCACCGAGGCGGAGATGTCCTGCTGACCTCGCAGTTGCTCCGGGGCCATGTATCCGGCGCTGCCCGGGGTCGCACCGAGCGCGGTGTAACGGGTCGCATCGGGGTCGGTGAGGTAGGCGATACCGAAGTCGAGCAGTTTGACCGCTCCGTTCGCGAAGGCGATCACCACGTTGCCCGGTTTCAGGTCCCGGTGCACCACGCCGTTCGCGTGCGCGCGCCCCAGCGCCTCGGCGATCTGGACCGCGACGGCGACAGCGGCGTCGAACGGGAACGGCCTGCGCATGTCCAGGAACTCGCGCAGACTGACCCCCTCGACGTACTCCATGACGAGGTAGGGCTCCTCGCCCAGGTAGCCACGGTGCAGCAGGCGCGGGATGCTCGGGTGCTTCAGTTCTTGGAGGATGACACCCTCGCGTTCGAACCGCTTCAGCAGCTCGACCCGGCGTCGCGCGCGCTCCGCCGGAGTGAATCGACCCTGTGTGTAGGCGTCGAGCCGCAGCACCTTGACGGCGACCAACTGCCCGGTTCCCAGATCGGTGGCCGTCCAGATGGTGCCCATGCCGCCCTGGTCGAGCGCCTCGTCGACCCGGTAGCGGCCGTCGAGGATTGCCCCCGCTTCCACGCCTCACCCCCGGCTGTCCATGACACGGTGTCAGCCACACTGTAGCGGTTCACGGATCACATCAACTGAATCTCTTGACTGAGTTCACAAACATACGCTTACCTGGTGTGCGTTGGCACTCTCTTCCCACCACGCCCGTAAGGGGTGCATCGTGTCACTCCGCCTGCCTCCGCCCGGTACGAACGGAGACATCCGGCTCATCCGCACGTCGCTGCCGCTCCTGCGCGAGGACCCTCAGGACTGTCCGCGCGGCAACGCCCTGCGCGCCAGGGCGCTGCTCGGCCAGGTTCCGCCGCGCCCTCGGGACAAGCCCCTGGAGGACTTCGCCCTCGGGCCGGTCATGCGGGTCCTGGATGCGGTCGAGTACGACGGACAAGATGTCGACAGTGCCCTGAAGCGGCTTTTGAAGAATCAGAAGTACCACGCAGGGCATGCACATTGGGCGAAATCAGCCGTCCGTTCCTACCTGCTGGCGCGCACGGCGCGCGAAGCGCAGCGGCATGCGCTCGGGCGCCCGCCGACCCTGCCGGTCCGTGCCCAGTGGACGGCCATCACCCAGAGCGAGGCTCCGGATGCCCGCGGGGCGACCCGCTACGAGCGCACGGCGTGGGGACGGCGGTACGCGTCCGCCGACGGATCGGAGCGCGAGCTCTGGCTGCTGTCCGTGAATGACGTCAAGGAGGACCGGCCGCCCGCCGAGATCGCGGAGGCGGCGGCCGTGGCAGCGACGGGCATCCCCTCCAAGTCGGCCTTCCGGGACATCCACCGTCCGGCGCCCGGCAGTACCGTCCGCCCGCAGCGCGTCCGGATCGTAGGCGTCGGCTGTGGCAGCGGCGATCACGACGTGCTGGCCGACTGGGATCTCGACGAGATCGAGCGGCGGTTCACCGAGCAGGCCAAGCCCGTGCTGCGCCGGGTGGTCGACGACGACCGGCTCAACCCCGGCTCCGGCTGCACGCGCTGCGAAGGTCTGGTTGCCTGCGACCAGCCGCCCCGGGCTCCCGGTGTTCTCGGCGTTCGCGGGCCGCGCCGTCCTCGTGTCCGCCGCTCCGTGTCCGCGAGCGACCTGCGCGTCCATGCACGCTGCCCGGCGCAGTTCCACCTCACCCGCGTCCTGCATCTGAAGTCGGGAGCCCCGGAGAGCGAGCCGATCCGCAGGGGCCGCGCGGTCGATGAGTGGCTCAACCTCCGTCACGCCGAAGGATGCTGCCGCACGGTCCGTCTCCCGGACGCCCTTCCCGGCCTCTCCTCCGCCGAGCTGCCGACCGCCCTCTCCCTGCTCGCCGAACACCAGCGGGCCTGCCCTCTCGACGGCCTGCCGTCCGACGAGGTCGTACGGGTACAGCCACGCCTGACCGCGTACGACCCCGATCTGGACGTCGTTCTGATCGCCGACCCCGACCTCCTCTACACCCGCTCCGGAGGCTGGATCTGGCACGAAACGAAGACGGCTGCGAAACCCCTTTGGGAGGGACGAGCGTTGATGGAGACGTACCCGCAGCTCGCCTTCGCGGTGCTGATGATGTCCGCCGGAGTGCCCGGTGGTAATCCGCGTCGGTCGCTGATCGAGCTGGAGGTGCTGTACCTGGACGCGGAAGGGACCGGGAAGTCGCGCTGCGAGGAGATCGATCCCGGCGATCCCGACACCCAGGCCGAAGCACGCCGCATCATCTCCGGACTCGCCGGCCCCTGGGCGGTGGACGAGACGTACGCGCCGGCGCCCGGCGACCACTGCGACGGCTGCGACGTGCTCACGCACTGCGCGGCCGGCCGCGCACACCTGGAGGCACGGTGAGCGCAACGACCGGCAACGGCGTGCCGCTCCATGACGCCGACTGGTCCGCCCATCGCGGCATCCCCTTGATGCGCACGCTCGCCACCGCGCTCACGGTGCTCGACGCGGCCACCGGCCCCGAGGCCTTCTCCCTGCCCTACCCGCACGAGGTTCAGCGCGCCCTCGACCGGACGGTGCTGGCCTGCCTGGAACGCGGGGCCGAGCCTCCGGTGAGCCTGCCGGACCTGCTGTCGTGGTGCCGCGAGCGGCCGGTGGCGGACTGGCCGGTGGACCTGCCGCCCGAGGCGGCCGGACCGGACGACCTGCTGCTGGACCCTGAGTCCTCGCGCCCCACCGAGCTCTGCTACGAGTGGGCGGAGCAGTTCTCGGACAGCGCGCTGGTCCTCTACGACCGTGAGATCATCCGTGCCGCGCTGCGGTTGTGCCGCGAGTACGGCGAGGAGGACGCGTACACCGAGTTCCGGCGATTGCTGGTCACCCGGCCCGTCCTCACCTCCGCCGAGGAGTGGGCCGTGTCGATGGACCACGTGCTCGACCCGGTGAAGGAGCTCCTGAGCCGCATCTACCGCCCCGTCCCGGACAGCTATCTGCGCGGCGACGTCTACGCGACCTGCGGCCGGTGCCTCACCCTGCTGACGCCGCTGCACGACGGCGACTGGTGGTGCGAGCGGGACCGCTGCCGCCACCGGGGCCGTCCCCCGGTGGGGCGTCGCATCCCCAAGGAAGAAGCCGGCGAACTGCTCCAACTGGTCAGGCCGTTGCGTCAATTCGTCACCGGCCCCGGGCGAGCGGAGGTGCAGCTCGAAAGGCGGCTCACCGCACTCGGGTTGAAGGTGCGGATGTGGCCGGCGTATGACGCGTACGACGTGCACGTCACCTTCCCCGACGGCTGGGTGTGGGCGGTGGACGTGAAGGATTGGGCGCATCCGGCGTTCCTGGGGCGGGTCGCCCGGCCGGTTCCGCAGGAGCCCCGGTACGACGAGGCGTTCTGGGTCGTGCCGCAGGACCGTGTCGATGACCGGCCGGGCTACATCGCCACGTACGAGCGCAACCGCCCGGCCGCCGCTCGCCGTGTTCCGTTGCTCACCGACACTCAACTGCTCGCCCGCGCCGAGGACCGGCTCGCGCGCGTCGGTGGAGCCACGCACAAGGAGGAGCCCGGCGATGCGTGACCGCGACAGCTGGCACCATCCGGTCAGCAGGGATCTCGCCCGCTTGTGGGACGAGGTGCCCGACGAACTCGGCGACGTGAAACCCAGCCTGCTGTGCCAGGCAGAACTGGCCCTGCGGATCCTGGAGCACATTGCGCCGCACGAACCCGCCCGCGGTGCCTACGTCCTGTTCGGCGGCTACGGGTTCGCCGGCGCGCGGGGATACGTGTCCTCCCCCGAACACGAGGTCATGCTCCTCGCGGGCCGCCATCTGCTGTGGCACCTGCGCCGCGGCCGCGCATGGGAGCGCACGCTGGAGACCTACTGCGGCCTGCCGGACCGGCTGCGGGCCTATGAGGTCCTCGCGCTCGACCGGCCGGCCCGGCGGCGCGAGCCGGCCGTCGCCTCGGACCGTTTCGCCGTGTACGACGCCGCCCTCGCGGCACTGCCTCCGCTGGCCCGCAAGGCTCTGCCCCTCGCACCGGCCGGCCGCGCCACCTTCGTGGACCGGCGCCGTCCCACCTCCGTGACGCTGCCCGAGGAGCTGCGTCCCGCCCCCGTTCCCGGTCATGACCCGGAGGCGGGACGGCCGGGGAAGGGTGAGCCGCTCACGATCAGCCGGGCCGAACTCGTCGAGACCGCCCGCTGGATGGATGCGACGGAGCGGTCGAACGAGGTGGAGAACCCCGGCCACTGGGAGAGCCGCCTCACTGAACTGCACATCTTCCCGCGCGACGCGGACGGGCTGGGCTTCTCGCAAGAGGGCGATCTCCGGCTCGACGGGCTGCTGCACCTGGCCGGCATGGTAGGCGCCGGCAAGTCGACCCTGATGACGCTGCTCGCGGTCTGGGGGGCTCGCCGGACTCCGGCGCTGCGCACCACGCTCGTCGTGGGCGACGTGGCCGAGCAGTTGCGTCTGACGGCTCTGTTCCGCGATCTGGGGCTGACCGCCACACCGGTGCTGGGGCTGACCACACGGGAGACCCATGTGCAGCGGCTGCACCGACGGCTCGCCTCCCGCGGCGTGCACAATCTGCTGGACCACGACGACCCTGGCTTCGACCACCTGAGCACGGTGTGCGTGGTGGACGCCCTGCGCGGCACCGAGGCGGCGCAGCCCCTGCGGTTCGCGGACGCGCCGTGCACCTCGCTCTACCCGGAGAAGAAGCGCACGCAGGACGAGAACGCGGACACCGCCGAACTGCCCGAGCCCTACCGGCCGGGGCAGCGGCGGTCCCCGTCCGAGGACGACCGCTCGGTTGAGGTGAAGGGGACCCCGCACGGGTGCCCCCTGTGGTATGCGTGCCCGCGTCACCGTGCGGCCCGGGAACTGGTCGACTCCCTGATCTGGGTTGCCAACCCGGCAAGCCTCGTGCAGTCGGCCGTGCCGCGCCACCTGGGCGACGAGCGGCTGCGCCATCTGGAACTGGCCTGCCTGCGCAGCGACGTCATCGTCGTGGACGAGGCCGACTCGGTGCAGATGAAGCTGGACGAGATTTTCGCGCCGTCGGCGACGCTGGTCTCTCCCGGCCCCGAGTCCTGGCTGGATCAGGTGCAGACGCACCGGATCGAGGAGCTGTCGCGGCAAGGCCGGCTGCCGCTCACCGACCAGGAGGTCGAGCGTTGGTCCGCCTCGCTGACGGTGGTCCACGCCGCCACGGACCGCCTGTACAAGCTGCTGATCTCCGACGCGGACCTGCGCGAGTGGGCCGACATCGAGTACTTCAGCCCCTGGACGCTTCAGGAGAAGCTGCTCGGCTCCTGGTTCGCTCAGGGTGCCGAGGCCGGCACTCCGGACGGCGTGTCCGACGAATCGGAGTTGTACGAGGCGTACGAGGACGACTCTCCGGAGCCCGAGTCGGCCGGGCCGGAGGCGGATGCCCGCCGCGCCGGACTGACCGAATTGTTCGACGACTTCCGTGACGATCCCCTGGGGGGACGAGGCCCGTACGGCAACCTGACGGACGAACTGGTGCGCCTGTCCCAGGACCTGCTGACCACGCTGTCCTCAGCCGACACGCGCGAGCGGGCCCTCGCCGTGCTGCGCCCGCTGCTCGAGAACACCCCCGCGTCCGTCCGGGCCCAGGACGAGGCCTGGCTCGAGCTGACCGCTCGGCGCCTGGAATTCATGCTGCTGCTCAGCGCCCTGCACCAGCGTCTCGACCGACTGGTCTTCCTCTGGCCCCAGGTCGAGGCGGCCCTGCACCTGGACTCGACCGGCAACGAGCTGTCCCGCCGTCCACCGCTCGACTACGCCCCGCTGGTCCCGGAGGCGCCGATGGGCAACGTCCTGGGGTTCCAATACCTGCCTGACGAGCGGGAACGCGATGTCGAGGGGCGGCGCAGCGGTACCTTGCGCTTCTTCCGGTGCGCGGGCGTGGGCCGCGAACTCCTGCTCTCCCTGTCCGAGGTGGGAGCCGACCCGGGCCGTGGGCGCAGGGGACCGCACGTCGTGCTGATGTCCGGTACCAGTTGGGCGGGCACCTCGACACGCGCCCATGTGGTCGCCCCGGTGGGCGCGGTGCTCACGCCCTCGCCACGGTCCCTCAAGGCCGTGAGCGAGTCGGAGTTCAGCACGCACTTCCTGTACGACGACGAGGGGCGCCCCCTGAGTCTGTCGGGCACCGAGCCGAAGGCCCGGCCCGCCGCCTGCCGGGCGATGGTCAGCAAGCTCGGCTCCCCCGGCCGGGGCGGTGCCCCGAGTCCGCTGGAGCAGGAACTGGCCAGGGTCGCCGACAGCCGCCGGCGCCGGGCGATCCTCCTGGTCGGCAGTTACAAGGAGGCGCACACCGCGGCGGAGGTCCTGCACGGGATGGAGCGCTGGCACGGCCGCGTCCGTGTGCTGACCGCCGACGACGCCGACCTCGAGCAGGCCGTACGCGGCTCGGCACCGCCCCGGTCGGAAGCGGACCGGGTCACGGCGCTGCGCCGGGGTGACCTCGCCATGTTCGCCGAGGACCCCACGGCGGAGATCCTCGTGGCCCCGCTGATGGCGGTGGAGCGCGGGCACAACATCCTCAACGCCCAGCGCAACGCAGCCTTCGGCACGGCACTGTTCCTCGCCCGGCCGCACCCGCGCCCGGACGACCTCGCCCTGGCCGTGTTCGCGGTCAACGACTGGGCGACCCGGTTCGCCCGCGACGAGCCCGGGCTGCAGCAGGGCACGTTCGGCAAGCTGGTCACGGCCGCGGCGGACCTGAACGCGGCCGGGCTGGCCTTCCGGCGCGTGGCACGCGCCGAATGGCGCCGGCTGCTGTCCCGGCGCTACATCTACTCCCGCCTGTCCGACCATGAGAAGACGTCCTTCACATGGGACCAGCTGGTGACGATCTGGCAGGTCATCGGCCGTCTGGTGCGGGGCGGGGTGCCCGCCCGCGTGGTCTTCGTGGACGCCCGGTTCGCGCCGCGTACGGCCCGGTTGCTGTCACCCGGCGCCGCTGCTGCTCCGCTTCCGCAGGAGGACGGCCTGCTGACCGGCCTGCGGGACGTGCTCGCCCCCTACTTCGCGGAGGGCGCCCCGCCGCCCGACTGCCCCGATCCGGCGGACCCCGCGGTCGCCCGGCTGCTGTACGCGCCGCTGTACAAGGCGCTGCGCGCCATCGAACACCACACGTCCTGACCCTCACCAGAGAGGAGCCTGTCCATGGCTCGCCGCTACGGCTCCATCCGCATCGCCGCCGCGCGTCCCGTCTCCCCGGACACCTCGGTGGTCGAGCGGTACCGCGCGCTGCCCTTCCCCGAGGAATGGACCGGGGCCCTGCTGGCCCTGTGCAGCGCGGGCCGTGACAAGCCGCTGGAGACCGTGCCCACGTTCCGAATGGACCAGGTCGTGCAGGCGCTCGCTCCTGACGTCCTGGTGCGGCCCCGCCCCAACCGCCGCCGCGGGGAGGGCCCGGACTTCTGGCTGTACGCCCCCGAGGACGTACCCGATCCGCTGCCCGAGGCGGCGCTCAGGGGACTCCTCGGCGCCTGGCTGAAGGACCTGCGTCCGGAGCCCGAGTTCCGTTCGCTGCTGTCCGAGACCCGCTCCGCGCTGCTGGGGAACCCTCCCCGGTGGCAGGAGGGCGTGCGGGTGGAGCTGCTGCGCCACGGGCGGCCCACCGACGGTGGCACTGCCGCTCCGGAGCCGCGTCAGTTCCAGCTTTCCACCGACTGGCTGGCCCGGCGGATCCTCGCCCTGGAGCCGTACGACTTCGCAGGCGGCCGGCTGCGTTTCCGGGCGATGCCGCGCGGCCCGATGGACCGGGGCGCCGAGCTCGTTTCGCAGGCGCTGGAGTTCGAGGGGAGCCGAGGTCCCGAGTGGTACTCCGTGGTCCTGAACATCACGCTGCAGACGGTGCCCTTCGACCCGCTGCCCCGCTTCCACGTGCACAGCCACATCCGCCGGTACGCGACCCGCGTGAGCGCGAGGACGGGGCGGCTGTACCTGCCGTTCGGCCGTCGCACCACGGTGTTGCTGCGCCCGAGGGTGCCGTGGCTGCCCGGAGCCCCGGCGAGCGACCGGTTCGCGGTGGCGCGGCTGGCCTGGAGCCGGGGCGGCTACGACTGGGTCGGGGGCGGGCCCGCCGGGATGCTCCGGAGCATGTCCCTCACGGAGTCGTTCCCGGACGCCGACGCCGTCCTCGCCGACCCGGCCGGCTGGCTGACGGACGACATGCGCGCGGCCGTCCTCTACAGCACGGCCATGGGGTCGCACGAGGTCGGCGCCGGCCTGATGACGGACCAACGGTCGAAGATCGTGGAGTGGGCCCTGCAGGCCCTTCCCGAACAGCTGGAGCCGGTGCCCGCGCTGGCCCGCACCCGCCTGTCGGGCAGCACGCCCGGCAATCTCCGCCAGGAGCCCTCCGCGGAGCCGGCGAAGACCGAGGAGGAGCGCCGGCGCGCGGAGGCCCGGCGGCGCGGTACGGCGTTCGCGCTGCGCGGGCTGCTCTTGAACCTCTCTCCGGGGGAACTTCCCACCCTGGATGCGCGCCTGCTCTGGCAGACCCCGGTGATGCGGGACACCGCGATCAGCGCCCTCGTCGCGCACCTGGGTCTGAAGGGCGACGGTGGCGCCCCGACGACAGAGGCGGCCTACGACGGCACGGTCGTCCTGGAATGGCAGTCACCCGAACTCACCGTGCGGCTGCGCTGCCGCAGGCTCTCCCGCTCGCTCGGCCAGGACCTCGCCCTGCCGGAAGGCACCCGGCACTCGCGGGCCGCGGTCACCACCGCGATCGGTGACCGCCGCAGGGAGATGGCGGCCTTCCTCACCGAGGAGGGTGTCTCCTCGCCCGCACCCGCGCTCGCCCTGGTGGAGATCGACCGGGCCAAGGACTTCTCGTCCCCCGACCACGACGCGAAGTTCGCGCTGCGGCTGGGCTGCGCGGACGCCGGCGTGCTCACACAGTTCATGGCCGTGCCGAAGAAGGCCAAGGGCTACAACAGTGAGAAGAACAAAGAGTTCCGCGCGGCGAAGGCCTGGGACGACGGACTGCGGCAGCTGGGTGTGCGGGTCCACCCCGAACACAGCCTCGGTGAGCGTCTGCCCGTCGGCATGCGGTACGCGGCGGTGTGGATGGTACGCAAGAACCTGCGCAGCCGTACCCGCTGGGCGGGGCACGTACCCGTTGCCGTGCTGGTCACCCCGGACCCGTCCGGTGAAGGGCTGGCCCGGGTGGAGGGCTGGGACGACGAGGCGCGCGCCTGGGTGCCGTACCCGGTGATGCTGCTGAAACTGACCAGGCAGTGCGAGGTGCCGAAGGACCTCGTTCCCGCGTCGCGCGACGGCGAGGCCCCGGCGGCCCGGCCGTCCTGGTGGGCGGACATGGCTCAGCAGCGGCGGGACACCGAGGAGTGGCTCCAGCGGGTGCGCCGCACGCTGCGCGGCACGCCGACGATGTTGCTGGCCCACGGGCAGAACATGCGCTCGCACTGGACGTGGCTCCAGGACGGCACCGTGGTGGCGGACAAGATCCGCGACGGTCACGCCCCATCACGCCGCCTGGACCCGGACCTGCGGCTGGTACGGGTGCGTACGGCACGCAACCGGGAAACCGCCCAGTGGTGGGGCGTGAACCCGGACGGCCCCAACGGCCTGGCCGCCCACCTGTGGACGGATCCGACCGCGGACCCCGACAAGGCCCGCGTCTTCTGGTCCACGACGCCCAAGGCACGCACCTTCAAGCTGTCGGTCGCCGCCGACAAGCTGGCACCCCGCGTCAACACCAAAGGCAAGGTGACGATCGACACGGACAAGGCCGCCTGGAACCCCGGGTTGGTGGAGATCGCCGTTCTGGGGTGCCACACCGGCGACGGCGACGTCCCGGAAGCGCTCGCGCTGGCCGTGCACCAGCTCCGGCAAGCCCCCGACCTGCCGGACGCGCTGAGTCTGCCGCTGCCCCTGCACCTGGCGGGCCTCGCCCAGGAGTACGTACTGCCGACCCAGAGCGAGGGCGGCGACGACGAGGGCGAGGCCACCGACTCGGTCTCCGACGCCGACCCGGACACGGGGGCGGCCCCGGGTGTCGAAACGGCTCCCGAGCCGGAGGAGACGGACTGGGAGCAGCTCGCCTTTGCGATCCCGGCGCAGTCCACGTCTGTGGAGAAGGTGCAGGAGAGCGAGCCGCGCTGAGGCCTGCTACCGCGTTCCGCCCGCCTCCCTGGCCCACTGGCGGACGGGACGCGCTTCCAGGCCATGGGGTGTGAACGGGTGAGACAGCGGCCTCAAATTGCAGCCGAATCTCGGGTCGGTCGCCCGTTCCCTACCCCTAACTAGGTCATGGCACGCGTTCCCTGCCCGGCTGTCTTGCCTTCCGCCCCATGTGCCCTTGAGCTGACCTAGGATCGTCAACGGTTATTTACGCGCAGTGACAGCGCGGGATGTACGGGTTATGGAAGAGCTTGGGGGGCCGAACAAGTGCCTCGGGGTGAGCGGATCGCCGATCGCTATCAGCTGCTGGTGCCGATCGGTCATGGAGCCATGGGCGAAGTGTGGGAGTGCACCGACCTGCGCCTGCGGCGACCGGTCGCCCTCAAGTTCATCCGTCCGGCGCTGCTCGACTCACACGACGAACGGCAGCGCGTCGTCCGGCGCTTCCGACGTGAGGCCGCCGCACTCGCCGGAGTCGACCACCCCCATGTCGCGACTGTGTACGACGCCGGTGAGTGGAAGGCGATGCAGTATCTCGTGATGCAGCTCGTCCCAGGCATGGCGACTCTGGCGGATCTGGTGTCGGAGCGCGGTCCGCTCACTGTGGACGCAGCCGCCGCCGCGGGCGCACAGATCGCTGCCGGGCTGTCCGCCGTACACGCAGCAGGTCTCGTGCACAGGGATCTCAAACCGCAGAACGTCATGGTCGCTCCCGATGGCGCCTTGAAGATCATCGACTTCGGTTTGGTCACCGCACCCGGTGCCGCCCCCACACGGTTGACTGTCCCTGGGGAGGACATCGGCGCACCGGACTACCGGGCCCCGGAGCAGGCAGGTGGCCCCCATTCCCGCGTCGACCACCGGGCCGATCTCTACTCGCTCGGCTGCCTGCTGCACTTCATGCTGGCCGAGAAACCCCCGTTCACCGCCCCGACACCGGCGCTTGTCGTGCTGGCGCACCGGGACAGCGTGCCCCCGGCACTCACCGCTTTCCGCCCCGACATCCCACCGGAATTCGAGGAACTGGTCCTTCGGCTCCTCGCGAAGGACCCGGACGAGCGCCCCACCGACGCCGCCTCGGTGTACTCGCTCCTGGCAGCCCATGTCCCTCCGTCCGCACCCGACGCCTCGTGGGATTCCGCCCCGCGCGCAGGTATGGACGTCACGCGGCCGTTCCGGTACCCGGCCTCTCCGCGACCGCTGTTGGCCCAGGTCCACGGCGGAATGCGGGAGGAGCGATGAGGGATCCCCGCATGACGACGGGTGAGTTGATCGGCGGCCGCTACGAGCTGGCGGAGCTGCTCGGCAGAGGCGGCATGGGCGAGGTGTGGGCCGCGTACGATCAGCGGCTCGACCGGTCCGTGGCGGTGAAGCTGCTGACGCCGCCGACGACCGTCTCCGGGGTGCCGCGCCGACTCGATCCACAGGATCCTGCCGTGATCCGTTTCACCCGGGAAGCCCGGTTGATGGCCAAGCTGGAGCATCCGTATGTACCGGTCATCCATGATGCGGGCACCCATCGGGCGAGCCGCCTCTATCTGGTGATGCAGCGCGTGTACGGGCACACCCTGGACCGGCTGGTGCTTCAGCGCGGGCGCTTTCCCGTGGAGTGGGCCGCAGCGGTGGGCGCCCAGGTATGCTCCGTGCTCGTACAGGCCCACGGGCGTGGCTTCGTGCACCGGGACCTCACGCCACGTAACGTAATGCTCACGGCGGACGGCACGGTTCGCGTTCTCGACTTCGGAATCGCCACAGCTCTGCAAAGCCCGGACGGGCCACGGTTGACCGGCGCCGGCACCGTGGCCGGAACCCCGGGCTTCATCTCGCCCGAGCAGGGCAAGGGCCAGGCGGCGACACCCCTCAGTGATTTGTACGCGCTGGGATGCGTGCTGTACGAAATCCTGGGCGGCCGGCCACCGTTCACCGCCGACGAGCCACTGGCCCTGGTGGTCCAGCACATCGCCGACGACCCGGTCCCACTGGACCGGCTGCGCGAGGACGTACCGACCGAGCTGTGCGATCTGATCTCCCGCCTGCTCGCGAAGCGTCCGGAGGACCGCCCGGCGAACGCGGCCGAGGTCCGGGAGGTCCTCGCACCGTGGGCCGAGCAAGCGGTGCCCAAGGCCGCCCGCGCAGCGGCTCCGGGGCCCGGCACAACCACCATGGGTGTTCCGCGGGGCGGGGCGGGCCTTCCGGGCAAGCCTTTTCCGGGTCAGGAGCAAGCCCCCTCCCCGGAGCAGACGCCGGCTCCTCCCCCGTCAGCACAGTCTCCCGCCCAGCCGCGGCGATCGTCTTCTCCCTCCGGCACCGGCTCACCCGCGCCCGCGGACTCGGGTGACCTGCGGGTGCGCGCGCGAGGCCTTGCCGCGGAGGGACGGTTGTCCCAAGCGCTGGAATTGCTGAGCAGGGATCTCGACGCGGCGCTGCCTCGTTTCGGTCCCTCCGATCCGGAGGTCGTCTCCCGCCGACTCGGCATCCTGCGGCTGCAGTTCCAGGTCCAGGAGTTGCAAGCCGTGCGCGACGGTTGTCTGGAGCTCGCGGACACCCTCGCGTCGGCCCGTTCCGTGCCAGATGCGGACCTCGCGGCGTGCCGGGTGATGGCTGCCCGCTGCCTTGGCCGACTCGGACACAACTCCGATGCCCTTCGGGAGCTTCGCGAGGCGCTCGATCTCCAGAAGACAGTGCTTTCTCCGCTGCATCCGGAGGTATTGGAGACCCGGCGGGAGATCGCCACTTTGCTGGCCGGTTCGGGCTCGCCCGGTGAAGCCCTCAAGGCTCTGCGCTCTCTCGCCGACGATCAACGAACCGCGCTGCCTCCGGACCATCCCGCCCATGCCGAGGTGGAGCGGCTGATCAGCCGTCTGAGCCGCCTGATCCGCACCCTCCCTCTCCCACGGTAGACCGACAGCCATCCGTCACAACCGAAAGAAAAAGTCTACGTGAACTCAGTCAACAAACAAACCGTTCGCTAGTATGAGCATCCCGGTAGGCGCCGATGTTTTACCGATAGTGGAGGATGTCTGCATGCCCGGTACCGCCCGTACTTCCGAAGCCTCCACAATCGTCGCACCTCCCAAGGAAAACGATCTTGTCCAGGTGCGAGGCCAGAAGTGGGTGGTGTCCGGCGTCGAGGCCGCCCCCGCCGGCGATGCCACGGTGGTGCATCTGCAGTCAGTCGCCGACGGCCGCTACGGCGACACCCTTTCGGTGATATGGGAAGTGGAGCCGGGACGCCGCGTGCTCCCCGCCGGCTCCCTCCCCGACGCCTCCGCGGGAGGGTTCGACCCGCCCGAGCAGCTGGCCGCCTTCCTCGACGCCGTCCGCTGGTCCGCCGTCGCCTCCGCCGACGTCAAGACGCTCCAGGCTCCCTTCCGGTCCGGGGTGGCCATCGAGCCGTACCAGCTGGAGCCGGTCGCCCGCGCCGTCGGCGCCCCCCGTGTCAATCTGCTGCTCGCCGACGACGTCGGTCTCGGCAAGACCGTGGAGGCCGGCCTGGTCGCCGAGGAGCTGCGACTGCGCGGCCGAGCCCACCGCATCATGATCGTCTGTCCTGCCGGGCTCACCCTCAAGTGGCGCGACGAGATGGCGGACAAGTTCGGCCTGGAGTTCACCGTGGTCGACTCGGCGTGCTGCGCGGAGCTGCGCCGGACGCACAGCAGCGCCGCCAACCCGTTCCGGGTGTTCCCGATGACCATCGTCAGCCTCCCCTGGCTGCGTACGCCCAAAGCGCAGCGGCTCATCGACGAAGTGCTGCCGCCGGGTGGATCAACGGAACTGCCGGGCCGCCCCGGCCGCCGTACCTTCGATCTGCTGATCCTGGACGAGGCGCACCATGTCGCCCCGAGCGCCCCCAAGCAGGTCTACGCCGTCGACTCCCAGCAGACCAAGCTGATCCGGCGCCTCGCTCCCCACTTCGAACACCGGCTCTTCCTGTCCGCCACCCCGCACAACGGCTACCAGGAGTCGTACACGGCGCTGCTGGAACTCATCGACAACCAGCGCTTCTTCCGCGGCGTCGAACCCGACAAGGACGCCCTCGTCGACACCGTCGTACGACGTCTGAAGACCTCCGTGACGGACGAGGAGGGCAACCCGCGCTTCCATACCCGGGAGTCGAAGGCGCTGCCCGTCGAGTATCCGGAGACGGAACGCGAGATCCACGTCCTGGTGACCCGTTACGCGGAGCTGCGCAAGAAGCGTGTCGCCCCCGACCGGCGCGGCGGCCGCAAAGCCGTCGACCTGGTCACCCTGCTGCTGAAGAAGCGGCTGTTCTCCTCCCCCGCCGCCTTCGCGCACACGGTCGGCGTCCATCTGGAGTCGGTGCGTGCCAAGGCCAAGTCCGGCGGGGCCAAGGACATCCAGGTTCCGGTCGAGACACCGCTGTGGATCACGCAGTACGAGGACTACGCCGCCGAACTCGACGACGAGGAGTTGTCCGAGGCCGAGGACGACGCGATCACCCGCGCCGCCACCGTCACCCCGGGATCCTCCGAAGACGAGGTCGAGCTGCTGGAGCGGATGGCCCGCTGGGGCCAGGCCCACCAGGCCTCCCCCGACGCCAAGGCCAAGGAACTCATCAAGACCCTGAAGGCCATCTGTCTCACCGGCGGGACGTGGGGCAACGAGCGGGTCGTCGTGTTCACCGAGTACCGCGACACCCAGGACTGGCTACTGACCCTGCTCCAGCAGGAGGGGCTCGCGCAGGAAGGCCGCGTCCTGACCCTCCACGGCGGGAAGAGCGCCGAGGAACGGGAGCAGATCCGGCTCGCCTTCCAGGAACCGCCCCACACCCCCGAGGGCAAGGTCCGCATCCTCATCGCCACCGACGCCGCCAGCGAGGGCATCGACCTCCAGGACCACTGCCGCCACCTGATCAACTACGACATCCCGTTCAACCCCAACAAGCTGGAACAGCGCATCGGCCGTATCGACCGCTACGGCCAGCGCCACAAACCGCAGATCATGCACTTCGTCGGCGCCTCCTGGGACAAGGCCAGGACCGATGTGTACGAGGCGGACCTGGAGTTCCTCGCGCGTATCGCGAGGAAGGTCGCGCAGATGGAGGAGGACCTCGGCGAGGTGAACGCCGTCCTCGCCGAGAAGGTGCAGCTGCGGATGACCGGGCAGCTCAGCGACTTCGACATCGAGCACGCCCGTGCGAAGAAGATCAAGGGCCGCCCCACCGGCGGCAAGGTGGACGCCGAACAGAACGTCACCGAGCAGGTGCGGCGGCTCAGCGCCCAGCTGAAGCAGACCACCGCCGAACTCGGCATTACCCCGGACCGGATCGCGCGCGTCGTCAACACGGCGCTCAATCTGGCGAGGCAGCAGCCCCTCGTGCCCTGCCTGGACGAGAATGCGCCGTCCGAGGACGACTTCCGGCAGGGCTTGTTCACCGTGCCGCCGCTGACCGGCTCCTGGGAGCGGGCCACCCGCGGCCTGCCCGACAAGCTCCGCCCCGAGGTCCTGCGCCCGGTGACCTTCGACGCGAAGGCCGCCTCGGGACGCCCCGACATCGTCCTGGCCCACCTGAACCACCCACTGGTCGCCATGTCGACCCGGCTGCTGCGCGCGGCAGTGTGGAACGCGGACAACGTCGACCTGCGCCGCATCACGGCCGTCGTCAGCGACGATCCCGCCCTGGAGACCACATTCGTCGGCGCGTACGCCCGTTTCGTGCTCGTCGGCACGGACGGGCAGCGCCTCCATGAGGAGATCCTGCACGCGGGCGGCTGGATGGGCGAGAACGGCTGGCAGCGCCGGCTGCGCGGGGTGGAGGCGGTCGGTTCGATCCTGGACCGCGCGCTCACTGAGGGCCGCCCCGCCCGAGACCGTCTCCTCCACCGCCTCCAGCAGAGCTGGCCGAAGACGTACGAGGGCCTCACCCAGTCCATCGAGGCACGCGGCAAGGAGCGCAAGGCCTCCCTGATCGACCGGCTGGCCGAACGCCAGGCCGACGAGGAGAAGCGCATCAACGCCACCCTGGACCGCCTCCAGCGCACGCTGCGGAACCGGCTCGGCGAGACCTCCCCCGGCACCGTCTCCCCCGCGGGCGCGACGGATGCGCTGTTCGGCTTGGACGAGCTGAAGGACCCCGACGAGCGCCGCCAGCTCGCCGACGACCGCAAACGCTGGCGGGCCCGGCTCGACGGCTTGGAGGACGAGCGCAAACGCGAGCTCGCCGCGATCGCCGCCCGCTACCGCGACCCGCAGGACCACCTCTTCCCGGTCGCCGTCGTCTTCGTCATCCCCGCCAAGGAGGCCTACTGATGAGCCCCGTGCCCCGCTCCGGAGGCCGCCGCCCCTCCGCCGCCGCGATCCGCGCCGCCAAAGCGTCCGACGGCAAGCAGCAGCACTTGGACTGGCTGAACCTCGTCGAGGTCTCCGGCCCCTTCCTCACCCTGCCCGTCCTCTTGCGCACCTGGCCGCAGTTGGAGGGCGTTCCCAAGGAGCGCCGCGCCGACATCCGCCTCCACCACGGCATCTGGCAGGACGACCGCAAGGGCGCCGGCCGCCTGGGCTGGATCGACTTCCAGCTGCGCACCTTGCTGGAGTGGGGCGACGCCCTGCACCTGCGGGAGGGTGCCGGGCTCTTCGGCGACAGCGGCGAGAGCCTCGCCGAGGACGACGCCCTGCTCGACCGGTTCGCCGTCAGCCCGCCCGGGTCCGACACCACCGTCCGCCCCGACTTCGCGCTCGTCCGCCCCGGAACCGACCCCGCCGCCGAACCGGACACCGCCGCTCTCACCCGCCACGTACCGATCCTCGGCCTGGTCCTGCCGCCCGACACCGTGCCGACCCGGCGCATCAAGGGCGACTCCTGGTCGGCGAGCGGAGTCGACCGGCTCGCCCACGTCCTGCGCCACCACGGCGTCGAGCTGGGTATGGTCACCGACGGCCGCTGGTGGTCCCTGGTCTGGGCGCCGCCCGGCGGCGTCACGACCAGCGCCACGTTCGACACCATCACCTGGAACGAGTCCGCGGACCTGGTGGCGGTCCGCGCCTGGGTGTCCCTGCTGCGGCGCGGCCGGTTCTTCGGACGCCCCGAGGACGAACTCCTCCCCGCGCTGCTGCGCGAGAGCCTGGACGGCCAGGAAGACGTCACCGAGGCCCTCGGCATCCAGGTCCGCCAGGCAGTCGAACTCCTCGTGGACTCCATCGGTCGCGCCGAGGCCAAGATGGTAAAGCGCGGCGGCAAGGGACTGTCGGGCGTACCCGCGAGCGAGGTCTACCGGGGTGCCGTCGCGGTCATGATGCGCGTCGTCTTCCTGCTCTTCGCGGAGGAACGGGGCCTGCTACCCGCCGACAATGAGCTGTACGCGGAGGCGTACTCGGCCGGGCGGCTGTACGAGACGCTGGACGAGCGCCGCCGCGCGGACGGCGAGGACTCGCTGGAGCACACCACGGCCGCCTGGCACCGGCTGATCGCCCTCTTCCACGCCGTGCACGGCGGAGTGAACCACCCGCTGCTCACACTGCCCGCGTACGACGGCTCCATCTTCGACCCCAAGCGCTTCCCCTGGCTGGAGGCGGTCCCGGAGGGCGCGGACAGCACGGACGCCGACGCCACGCGCGCCGCCGACGGCCACACCTCCCTCCTCCCGATCGACGACCGCACCGTCCTGCACGTCCTCGACTCGGTGCAGTTCGTCGTCGTCAACAAGGAACGCCGCCGGCTCACCTTCCGCGCCCTGGACGTCGAGCAGATCGGCTACGTGTACGAGGGCCTGCTCTCCTACGACGGCAAGCGCGCCCAGGACACCGTGCTGGGGCTCATCGGCAAGCCCGGCCTGGAACACGAGGTGGGCCTGACCGAACTGGAGGAACTGGCGGCGCCGTTCGGCGTGGGCGCGCGCGCCGTCCCCGGCCGGAAGCCCGACCTGTCCGGCCTCGCGAAGAAGCTGTATGAGCGCTTCAAGGACCCCAAGCCGCCGGCCACGGCGTCGAAGATGGAGAAGCTGCTCGCCCCCGGCGACGAACAGGCGCGGGGCAAGGCCCTTCACCGCCTGCTCGCGGTGACCGAGAACGACCGCGAACTCGCCGAGCGCATCCTCCCCTTCCACGGTCTGCTCCGCGAGGACCTGCGCGGCCTGCCCGTGGTGATCCCGGAGGACGGCCTGTACGTCACGGAGTCCCGCCTCCGCAAGAACACCGGCACCCACTACACGCCGCGCGCCCTGGCCCAGCAGGTCGCCGAGGGAGCGCTGGAGCCGCTGGTCTACCGTCCGGGCCCGCTGCAGACGGCGGACAAGAAACAGTGGAAGCTCGTCAAGGCGAACGAGATCCTCAAGCTCAAGGTCGCGGACATCGCGATGGGGTCGGCGGCGTTCCTGGTCGCCGCCTGCCGCTACCTCGCGGACAAGCTGATCGACGCCTGGGTCGAGGAGGAGGACGAGGAGGCCCTGGCCTTCCGCGGCAGCCACCGCGACCAGGCCGGCGCGGTCACAGCGGCGGACGCGGAGAGCGACCCGGTCGTGATCCGCGCGCGGCGCCTGATCATCGAGCACTGCCTCTACGGGGTGGACATCAACCCGATGGCCGTGGAGATGGCCAAGTTGTCGCTGTGGCTGATCTCCATGGACCCGGAGCGGCCCTTCACGTTCCTGGACGACCGGCTGGTGGCGGGCGACTCACTGCTGGGCATCACGTCCCTGGAGCAGCTGGAGGTCATGGACCTCGACGCCCGGCGGGGCCGCGAGCGACACAAGCGGGGCGTCATCGACTTCACTGCGGGCGTGCGCGAGCTGGTCCACGAACTCGCCGAGGACCGCAAGCGGATCGGTGACATGCCGGGCGAGACACTGAAGGACATCGCGGACAAGCGGACGATACTGGCGGACGTCCAGGAGCGGGCGGAGCGCGTCAACCTTCTCGCTGACCTAACGGTGGGGGCTGCTCTGGCCTCGCACGGCAGTGGTCCGCTGCCGGCTCGGGAGTCCCTGAAGAAGGAGATGGCCCGGCACGGCTGGTCTCTGAAGCGGTCCGAGGCTCCCATGGCCGCGGCTGGCATGGGTTTCGCCGTGGCGAAGGGGCTTGAGGGGGCCACGGAGGAGGCCCGCTCGCTGGCACGGGAGTGGCTGGCCACGGATCTGCCGGAGGGCGGGTTCGAGAGGGAGCCGGTGCATTGGCCGTTGGTGTTTCCGGAGGTGTTCGAGGGGGGTGGGTTTGATGCGGTGATTGGGAATCCGCCTTTCTTGGGCGGGACAAAAATCTCCGCCCCCATGGGCATTGCTTACCGGCGCTACCTGGCAGATTCGATCGCCGGATTCGAAACGGATCGAGCAGATCTAGCTGCATTCTTCACCCGCCGAGCCGCGACGATCACGAATGCCAGCGGAAAGATCGGCCTAGTGACGACGCAGGGCGTAGCTCAAGGCACTAGCATGGAGGTAAGCCTCGGTAACCTGACCAGCGCAGGATGGGTCATTTACAAGGCTATCCCTAGGCATCCGTGGCCGAGCCGTAGCGCATCCGTGTACATCATTCAATTCCACCTGAGTTCCGATCAGTGGCTCGGGGCAGTAACCCTAGGGGGGGCAAAAGTTCCCAGGATTACGCCGACTCTCACGCCCGCCAGCCGCTCAGATTGGAAACCCGTTCAGCTAGCCGAGAACAGCAACCGCGGCCTACAGGGAAGCAAACCGTCAGCTAAAGGATTCATCCTCGATACTGCGACCGCACAGATGCTCATTGCTTCCAACCCGAGGAATGCCGAGGTAGTCAGGCCTTACTTGACTGGCAGTGACCTTTACGGCACCCCAGATCAGAGTGCGCGGCGGAGCATCATCAATTTTCAAGACTGGCATGAAGAGCAGGCCAAGACATATATCGAACCTTTTTCTTACCTCCACAAAAGAATCCCACTCGAACGAGTTGGTTCCTCAGAGGAAGACAATCCGAATTGGTGGCAATTTGGCCGTCCAGCAGTTGAGCTGTACAGGCGAATTAGCGAACTAGACTCTGTCATCGCCTTCGCGTACACGAGCAAAACTATGACGCCCGTGAAGGTGCCGGTCGGCCCAACATTTGGCGATAGCGTTGTCATACTTCCCTTTTCCGACTACGGCACATTCGCCACACTGGCGAGCTTCGCCCATTACTGGTGGGCCATCACCAACGGCACATCCATGAAGAACGATCCTCGGTACCAAGTGCCGAGATGCTTCGAGAATTACCCCCTCCCCCTTCCGGGTCGCCGTGCTCTGCTACAAGAGGTCGGCAAGGAACTGCATTATTCACGACGCGACGTAACCCGCCAACGGAACATCGGACTTACTGATCTATATAACCTCATTCATAACCCTGATTGCCACGATGGCGATATCAATAAAATCCGCGCCATTCAATGTCTCATCGACGAATCAACAGTCCGCGCGTACGGCTGGGACGACCTCCTAGAGACCCCTGAAGGGCTAGGCCACACTTTCCAGGAAACCGAACAAGGAACGCGCTACACGGTTGACTTGACGGTCCGTACCGAAATCATCGATCGCCTCCGCGAGTTGAACCATGAGCGATATGCTGCCGAGGTCGCTGCTGGGCTTCACAAGGGCAAGGTCGGCAGTAAGGGAAAGCGGGGGCAGGGCGCGGCCAAGAAGGCGCAGCGAGAGGAAATCCCCGGCACCGAGGAGGGCGACCCAGTCCAGAGTTTTGACGACAACGGGCTTTTTCCGCCTCAGGACGCCCTCTTCTAATCCGAGCACGACCCGGGTCGCCGCCACCCACAACACCGGGCGGCGACCCGCCCTTCCCCCACGCGCAACACCCAGACCTCGTTCACTCCCGCCCAGTGGAGCGCGTCATGGCTGTCGTCGACACCCGGCTCGTTCAGACTGCCGTCATCGGCACAGAGGACGCGGACCAGCCCGTCATCCTGCCCGAAGAGCCGCACAATCTCGATCGGTTCCGCCGGCACTTCCACGGCAAGCGCTTTTGGTGCGGCACGCTGCTCGGCGGTTGTGGCGGGGAGCTGATGGCCAAGCGGTATGAGACCAAGGTCTGCCACTTCGCCCATTACCCGGACCACACCGGCACTGCTCCCGTGTGTGATCGCGTCGCGAACGGCGCCGACAGCGCCGACCACCTCTTCATCAAGAGGGACCTGACAGCCTGGCTGAGGGCACAGGGAATTCGGGTTCAAGCCGAGCTTCGCAACCTCGGAACCAGTCCCGGTGATGCGGTGGACTTGTGGCTCCCCAAGACCCGTCAACGGATTCGCTTCCAGCTCTGCCCCCAGGACTACCGCACCTGGTACCGGGCCGAACAGCAACTCAGCACGTCCTCTGAGCAGATGGACTGGATCTTCGGAGCCGAGGGGCCGATCTCCGCCAACATGGTGCAACGGCAGGGTTACGCACTCCGCGTGAAATGTGAGACGCACGGCTCGGACCGACGCGTCCTGATCGGGGTCGAACGTGCCGATCGGCCTGTCGTCTGGTCAGCTCTCGACGATTGCCGACTCACTCCTGACGGGCTGGTCACGCCAGTACTGGAGGAGTTACTCAGCGACGACAGTGCGATTCAGCGCGGCAAAGGTGCCTGGCTCCGGCCCGCAACGTTCCCCCTCCGGGCCGACCAGATCGTTTTTGCCATCGACGCCAAAGCGCCGACACCCAAGCACTCCCCACTCGCAGCCGAGGGCCGCTACATCATCACCGCGGACGTGAAGCCCGCTGGCAGCAGGATCATCCGAGCGCACGTGTCCCTTCCGGATGATGTCCCTATGCCGACCGAGCAGTATGTGTACCGGCTGTACGGAGTGGCTCGTCTCCTCCTCACCGATCCCGATCCGCGAGAGGGCGTGCAGTGGGCGGTGCGGGCCGATGGCGTCGTTCAGCTCGGCGGCATCGAGGCGGAGCGCACCGGTTTGTGGCGCCCCGGCATCGCTCTTCCCCAACGAGTGGGGAGAGCGTCAGACGTTCCTGTCCCCGCCCAGCGCACCGCCACGGAGGAGGCCACTGCCGTATACGGCCGAGTCGGCTCAACGCAATCGTCGAGTGGTGCTGCTCCCACCAGGCCGGATCCATGGGCAGGAGTTGTTGCCTGTGACAAACGGCCCCGATCACACGAGGTTAACCAAGGCCATGAAGAAAGCCAGGGCACGCCTCGATGCTCACTACACCGCAAAGGCCAAGGGGACAACTCACGTCGACCAGTTGTGGTTCGCTGAGTCACCATGCTCAGCTCTTGCTGCGGGCCATCAGGACAACGGAGGACCACTTCACCCCCGAGCTGGTTCCCAAGACAGAGACGCCCGAGCCTGTACAACCGGCTTCACCGCCTGTCGCCGCCGAGCCTGCGCCCTCGGCGCACGTACACAAGTCACCCAAGGATGTGGCCGCCGAACAGTTCGAGTCGCTGGTCGAGCAGTTCAGGGAGGCACAGCGCGTGCTCGACGTCGACCGGGCGGAAGAGATCTACCGCATGGCCGGTCCCCTCCACGGAACGCAACTGTCTCCCGCAGCCCAGCACCGGAACCAGGCGATCGTCGCGGAGATGAGGACGTGGGTAGGCGTGCAGCAACCCGACCGTTCCTCGGCGCTTCTCAAGCGCTGCCGTCGTCTGATCCACCAGATGCGGGAAGAGAAGGACACCATCGGCACCGACGGCCTGGCGGCCCTGCTTGCGGAAGCGGAGGCATTGAGCGAACGCGTCACGCTGTCCGACTCCGCGCGCAAGGATCTCGCCAGATGGCAGCACCACCTCCAGGCGCGACGCGAGGCGGAGCAGCTCGCTTCAGGCAACGATCCGTCCAAGGGCGAGCCCATAGCCGAAGGGCGGCTCTCCCGGTCACAGATTCTCCATCTTGCCTCCGTCGTGCGCCCTGTGCTAAAGCAGACCGCACGGGGTCAGTCCCTGACAACGTGGAGTGACCTACGACGGCGGCTCTGAGAGAGTGTTCTTCCTCGCCTTCACCCTGGTGATCAAGGCGAAGTCCTCGTCGCTGTCGACCGTGACACTTCGGCCGATGAGCCCCTGTTGTCGAGTTGCATCGTCGTGGGCCTTTCGAGTTACCCCCCTCGGGCCTGACAGTCCCGCCCGGACCTTCACCCAGCAGTTCAGCTCCACCCGACGTGGCGCGCGGCTGGCCCGTCTTCTCGCGGTGAACCAGTTCGATTCCTGGGGCTGGCCGCACGGCACGGAGCTCTCGCAGACCGGTGCGCTGCTCGTCGCCGAGCTGGCGTCGAACGCGGTACTGCACGGGCTGGTGCCCGGCCGGGGTTTCCGGCTGCGGCTCACGGTGGACGAGGCCCCGGCCGATCGACAGGGCGAGCGGTCTCCCGCACTCCGGATCGAGGTGACCGATCCGCGCGGTGAGTGCCTGCCGCAGCCGCCCGCGAGGGCCCGGACATACGCCGATCCGTGCAACGGCCTCGCCGCCGCGCAGTCCGAGGGCGGGCACGGGCTGCTGCTCGTCCAGGCGCTCGCCACCCGCTGGGGCGTCGAGCCGTACCCGCCCTCGGGCAAGACGGTCTGGTGCGAGCTGGACGTCGATCGTCGTCCGTCCCCGACAGGGCGGTCCTGAACCCCGGAGTCGGCCACGCGATCAGAACAGTGTGTCGTCGCGCTGGAACAGTCCCCCGTCGAAGACCGCCGAAGCCCGCTCCTGCTCGGTCAGCGGGGCCTCGTAGGGCGAGGGGCCGTCCCCTTCTCGTCCGTCCAGCCGCAGCCCGGCACCACGCCACTCCTGCCCCGCCGCCGCGGACTCCGCCCCGGGCTCGTCCGCCATCTCGCTCAGCCGCTTCAGTCTGGCGTACGCGTACTCCCCGCACAGCTCCCTCAGCGGCTCGGGTACGTCCACCCTGATCGTGCGCAACGTCCGGAGTCCGCCCGCCTGTCTGGCGGCCAGGATGTCGAGTCGGGCCCATCCGGTCGTGGCCAGCATCAGCAGCCGGGACAGGTCGTCGGGGTCGTCCTCGTCGTACCGGAAGCGCAGGTGGTGGAGGAAGCTCTCCGGTTCGTCGTCCGGGAGGCCGATGAGCAGGTCTCCCGGCCGTTCCTTGCCCACCTCGAACTGGATCCGGCCGTCGTGGCCGAGCCTGGCCGCCATGCGTTCCTCGGGGCCGGGGCGCACCGCGCAGAACCACCAGGGGGTGTGGCCGGGGAGCGAGTGCCAGGTGAAGTTCTTCGATGTCGCGCCCCGGGCATCCGCGCGCAGCTCGACCACGGCCGTCATCCAGCCCGGTGCCGGCGCCTGCGAGCCCGGCAGGAGGGGTCTCGGGTGGGGGCCGGCGTCGGCGTCCCGTACGAGGTAGGTCTCCAGCATCAGCTCCTGGTCCCGCTTCCGGTCGTCGTGCGCCGCCCGGAGCAGTTCCTGCTCGTAGGTCGTGAGGCCCTCACGCACCCGTTCGCAGACTTGGGCGTAGTCCGCCGCCGCTGCCGCCACGTCCCTCCAGAGGCCGCCGCCCGTGCCGGAGCTCAACTCGTCGGCCCGGTGGCGGACGTGTTCCGCGGCCTGCGCCTCACTGCCGAGTGCGACGAGGTGCCGGGCCTCTCCGAGGTACTCCCCGAGCCACTGGGCCGAACTGCTCAGGTGCCGGGCGACAGCGGCTCGGTCCAGCAGTCCGAGGGCGGCTCCCGTGACGTTGTCCCGCTGGGTGGTGCGCAGGTAGGAGGCGAAGGACTGCCACCGGGCTCCCGGGTCCAAGGGCCGGTCCAAGGATCCGTCGCTCATCGCACGCGGGTCGAGCATCCAGCGTTCGTCCAGTTCGCGCGCTGTGCGCAGGGCGCCGACGGCTGCCGCCCGTCGTGCGGCGTACAACTGGAGGAGGCCGGTCCACAGGTCGGACGTGCGCCAGGAGCGCAGCAGCGGGAGCGCGTGCTCGTGCAGGTGGCGGAGGAGGCGTGCGACCAGGTCGGCGCAGTCCTCCAGGGGCGGTTCCCGGTCCGGCCAGAGCGAGTAGAGCTCGTCGGCGATGTCGGTGGCCGCTGTCACCCGCTGGTCGCGCAACGCCGTGCGGACCATCAGCATGGCCTGTACGAGGGTGAGGTCTCCCAGGTCTTCGGGGAGGAATCGTTCCGTCCCCGGGCAGGCGGAGTCCAGTTCGTACGCCAGTTCCTGGATGATGCCCTCCCACCACTCGGCTCCGGCGTCGGAGAACTCCCTGCCGTTGTCCACTTCCCACCCCTCAACAACTGCGCTTACCGACACCATGGTTGATTATGTGTCAGTTGGTGCCTTCCAGCCCGCACCCTACGCGAGACAACAGAAGAAGTCACTTGTGAACCCAGTACACAAGTGACATTCTTGGCGTGCGCAGTTTGTGCGGGCACCGCTCTGTCGGTGGGCCGCCCTATCGTTGTTCGCGGGTGCCCATCGGTGCCCAGGGAGGGAAACGCGCATGCCGTCACCACAGAACGCCGCCGCTCCGACGCCCGGCGTTCCGCACCCCGTTGACGAGGTCCCCCAGACCTTCCGGCCCGGCTCGTCGTACGACGTCCGCGAGGAACTCGGCAAGCTGATCTCATGGGACCTCCTGGGGCCGTGGGCGGGCGACGAGACCGAAACGCTGCCGCCCAACAGTGCGGGCCCCCGCGACCGCTACCTCGTCGGGCTGCTCGGGCCCCGCCCCGCGCCGACCGACCAGCCGGTGAAGGTCGCGGCCGGCCAGGCGGAGACCGAGGTCGGCGGGGAGGGCGACGGGCAGGACTCCGAGCTCACGGACCGGCTCACCCCTCAGGCGGCCGGACGGCTGTGGGCGTCGTCCATGGGCCTGAGCTTCCTGGTGCCCGCCGACGTCGGCATGCTCAGTGTGGTCGCCTCCTGGGGACGGTACCGGCAGAGCGACGGCAGGACCGACGACGGCCGCACGGTCCGCACATGGTCGCGGGAGCCGGTCCGGCACGAGGTGGACATTCCCGTCGACGCACCGGGCACCCTCCGCAAGGTCCTGGAGGGCGCCGATGAGAGCGATCCGAACCTTCCCTGCATCCGGCTCGACGTGCACGTACGGGAGCGGCCCGGCACGGTCGACGGTGCGGACAACCTGCGCTTCGTCGACGTGTCGCTGATCAACGCGCTGAAGGAATCGCGCGAGCAGCGGGACGGACAGTGGCTGTTCCAGACGAAGCTCGAGGTCACCTCCTTCGACGGGCAGTCCAGCGTCTTCCTGCCGATCGACGACCCGCTGTCCGACGAACCCGGACGGCTCCAGGAGAGCCCCGAGGAGCAGCATCTGCGGCTGCTGTACCGGCAGGAACTGAAGCACGCGCACGGGCGGAACGTCGCCGTGCACGCGCAGGTCCTGCCGAAGGGGCGCCGTGCGGTCAAGCTGGAGACGACCTGGCTGCCGGTGAAGGACGTACCCGCCACGGTCGCGCCGAGCACGGCGCAGCAGCCGCTCCTCGCGGGACTCGAAGTGAGCATGGACAAGCTCGCAGAACTGGCTGTGTGGGAGCGCCGCGACGAGCTCCTGAAGGTCCTGCAGCCGCTGGCCGACGGCTACGACGGCTGGCTGCAGCAGCAGGCCGCCAAGGCGCAGTCGCTCTCCGGCGAGCTGCGCACCACCGCGCTGCGGGCGGTCGAGGAGGCGCGCGACGCGTGCGCCAGGATCGCACTCGGCATCGACCTGCTGCACGCCGACCGTGACGCGCTGCGCGCGTTCCGTTTCGCCAACCGGGCGATGGCCATGCAGCGGCGGGCCACGGCGACGGCCGCACTGCGGGCCGAGGGCGGCGAGAACCCGCCCACGTACGCGGCGGCGTACGCCGAGGTCTGCGGCCGCGGCGCCGCGGCCGCGAGCTGGTATCCCTTCCAGCTGGCGTTCGTGCTGCTCAACCTGTGCTCGCTCACCGACCCCGCGCACAAGGAGCGCCGGGCGGACAGCACCGCCACGGTCGACCTGCTGTTCTTCCCGACCGGTGGCGGCAAGACAGAGGCCTACCTGGGCCTGGCGGCCTACACGTTCGCCATCCGCCGGCTGCAGAAGGTCGTCGGGGAAGGGGAGGACGCCCGCGAGGGACGTGACGGTGTGGCCGCACTGATGCGCTACACCCTGCGGCTGCTGACGGCCCAGCAGTTCCAGCGGGCATCGGCCCTGGTCTGCGCGGCGGAGGTGCTGCGCAGAGAGGACGAGGCCGTCTGGGGCAGCCGGCCGTTCCGCATCGGGCTGTGGGTCGGCGCCGGTGTGTCGCCGAACTGGTACGGCGACGCGGCACAGCAGATCGCCGAGGCCACCGAGTCCGCCTCGGGACGGCACGCGAACGTGCTGCAGGTGCTGTCCTGCCCGTGGTGCGGCGAGGAACTGCGGGCGTGGCGGGATGTGAGGCCGGACGATGTACGGCGCCGGATCCTGGTGTACTGTCCGCGCGGTGAGGACGCGGAGCCCTGTCCGTTCTCCCGGGTGCTGTCACCCGGCGAGGGGCTGCCGATCCTCACGGTCGACGAGGAGATCTACCGGCTGGTGCCGAGCCTGCTGATCGCGACCGTGGACAAGCTCGCGCAGCTGCCGTGGCGCGGCTACGCGGGGTTGCTGTTCGGGCGCGTGACCGAGTACTGCGAGCGGCACGGCTACCGCCACGACGACCTGGACGAGGAGATCGGCTGCGGCTCCCGGCACAACGCCAAGGACAAGCACAAAGCCGTGACCAGCCGGCCGATGCCGCGACGCCTGCGGCCACCGGACCTCATCATCCAGGACGAGCTGCACCTGATCTCCGGGGCGCTGGGCACCACCGTGGGACTGTTCGAGTCGGCCGTCGACCAGCTGTGCACCTGGCGGGTGAAGGACGCGCGCGGGGAACTCCGGGAGACCGGGCCGAAGATCGTCGCGTCGACGGCAACGACGCGCAACGCCCGTGCCCAGGTGCTGGGGGTCTTCGCCCGGGACTTGGCCATCTTCCCGCCGCAGGTGGTGGACGTCGGGGACACCTTCTTCTCCCAGCAGGTGGACGTCACCCGCGAGAACCCGGGACGGCGGTACTACGGGGTGTGCGCGCACGGCGTGCGCATGAAGGCCGCAGAGATCCGCGTCGCGGAGATCCTGCTGCTGGCCGGGCAGCACCTGTTCGACCTCTACGGTGCGCCCGCCGATCCGTACATGACGGTGGTCGGGTACTTCAACGCGACCAAGGAGCTCGCCGGTATGCGGCGGGTCCTCGACGACGACGTGCCGAGCCGGCTGCGGGCCAACGGGCGCCGCCGGGGTATCGCCGACCGGCTGCTGCGCGACACCGACATGCTCAACCTCCAGGAGCTGACCTCCCGCATTTCATCGGCCGACATCAGTGCCACCCTGAAGCGGCTGGAGATCGGCTTCAACCCGGAGCACGACACGTCGGTGCGCAAGCAGGCGATCATCGACGAGTTCCGGGACGCGGGGAAGGCGCGCCAGCCGAGGGTCCTGCCCGCCCTGCCGCACCGCAGGCCGGTCGACTACGTGCTGGCCACGTCGATGCTGCAGGTGGGGGTGGACGTCTCCCGCTTCGGGTTGATGGTCGTCACCGGGCAGCCGAAGAACACCGCCGAATACATCCAGGCCTCGTCGCGTGTCGGACGTCAGGCCAAGCGGCCCGGGATCGTGATCACGCTCTACAACTGGGCACGCCCCCGGGACCTCGCCCACTTCGAGGACTTCGAGCACTACCACGCCACCTTCTACCGGCAGGTCGAGGCGCTGTCGGTGACCCCCTTCACACGGCGGGCGCTCGACCGGGGCACCACCGCCACGTACATCTCGGCCGTTCGGCAGGCCTGCGACGAGTTCTCCGACAACGCGGACGCGGGGGAAGTGGACCTCGACGACCCGCGGGTGCGGGAGGTCGAGCGGCGGCTGCTGGCACGTGCCGAGTCGGTGGACGGAGAGCGCGCCCGCGAGTACCTCGCCGAGCGCATCGACACCCTGCGCGATGCCTGGCTGGCAAAGAAGGGCGAGCAGGGCAGGCTCGGCTACCGGGGCCAGACCCGGAAGAAGCAGACGCTTCTGGGGCTGTTGAGCAACGCGGACGGCAGCGGCTGGGACGTCCTCACCGTTCCCCAGTCGATGCGCGAGACGGAGAACGAGATCAACATGCTGTTGCCCGCCGACACGGTGCTGACGGCCCCGTCCGGCAAGGCATGGGAGTTCGGGCCGCCGACCGGGACCGGAGACGGCGACAGCGCGGACACGGTGGGCGGCGACGAGTTCGGCGAGGTGCCGGACTCCGACGGCAACGGCACGGGGGCCAGGGGGCAGCGATCATGAGCGGTGGATACTTCAGGCGGGTGGGTGCCGTACGGCCGAGCCACCTCATGTTCACCGGCGGCGTCGGCGCGCTCGTCGACCTGCCCAACTTCTCCGTCATGGTGAAGGGCCTCGACCACTGGAGCTACGCGGGTGTGCCCGATCCGGTGATCGAGGAGCCCCGGCTGCGCCGGGCCGTCAACCGGGCGCTGCGCCGCTACGGCCCGAACCAGGTGACCGAACTGCGCAGTGCGCCGTGGATTCCCGGAACCGACACCGACCCGAAGGGGTACGCGGCAAGGATCGGGGTGCCCGTGACCCCCTTTCCGCAGTGGCTGCGCTGCACCGCGTGCAATGAGCTGGCCTCCCTGGGCTCGGGCAAGTGGGGGTTCGAGAACAACAACCCCCGGCGCCCCGACGAGGCACGCTTCTACCACGAGAACTGCTACCGGAAGAAGAAGGGCCGCAAGCCCCTCGCCGTCGCCGCCCGCTTCGCGCTGGCCTGCACCAGGGGGCACCTCGACGAGTTCCCGTACACGGAGTTCGTCCACGAGGGCCGGGGCTGCCCTGACACGACATACCCGACGCTGCGTATGCGCGACAGGGGCGGCAACCTCGCGGCGAACGTCTCCCTCGAATGCCTGGTCTGCAAGAAGGCCAAGCGCAACATCCGGGACGCGATGGGCGACAAGGGCCGGGAGAACCTGCCTCGCTGCCGCGGTCGGCACCCGCAGTTCGACGGCGTCTACGACCACTGTGACGAGCAGCCCTATCTGCTGGTCGTGGGGGCGTCCAACCAGTGGTTCCCGGCGACGCTCAGCGCGTTGGCGCTGCCCGACACCGGGACCGACTCGCTGCGCAAGCTCGTCGAGGAACGCTGGCCGGACCTGGAGGACTTCGAGGACGAGCATGAGATCGCCATGTTCGCCAAGAAGTCCAAACACCATCGCTATCTGCGGGACTACGAGCCAGGACAGGTGTGGCAGGCCATTTCCGCCTACCGGGCGGCCCTTTCGGGTGAGGAGGGCGAGGCCGAGCAGCCGCCGGGTCCTCCTGATCTGCTGACCCCGGAGTGGCAGGTGCTGTCCGCGGCGAAGACCGCCGACCCGACCGAGGACTTCGCCCTGACGGACGCCTCCCTCAGCGAGCCTCTGTCCTCCGTCTTCTCCCAGGTGCGGCAGGTGGAACGGTTGCGCGAGGTGCGGGCGCTGATCGGCTTCACCCGGCTCGACGCGCCCGACCCGGAGGACCCGGGCCTGGTCACCCGGGTCGAGCTGGGACGGCGCGAACGCGGCTGGGTACCGGCCAGCGAGGTTCGCGGCGAGGGGTTGTTCCTGCGGGTGGACGATCAGTTGATCGAGCACTGGGAGAAGCGCGTGGCATCGAGCGAGGCGCTCGCCGCTCACGCGGCGGCGTTCCGCCGGTTCCGTGAACACCGCAAGTCCGAACGCGTCCAGGACAGTTCCGACCCGATGCATGGCTGGCCGGGCAGCCGCTACATCGCGCTGCACACGCTCTCCCACCTCCTCATCCGGACCATCGCAATGGAGTGCGGCTACAACTCTGCGAGCCTGGCCGAGCGGATCTACAGCGGCGACGCCGAGGAGCGGCGGACCGGCATCCTCATCTACACGGCGGTCCCGGATGCCGAGGGCACCCTCGGCGGCCTGGTGTCCCTCGCCGATCAGGACCCGAGCACCGGGGAGAGCCGGCTGACGAGGATCGTGCGCACGGCACTGCACAAGGCGGGGCGGTGCTCCTCGGACCCGCTGTGCGGCGAGCGGCTTCCCCAGGCGCCGGAGGACTTCCTGCACGGCGCGGCCTGCCACTCCTGCCTGTTCGTGTCCGAGACCACATGTGAGCGCGGTAACCGTTTCCTGGACCGGCGGTTCATCACCCCGCTGCCTGGTGACACGGAATCACTGGCGCTCATACCGGATTTCAGGTGAGCGGATGAGCACGTGAGTCGCAAGCGCTTCGAGGCGGCGGCCGCCACGGCCGCCGCCTCGCTCGGACCGACACGGACGAAGACCCTGGCCACGCTTCTCGCCCAGGGGCGTTCCCCCGCGTACGTCCTCGGTAAGTTTCCGACATCGGCCGCGCTGGAGGCCATCTCCTCCTTGCTGGTCTCGATCAAGGAGGACGGCGTGCCACCGGCTGAGGCCGCGGCGTATCTGCGTGGATACGCGGCGGCCTGGACCCGACGGCGCGAGGACACCGAGGTCCGAGCCGTGTGGAGCGGTCCCTCCACGCCGGGGACGCCGGTCCGTGCCACCGCTCAAGTACTCACGGAGGTGGTCGGCGCCGCGGAACACCGGATCGTCGCTGTGACCTACTCGGCCCGCTCGTATGCGCCGCTGACCGCGGCGCTCTTCGAGGCTGTAGCCCGTGGCGTCACGGTCGACATCGTCGTCGAGACGCTGGAAGGCGCGGGCGGACTCCTCTCCGGAGGCGAGCCGGCCGACGCCTTCTCCGGCATACCCGGGCTGCGACTCTGGCACTGGCCGAATTCCCGACGCGCCGCTCCCGGCTGTCGGTTGCACGCGAAGTTGGCGGTGGCCGACGACCGGATCCTCTTCCTCACCAGCGCCAACCTCACGGCGTCGGGCGCTGAGCGAAACATCGAAGCGGGAGTGCTGTTGAAGGGCGGCCCTATGCCAGGCCGGATGGCGGACCACATACGGGAACTGCAGCGCCGAGGGGTTCTGGCGCGATGGCAGGCCACTCCCTGACGCCGCCCGCACCGACGCCTCGTCGACGTCATCACCGTCGAATCAACGCCATTCACGTGGCCGGTTGTCAGCTACTCCGCTCTGATGGCCGGGACCTGCCCAACAATGTGGGCCTCCAGTCCCACAAAATGCAGGAGGTAACAGATGGTCGCTGTCGCTCTCGTACACAGCACTGCGCTGATGATGGAGCGGCTACCCGAGAAACCTCCGAAGTGGCTGACCCGGGGCGAGCGAACCTTCGCGTACCCGCATAAAGACTGGAGAAAGCCGCGCGTGTGGTGTCTCGCCTTCTTCACGGACGGCCACGAACGCTACGGGCAGCGCAAAATCATCGGAGTGGGCAGCGTCTTCCCCGGCAGGCGGTCGGGCACCTACGAGCGGTCTCTGATCACGCGTGACTTCACGGCACTCCAGTGGCCCCTGCCGCTCGTCGATCTCGAGGACGCTATGGGAGCCGGCCGGAGATTTCTCCGCGACGACGGCCGTATGTCCCCTGCTGCCGGCGACAATCTGCTCAACGGTGTCCGGCAGCTGCGGCCAGAATTGAACAAGATGCTGGACGATCTGCAGAACAGTCTCGGAGCCAATCCTCCGACAGGGGAGGTGGGGGAACGGCTGAGCCTCGAGAAGGACGCTGTGGGCACTCTCCTCGAGGCATTCGGTGCGGACCGCGATCCGCTCGAAGCGTGGCAGCCGCCGTACGGTGGGAACGATCCCCATCCCCGATCCGTCCCCTTCCTCGAAGGGTTGCCCGATCTCCGGCAGATCGAGGATCAGCAGATCGTCCATGACTACATGCGCTTTCCCGGCATGCAGGGAGACGATGCCGTACAGGTCGGCTGGCGGATCTACCGCCGCAACTCCGAATCCCCTCACCGGCTGTTCGTGTACAACGCCAACCGCACGCGTGCCGAGACCGCCATGGGCGTCGACATGATCTATGTGAACGAGCACACGCGCAGCGTGGCCACGGTCCAGTACAAGCGCATGCGTCAGAGCGGACGCAGCTGGGTCTACTGGCACGACAGCACCGGTGAGCGGGAGCTGAAGCGGATGGAAGCCGTGGACGAGGAATGCAGGGCCCAGGACGAATGGGCTCGTACGAGTCACCAGGGCTCCGGGCCACTGGGAGATCCACGCCTGGTCACCACGCCGAGCATGGTCAAGCTGTGCCGGACCGTTCCCTTCATGATGAACTCGGCCGCCCTCATCCCCGGCATGTACCTCACCCGGGAGCACTTCTGGGAGCTGCTCCAGCGCCCCGAGTCCGGTGGACCGTCCGGTGGGACACGCATCGTCGAGGAGTCGGTTCCCCGGTATTTGAACAACACCACCTTCACCACGTTGCTCAGGGACGGTTGGATCGGCACGCGCGGCACCAGCTGGGATTACGTCATCGCCCTGATACGCAGGAGTCTGTCCGTCGGAGGACCGGGCTCCGTCGTCGTCGGGATGCACCGGAGCGAGGTTCCGCCCGGCAATCGCCGAGTCAACTGACGCGCACCGCTCCAAGCAGGCGGCGGATCACTCCGTCCGTGCCCACGAAAGCACGGACCTGCGTCCCGCACCGCAGCCGGTCAGTAAGGTGAGGGTGTTTTCTTGAGGGGCCGGCCGGAGGGGGCGCTGATGGCGACGCTGGGGATGCACCGGGACTTCCTGCTGGAGTTCGCAGCGCTGGAGAAACCTGTCCAGAAGCGCGTCTTCGAGGTGTTCGAGAAGTTCGCGGCGGCCACACACGCAGGGCTGCACCTGGAGAAGCTGACGCACCAGAGGGATCCGCGCCTGCGGACCATCCGCATCACCGACTTCTGGCGAGGCGTCGTCCTCAAGGCCGAGACCGGGGGCAGTTATCTGCTGCTGAAGGTCCTTCCCCACGACAAGGCCAACGACTGGGCCGCCAAGCACCGCGTGTCGGTGAACGAGGCGACGCACGGCATCGAGATACGCAATGACGTGGCCCTGGAGCGGGTCACGGCCGGGCTGCGGGCGCTGGCCGCCGAGGAGTCGCCCCGTCTGTTTCCCACCTCCAAGTATCCGGACAAGATGCTGCGCAGCCTCGGCGTGGACGAGGAGATCCTGCCGATCATCCGGCTGATCCCGGACGAGGATCATCTGGAGGCGTTGCACAAGGTGCTCCCGGAGCATCAGTACGACGTGCTGCTGGGGCTCGCGACCGGCATGACGCCGGAAGCGATCGACCGGGAGCTGGTGCAGGCGTACGCCCGGACCGCCGCGCAAGCTCCCGCGGCCGACGACGCTGATGAGCTGGGAGCCGCGATGGCCCGTTCCCGCGGCCGGGTCGCTCTTGTGTCGGGCCCCGTGGAACTGCAGGGGATTCTGGAGCGCCCGTTCGACGCCTGGCGGGTCTTCCTGCATCCGAGCCAGTACCGCGTCGCGTACTACGAGGGCTACGCCGGGCCGGCTCGCGTCACCGGCGGACCCGGCACCGGAAAGACCGTGGTCGCCCTGCACAGGGCGTACCACCTGGCGCGGCGGCTGCCCGCCGACGCCCCCGACGGGTGCGTCCTGCTCACCACATACACCAAGGACCTCGCCGCGGAACTGGAACGCTGCCTGGCACTACTGGTCGAGGAGAAGGACGTCCGGGCGAAGATACGGGTGGTCAACGTCGACGCCCTGGCCAACGAGATCGTACGGGCGGAGCGTGGCGGCACCCCGCTGAAGCTGGTCTTCGACCGGAAGGAGATCACCGCCCGCTGGGCTCGGATCGCGCGGCGGCTGGGGATCGACTTCACCGACGTCTTCCTTGACCAGGAGTGGCGTCAAGTCGTCCTGGCGCAGGCGCTGACGGAACCGGAGGAGTACCTGAAGGTGCCGCGCACCGGTCGTGGCACCGCGCTCCCGCCGCTGAAACGGCTTCAGGTGTGGCGGGCAGTCTCCGCCTTCGAGGAGCAGCTGCGTCAGGCGGGAGAGTGGACATTCCTACAGGTGTGCGCGGAGGCGGCACGTATCCTGGACGGCCGGAGGGAGAGGGCGTACCGCCATGTCGTGATAGACGAGGCACAGGATCTGCACCCCGCACAGTGGCGATTCCTGCGGGCCCTGGTAGCCACCGGCCAGGACGATCTCTTCCTTGCCGGCGACACCCACCAGCGGATCTACGGGAACCGGGTTTCGCTGCGCTCACTCGGCATCCCGGTCGTCGGGCGCTCGCACCGGCTGCGGATCAACTACCGCACCACGCAGCAGATCCTGGCCTGGTCTTCCTCACTGCTGACTGGCGAGGAACCCGACGACATGGACGACGGCAACGAGACACTGGCTGGGTACCGCTCCACGATGCACGGTGAGCGGCCGGAGACGGTCGGGTACGCCACCAAGTCCGAGGAAATCGAGGCACTGGTCGCCCGGGTGCGGGACTGGATCGGCGCGGGAGTGGACGCGGAGGACATCGGGGTGGCGGTGCGCTTCATCCAGCTGGGACGGGACATCGCGCAAGCCCTGGAGCGAGCCGGCATCAGGGCATGTGTGCTCGGCGCTGGCCGCGGCGGCCCCGGCGTGCGGATCGGGACCATGCACCGGATGAAGGGGCTGGAATTCCGCTGCGTCGCCGTGACAGGCGTCAATGATGGCACCGTACCGATGAAGTCGGCCGTCACCGCCGCCGACATCGACGCTCAGCAGCACCAGGAGGATCTGAACAGCGAACTGAGTCTGCTGTTCGTGGCGTGTACGAGGGCTCGGGAGGCACTGCGGGTGTCCTGGCACGGTGTGCCGAGCCCGTTCCTGCCACCGGTCACCGCGCCACGCCCGTAGCGCCGCGTCCCGCACGCGCGGCGTGCGGGACGCGGCTCGGCACATGTGGGGCTCGAAGTTCCTATGCCCCACACTTCACCTGGTGTTATCAGAGGGTGTCGGGGTTCTCGTCCATCATGCGGCGGGCCTCCGCGAGCGCAGCTGTGTGCGCGAACCACTCCAGCACTCCGCAGATTTCCTCACTGTGCTCGGCGAAGACCTCCAGCGGAAAGGACGGGCGCAGGTCCAGTTTGGCCTCGGCCAAGTCGATGCCCTGGATCCCGTTCAGCCGGGTCATCAGCTCTCGCCGCAGCGGCTCGTCGTCGAACGGGGGACGCCGCTTCAGATACTGGAAGACGACCTCGACCGTGCCGGAGATCGGATAGAGCGCCAGTGGCCACAGTGCTCGGGAGTCGGGGGCACTGCCGAAACGCGCCGTGGGGAAGCAACTGGTTTCGTTTGCCCGCCCGTAGGTGAGATGACCGCCTTGTCGCTCCCAGAAGCGCAGGACGTTCAGGACACCGTCGACGGTTTCCCCGGTCTGGTTGTCCCGCAGTTGCTTTTCGAACCGGCTGGCCGCCGATTGCTGCTCGTCGTCGGCTTGTGGTGACGGCTCGGCGTCCTCGGCGATGTCCTTGCCCAGTAGGGCTGCCAGGTCGGCGGTGGTCAACCGGTGAGATCGGCGAGCCCGGCCCGCCTCGTCGAAGGGGACGCCCTCCGCTTCCAGGCGGGTCCGTACGTCTCCCGTCTCCTGGCCGTCCGGCCAGCGGAAGCCCGCCGACACGCGGCCGTCCGCCGTCAGCACCCGGTAGGCGCCGTGCACATTCGCCCTGGACGCCAGGTGCTGGCCGACCGGGACGGCGTGGGTACCGATGAGCGCCGCGACATCGCCGTACGTCGTCCATGTTCCGGCCGGCATGGCGAGGAGCGCGGCCCGCAGCTCCTTCCAGCCGGACCACTCGTCGTCCACGGGGACGGTGCCCGCTACGGGGCCAGGCCACAGCCGGACCGCCCGGTCGGCGAGGTCGGCGGCGCGGTCGAGGATCTCCGCCTTCCCCCACCGCTCCCACCCGGCGATCTCCTGGTTCATGCGCAGGGCACTGAAGTCCAGGATCTCTTGCTTACGACGGAAGGGATGATTCGACAGCTTTGCGTTGTCCGCGGAAAGGGTCAGGTTGCCCAGTGTGTGGACCAGGGCGGCGTGAAGTTCCTCCGGGCTCTGTCCGTCCTCGGTTTCCTCTGCGAGCAGGTCCAGCCACTGCTGAGCGGGGCTCTGCGGCAGCACGTGCTCGACGGTCAGCCGCGCCTTGGCAAAGTCGACCGGTTCGCTCGCTCCGTAGCTCTCCTCCAGCCTGCGCAATACCTGGAATCGCTGATTGCTGCGACCCGCCTTGTAGAAGGGCCGGGTACGGATCGCCTCGCGGACGGCGTCGTCGTCGGGCCAGACGCGGGCGCCCGTCTGGCTCTTGGACAGGAAGCGACGTACAGCCTCGGCCGGGTCGCCGTCCTTCTCGATCTCCTTGGGCATCTCCATGAACACCCGGTTGCTACCCGTGGTGGAATACCCGGTGAAGAGACGCCGCACCATGTAGCTCTCGGCATACACCAGCGCCTGAGCAGCTTGGTGGGGTGTGGCCTGGCCATCGTCCACCCGGTCGAGCAAGTGGAGCGCCAGTGGGTAGTGAGTCTGGCCGCCCCACCGGGAGAGCCTTTCCAGCACTTCGCGAAGTTCCGGATCGGGTTCCCTCTCGGGTTCCAGGATCCTCATCAGGCGTTCCGCCCTGCGGGCCAGGGAGGCGATCTCGGCTTCCAGAGCCGCCTCGTCGGAGCTCACGGGCTCCAGGCGCTTCTTCTGGTCCCGATAGATCTCGCTCTGCTTGGCGCGGCTGTTGCCAGCCACCACCAGATCGAGCCAGACGAGGAGTTCGAGGTTGGTGGGGCCCAGCCGATCCTGCATTGGTAGCCAAAGGCTGCGGTAGACGGCCTCGCCGCGAGTCGGCAGACACATAAAGAGGTAGTTGCGCAGCAAGTCGCTCTGGCTGAGTCCAACACCGGTGTTGTTGATCGACTCGAAGATCCGATAGACGTTGTCACCCTCCGCTGCGGTGATCTCCACGATCGACAACAGACCGCTGAGCACGGTTTCCACCGCGTCCGTCCATGCCTCACCACCGCTCTCCTCACCCTCGGTGAGGGCACCCAGGAAGAACCGGTAGGCAGCACCCACGTTGCCGGGGCCTCCGGCCCGGGGTGACCTCTCGATGCAGGCGGTGAAAGCATCGCGGTCCGCCTGCGTCGGTAGAAGGCGGTAGCGGTCGTCGCCGCTTCGGTACTTATTGACGAGCACGAGGTCATGGATGCGCTCGGCCTTCTGCTCCGCGCCGCGTTCCCGATGGCGGTCGCGCAGGGCAGTGAAGGCAAGCATAAGAGTGGTGAGCCGCTGTTGACCGTCGACGACGAGCCAGCGCTGCATGCCGCCCGCGGTGATTCGATCGGGTGCCAGCACTACGGAGCCCAGGAAGTGCGCCGCAGGGGTTCGGCCCTCTAAACGCTCTTCGACCAGCTCCAACACGTCAACCCAAAGCTGCTGCAGCTCGTCCCGCTGCCAACTGTACGTGCGTTGGTAAAGCGGTACCTGGAACTGCTTCTCGCCCTGGACGAGCTCGCTGAAAGTCGTTTCCTGAGCGTGCATGCCAAACTGCTCCCCCAAGGTGGTCGGACCGGACCATGATCCTGCCATCATGGACGTAGCCCCGTGTCCAGTTCGGCTTTCTTCCTTACCCGGTTCCTCCCATCTTCTCGCTGCCAGTGGGCAATGGCGTGTGGTCGATCGTGTGCGGTGACATGAGGCCTCAGCCCAGTAGGCGGAGCTCCTTCCCTCCAGGAAAGAAGCTCGGAGCTGGCAGGGCAGGACAGCGATCTGGTACTCGTCTCGCTGACGAGAGCACGTAAGGCCATCGCGGGGCGCACTCAACCTCACCGAAGCTGGCGATGGAAGAGTCATAACAACGGCTAACACAATGAGCCGAGCTGTCGGTGGGTGATCAAGCAGCAGGCAAGCTTCAGGAACGCTTCGTGGATGTCGGTTCGTCGTTCCCAGCGGATCCGCAGGCGCCGGAAGCCATGGAGCCAGGCGAAGGTTCGCTCGATCCCCCAGCGGTAGGTGCCGAGCCCTGTGCCGTGGCGGGTACCGCGGCGGGCGATGGCGGGCACGATGCCTCGGGCGCGGACCTGGTGGCGGTAGATGTCGTGGGCGTAGCCGCGGTCGGCGAACAGCGAGTCCGGCTTGCGACGGGGGCGGCCGATGCGGCCGCGTACCGGCGGGATCGCGTCGAGGAGTGGCAGCAGCTGCGTGACGTCGTTGCGGTTTCCACCGGTCAGCAGGACCGCGAGCGGAGTGCCGTGCCCGTCGGTGATCAGGTGGTGTTTCGAGTCGGCCCGGCCGCGATCGACCGGCGACGGGCCTGTGTGCTGCCCGCTTTCAAGGCCCTGACGTGCGAGGAGTCGACCACACAGCGGGACAGATCCAGCCGTGAGGCGGCGTTCAGCTCAGCCAACAGCACCTCGTGCAGACGCTGCCAGACGCCGGCCTCGTTCCAGTCCCGCAGCCGGCGCCAGCAGGTCATGCCTGAGCCGAAGCCCAGCTCCTTGGGCAGGTACTCCACTGGATTCCGGTGTGCAGCACGTACAGGATCCCGCACAGCACCTCGCGGTCCGGCAACGGCTTGCGCCCTGGGTACCGGAAGCGCCGCGTGCGCTGCGGCAGCAGCGGCTTTAGGCGGTTCCACAGCTCGTCCGACACGATCCACGGCACACTTTCCACACCCGGACCGAACGCTCAACCGTCGTACCAGACACGGGAACCAGGGCGGATCCACCTCATTGTGTTAGCCGTTGTAAGACCGCAACCGGTATGGAAATTGAGGCAGACGAGTCGGGCTGTACGCCGGGTTCTGTTCCCGGGGTTCCTCGCGGAGCCCCGGGCGACGGCCATCCATCTAGGGCCGGCGTTGCCGCCGGCCTCGTGCGGTCTACCCGCGGACTCGGGCGGGCAGCCCTCGAACGTCCGCGCAGAAGCACCGGAGTGCTTCCTCTTGACCTTGCTCCGGGTGGGGTTTACCTAGCTGCCCAGGTCACCCTGGGCACTGGTGGTCTCTTACACCACCGTTTCACCCTTACCGAGGACCGAGGTCCCCGGCGGTCTGCTTTCTGTGGCACTGTCCCGCGGGTCACCCCGGGTGGCTGTTGGCCACCACCCTGCCCTGTGGAGCCCGGACGTTCCTCGGGAAGCCCCCTAGGGGACTCCACGCGGCCGTCCGCCCGGCTCGTCTGCCGTGCCGACCATGGTACCGGGCGCGCGCCGTCTCGTAGACCGGCAGCCGTCGCGGGGACGGTGCCCGCCCAGGACGGCTACCAGCTGCCACCGTGGTCCTCTCCGGGCAGGGCACCGGCGACGACCGCGCCCCAGCCCTCCACGATCACGCCCCGGTCGAACGCCAGACCGTGCGGGGCCCGGGGCGAGTCACCGGAGCAGCCGCGCGTCGGCAGCACGGCACCCGGCCCAGCGGCGTGGGGCGGCCCGGTGCCACGGTCTGCGCGCGGCCCGGAGCGGAAGGGGCCGTGTGCCCGACCGGGCTGGGTAGGTGGCCGTGTGCCCGGCCGGGCGAGGGTGTGCCGCCCCGCGGCCGGTGGCCGGGAGTCGCGGCCGGGGGACACTTGACCATGCCATGACGTCAACGTCTGTACTGGCCCCATGCGTTTCGGAGGACTCGCCGCCGTCGGCGTCACCGCGCCGGCCGTGCGGCACTACCACCACCTGGGTCTGCTGCCCGAGCCCGGGCGCCTCGCCTGGGGTCACCGGGACTACACGCTCCGGCACGCCGTCGTCCTGGCCCGGGCCCGGCGGCTCACCGAGCTGGGACGGGGCCTCACTGAGGTGCGAGACGTGCTCGCGGACGACGCGGGCAACGACCTCGCCGAGGTGCTCACCGAGCTGGACTTGGACCTGGCCCGGCAGGAGGCGGGAATCCGGGAGCGGCGTGAGCGGCTGCGGGCGCTGCTGGACGCCGGCGGGCTGCCCGCCGAGGGCCGATGTCGCCCGGGCTGGCCGGGCTGCTGGCGCGGCTGATCTGCGGCGCCCCCCATCGCCGCCGAAAACCGCGAGCTCCTCGCCTTGATCGACACCGCGGCGCCAGACGAGGACTGGGGAGCGGCTGCTGTCGGCGCTGCGTGGCTTCCTGGACGATCCGGACGCGGTGGCACCGGCCCAACGGGCGTACGCGCTGATCGACGCGCTGGCGGACGCCGCGCCGGACGACCCGCGGGTGGAGGAGGCCGCGCGTGCTGTTCTCACACCGCGGTGAAGAGGATCTTCGCCGAAGCCGGGTCGGCCCGGGTGAGCCGTACCCGCAGGCGTTCGCCGAGCGGCAGCCGCTCGCCCTCGACCCGGCCGATGACCGCCGGGGACGTCACCTGCACGGTCCCCACGGTCGGCCGGCGCTCGTCCACGTCGACCACGCAGCCGTCGAACTCCTCCCCGACGCGGTCCTTGAGCAGGGCCGCCTCCACGAGGTCGACGCACTCCCGCTCCACCGTGCCCGCCCGGCGGGAGCCCTCGGCCATCCGTCCGGGCAGTGCCTCCAGCGCGGCGAGGACCCACTCGGGCGGGTCCTGTCCGGCGACGGCGGCGAGGCAGATCTCCGCGGCGTACCGGTCGGCGAGGCGGCGCAGCGGGGCCGTGCAGTGGGCGTACGGGGCGGCGACGGCCGCGTGCGTGGTGAGCGGGGGCAGGCGGCCGTCCCGGAAGACGGTGTAGCCGGCGCCGCGCAGCAGGGTCGTGCACTCCTGCAGGAAGGCCGCGTGGTGCGGGTTCCGCGGGTCCAGGGTGCGCAGCAGGGCCGCGTACGACATGTGGTGCGGCCAGTCGATGTGCAGCGCGGTCGCGGTGCGGCGCAGCCGGGCCACGGCGCCGTCCGGGGCGGCCGGGAGGGTGCGCAGGATGCCGGTGCCGTGCGCGAGCATCAGGTCGGCCGCGGCCATGCCGGTGAGCAGGGAGAGCTGGGCGTTCCAGCCCTCGGCGGGCAGCGGGGCGCGGTAGGACAGCTCGTAGGTGCGGGCGCCGTCCCCGCCGGCGGTGTCCTCCGTGATCTCCTGCTCGGGCACGTCCAGGGAGATGCCGCCGCGTTCGGCTTCGAGACGCTGCCGGACCTGCCCGATCTCCTTCAGCAGCGCGACCGGTTCCTCGGCCGTTCCCGCGTCGACGGCCCGCTGCACGCCCGCGTAGTCGAGCTTGGCGCGGCTGCGCACCAGGGCCCGGCGCACGTCGACGGCGACCGTGCGGCCCTCCGCGTCCAGGTCGGCGGTCCACAGCACGGCCGGCCGGGTCCGCCCCGGCAGCAGGCTGGCGGCGTCCTCGCCGAGGACGGCCGGGTGCAGCGGGACCTTTCCGTCCGGGAAGTACAGAGTGGTCACCCGCCGGTGCGTCTCGGCGTCCAGCGGTCCGCCGGGCGCGACGAAGGCGGCGACGTCGGCGATGGCGTACCGGACGCGGTAGCCGGTGCCGCGCCGGGACAGGTGGGCCGCCTGGTCGAGGTCCGTGGAGGCGGGCGGGTCGACGGTGAAGAAGGGGATGCCGGTGGCGTCGTACGACGGCGGGGCGGGGGCCCGCGCCGCGCGCTCGGCCTCCTGCAGGACCTCGGGCGGGAAGGCGTCCGGGATGCCGAGTCCGGCGCGCAGGGCGGCGAGCGCGGCCCGCAGGGGGGCTTCCGGGGCGCCGGTGACGTGGATCTTGCGGCGGGGCATACAGCGAGCGTAGGCCGCGGCCGTGCGGCGGGCACGCCGTACCCTGGCGCCGAGGTCTACGTGAGGAGTACGTGTTGCTGGTCCTGCTGCCGCCCTCGGAAGGCAAGGCGAACGGGGGCGAGGGCGCCCCGCTGGAGCTGCGGTCGCTGTCCCTGCCGGGGCTGACCGCCGCGCGGGAGGCCGTGCTCGGCGAGCTGGTCGAACTGTGCGCCGGCGACGAGGAGAAGGCGCGCGAGGTGCTCGGGCTCAGCGAGGGGCTGCGCGGGGAGGTCGCGAAGAACGCCGGGCTGCGCACGGCCGGCGCCCGCCCCGCCGGGGAGATCTACACCGGTGTCCTCTACGACGCCCTCGGCCTGGCCACGCTGGACGCGGCGGCGCAGCGGCGCGCGGCGGACTCGCTGCTGGTGTTCTCGGGGCTGTGGGGCGCGGTGCGGGTGACCGACCGGATCCCCTCCTACCGCTGTTCGATGGGCGTGAAGCTGCCGGGGCTCGGCGCGCTGGCCGCGCACTGGCGGGCGCCGATGGCCGAGGCGCTGCCGGAGGCGGCCGGGGAGGGGCTGGTGCTCGACCTGCGCTCCGCCGCGTACGCCGCGGCCTGGAAGCCGAAGGGCGAGGTGGCGGGGCGTACGGCGACGGTACGGGTGCTGCACGCGCCGACCCGGAAGGTCGTCAGCCACTTCAACAAGGCGACGAAGGGCCGGATCGTCCGCAGCCTGCTGTCCGCCGGGGCGGCGCCAGCGAACCCCGCCGAGCTGGTGGAGGCGCTGCGGGCGCTGGGGTACGCCGTCGAGGCGGAGCCGCCCGCGCGGGCGGGGAAGGCGTGGTCGCTGGACGTGCTGGTGGATGAGGTGCGCTGAGGCGGACACCGGTCAACAGGGCTGTTGCGTGAGGTGCAACGGTCGTTGCGGGTGGTGCAGCTCCTGGGCACGATGTGGGCATGATCTCGCCGCCGCCCGCCTTCCCGGGCTCCTCCGTCCTCGACATCGCGCCCGTCGTGCCCGTCGTGGTGCTCTCCGACGCCGCCGACGCCGTGCCCCTGGCCCGTGCGCTGGTGGCGGGCGGGCTGCCCGTCATCGAGGTGACGCTGCGCACCCCGGCCGCGGCGGCCGCCATCCGGGCGATCGCCGACAAGGTCCCCGAGGCCGTCGTCGGGGCGGGCACCGTGATCGCGCCGGACCAGGTGGACGTGTGCGCGGCGGCCGGGGCGCGGTTCCTGGTGAGCCCCGGCTGGACGGAGGCGCTGCTCGCCGCGATGCGCGGGTCCGGGCTGCCGTTCCTGCCCGGGGTGTCGACCACCTCGGAGGTCGTCGCGCTGCTGGAGCGCGGAGTGCGGGAGATGAAGTTCTTCCCGGCGCAGGCCGCGGGCGGTACGGCCTATCTGCGCTCGCTGGCCGGGCCGTTGCCGCAGGCACGCTTCTGCCCGACCGGCGGCATCGGGGAGGCGACCGCACCCGAGTATCTGGCCCTGCCCAACGTCGGCTGTGTTGGGGGCAGTTGGATGGTCCCCGCGGACGCGGTGGCCGCCGGGGACTGGGACCGGATCGAGGAGCTGGCGCGGGCCGCTGCCGGGCTCAGGCCCGCAGGTGGGACGTGTCGTTGAAGAGCCGTACGCTCGCGTTGCCGTCCGCGTAGTACGCCACCGCCGACAGCGAGGCCGCCGACAGCTCCATGCGGAACAGCGACTCGGGCGGGGCGCCGAGGGCGAGCCGGATCAGGGTCTTGATCGGGGTGACGTGCGTGACCAGCAGGACCGTGCGGCCCGCGTGGGCGGCGACCAGCTTGTCCCGGGTGGCGGCGATCCGGACGGCCGTCTCGGCGAAGCTCTCGCCGCCGCCGGTGGGACGGGCCTCCGGGTCGGCCAGCCAGGCGTTCAGGTCGTCCGGGTAGCGCTCCCGGACCTCGCCGAAGGTCAAGCCCTCCCAGGCGCCGAAGTCGGTCTCGCGCAGACCCTCGTCGATCGTCACGTCCAGGCCGAGGCGGCCGGCGACGACGGCGGCGGTCTCGCGCGTGCGGGCGAGGGGCGAGGCGACGACCGCCTGGACGGTGCCGCGCCGTGCCAGGGCCTCCGCGACGCGGCGGGCCTGTTCCCGGCCGGCGTCGGAGAGGGAGGGGTCGGCGCCGCCACTGCCCGAGAAGCGCTTCTGCGGGGTCAGCGGGGTCTCGCCGTGGCGGAGGAGGACGAAGGTGGCGGGGGCGCCGAGGTCCGGGGCGGCACCCCAGCCGGGGCGCTGCTCGCGGGAGGTGGCCGGGGCTTCCCCACCGGGTGCGCTCGCGCGCGACTGGCGGGAAGCGGGTACCTGTCCCGCCCCGGGCCCGGAAGCCCGCCGCTCGCGGGGAGCGGGTGCCTGCTCGTCACCGGAAGCGGCAGCGAGCGACTCACCGGAGACCGGGACCTGCTCGCCGCCGGAGGCGGTGACGCGCTGCTCGGAGGCGGGCGCCTCTTCCCCGCCGGGACCGGAAGCCCACCGGTCGCCGAGGGCGGGTGCCTGCTGCTCGTCGGAGCCGGAAGCTCGCCGCTCACCAGGGACGGACAACTGACCCGCACCGGGACCGGAAGTCTGCCGCTCGCCAGGTGCCGGCGGTCGGCCCGCACCCGAATCGGAAGCCCGCCGCTCACCAGCGACGGGCGGGCGGTGCTCGTCCACAGGTGCCGGTGCGGCCGCGGCGGGGGCGGTGTCGCGGGTCCGGGTCAGGGCCGCGCGGGCCCTCGCGGCGCCCGCCTTCGCGTCGCCCGGCGGGCCCGCGGGCTCCGGGACGGCGGGCGGGGCGGCCGACGCGGCGCGGGGCCCCGGCGGCGACCACGGTTCGCCCTTCGCGCCCGCGTCCATCGCCTCGTTGGCCAGGCGGTCGGCGTGCTTGTTCCGCTCGCGCGGGATCCACTCGTAGGTGACCCGGTCCGGCGGGAAGACGGAGCGTGCCTGTGCGGCCAGCGGCTTCATGTCGGGGTGCTTGATCTTCCAGCGGCCCGACATCTGCTCGACCACGAGCTTGGAGTCCATCCGGACGTGCACCGCCGCGGACGGGTCGAGGGCGTGGGCGGCGCGCAGGCCGGCCAGCAGGCCGCGGTACTCGGCGACGTTGTTGGTGGCGACGCCGATGTACTCCGCCGTCTCGGCCAGCGTGTCCCCCGTCGCCGCGTCGCGCACCACGGCGCCGTAGCCCGCGGGGCCGGGGTTGCCCCGCGACCCGCCGTCGGCCTCGACGATGAACTCCCGCACGGGCCCGCCCCCTTGACTACAGTCCGGACTCGGCCGTGCGCACCAGGATGCGGCGGCAGTTCTCGCAGCGGACCACGGTGTCCGGCGCCGCGGAGCGGATCTCGTTCAGCTCGGTGATCGCCAGCTCCTGCCGGCAGCCCTGGCAGGTGCGGGCGTACAGCTTCGCCGCGCCGATGCCGCCCTGCTGCTGGCGCAGCTTGTCGTACAGCTTGAGCAGGTCCGCGGGGACGGAGGCCGCCACGACCTCCCGCTCCTTCGTCACCGAGGCGGCCTCGCCGTCGATCTCCTCGAAGGCCGCGTCGCGGCGCGCGGTCGCGTCGTCGATCTTGGACTGCACCGAGGCGACCCGCTCGGTCAGCTCGTTCACCCGCTCCTGCGCGGCCTCGCGGCGCTCCATGACCTCCAGGACCACGTCCTCCAGGTCGCCCTGCCGCTTGGCGAGGGAGGCGATCTCGTGCTGGAGGTTGGACAGGTCCTTGGGCGAGGTGACCGCGCCGGAGTCCAGGCGCTGCTGGTCGCGGGCGGCGCGCCGGCGCACCTGGTCCACGTCCTGCTCGGCCTTGGTCTGCTCGCGGGCGCAGTCGCTCTCCTCGGTCTGCGCGGCCACGAGCAGGTCGCGCAGCTGCGTGAGGTCCTTCGTCAGCGACTCGATCTCGGCGTGCTCCGGCAGCGACCTCCGCTTGTGCGCGAGCTGCTGCAGGCGGACGTCGAGGTCCTGGACGTCGAGGAGTCGGATCTGGTCGGCGGGCGCGGCGTTCAGTTGGGGGCTCCCGTTAGCTAGAGGTGGTGGTGGACGCCGCGTGGGCGGTCCAGGGGTCGGTGACCGTCTTCGAGACGTGGACGCGCAGGTCCCAGCCGTGGCGGTCGGAGATCTCGTCGAGCTGGCTCGCGGCCAGCTCGCACCAGGGCCACTCGGTGGCCCAGTGCGCCGCGTCGAGCAGCGCGAGGGGACTGTGGGCCACCGCCTCGGACGCCGGGTGGTGGCGCAGGTCGGCGGTGAGGAAGGCGTCGACGCCTGCCGCGCGGACCTGGTCGAAGAGGCTGTCGCCGGAGCCGCCGCTGACGGCGACGGTGCGGACGACGGCCTCGGGGTCGCCGGCCACCCGGATGCCCTGCGCGGTGGCGGGCAGCCGCTCGGCGGCGCGGGCGGCCAGCTCGCGCACGGTGAGCGGGTGGTCCAGCTCGCAGACGCGGCCGAGGCCCCGCCGGCCGTGCGGGTCGCTGGGGTCCGGGACGAGGGGGCGCAGGACGCGCAGGTCCAGGGCGCCGGCGAGGGCGTCGGAGACACCGGGGTCGGCGGTGTCGGCGTTGGTGTGGGCGACGTGCAGCGCGATGTCGTTCTTGATCAGCGTGTGCACGACCCGGCCCTTGAAGTGGCCGGCCGCGACGGTGGTCGTGCCGCGGAGGTAGAGCGGGTGGTGGGTGACCAGCAGGTCGGCGCCGAGCCGCACCGCCTCGTCGACGATCTCCTGCACGGGATCGACGGCGAACAGGACCCGGGTGACCTCCTGGCCGGGTTCGCCCACGACCGTGCCGACCGCGTCCCAGGACTCGGCCCGCTCGGCGGGCCACAGGTTCTCCAGCGCGGCGATGACTTCAGACAGACGGGGCACGAAGGAAAGGCTACCTGGCTGTCCTGCGCGTCCGTACCGCATCCGGCCGGTCCGGTCCGGTCAGCACAACCACCCTCGTCACCTCAGAAGAATCGCTTCTGCGCCACCCGTACGTGTGAAGCAGGAGCCGGCACCTCCCCCGCCTTTGCGTGCGAAAACTAGCTTCGTCGCCGGAGGTGACCGGACGATGACGGCCTGTGCGATCGAACCCCCGTCCACGGACGGGGGCGGCGGTGCGCCGGAGGCGGGGTGCGCGATCACGGCGGACGGCGCGTACGCCGCCCGGCTGGCGCGGGCCGGTGACTGCTGGTTCCCCGAGCGGTGGACCCTGGACGGCCCGGAGCCGTACGCGGTGCCGCTGCCCGGCGGCCAGCCCGAGGAGGCCGGCACCGAGGTGCAGCCGCTGGGCGACGGCCGGGTGCTGATCCACCGTCTGATCGAGCGGCGGCACGTCTTCTCGCTGCTGTACCCGACCGGGCCCGGCACCGGCGAGCTGCCGCTGGGCGCCGTGGAGTGCCCGGAGCCCGGCGCCCGGCTCGCCCTGCTGCCGCCCGCACCGGGAGGCGCGCGGGCGTACGCCCTCGCCGCCGGGCCGCGCGCGGGGGTGGTGTGGCTGGTGGCGGGCGGCGCGCACGGACCGCAGCGGCTCGCCGAGGTGCCGGGGCGCTGCTCGGGCGGGGTGTGGCTGGACCGCACCGGGCGGCTGCTGGCCCTCGACCGGGAGCTGGGCGGGCGCACCAAGACGGTCGTGGTGGACCTGGAGCGCGGCGGCGAGGTCTCGCCGCTGCTGCAGATCGCGGAGGGCAGCGACGACCGGCTGCTGCTCGCCGACCCCGACAGCGGGCTGCTGATGATCTCCTCCGACGCGCCGTCACCCGGGCGGGAACGGCTGGGCTGGGGGGTGCTCGGCAGCGCCCTGCCGGTGCGCTTCCCGGAGTGCCTGCGGATGCCGGAGTGCGGGGTGACGCCGTTCGCGATGCAGCCGGGGCAGGCGCTGATGCCGGAGAACTGCGCGGTGGGCCTGCGCATCGACGCCACGTCCGGCACCTGGGTGGCCGCCTGGCGGCCGGCCGAACGGCGGGTGCGTCATCTCGCGGCGCCGCGGGGATGGCTGGCGGGAGCCGGGCTGTGGACGCGGGACGGGGTGCTGCGGCTGCCGTACGCCACCCGGGAGACGCCGTGCGGGGTGGCGGAACTGACCGTGCCCTGGGGGGAGGCGGGGCCGGCGGAGGCCGCGGCGGGCGGGGGCGGCGCAACGCCGGCCGACGCGGGGGATGCGGGGGACGCGGGGGACGCGGGTGACGCGGCCGGGGACGGTGCCGCCGGGGAGTCCGAGGAGCGCCCCACAGCACCGGAAGCGGACCCTCCGCACCCGGTCCCGGCCCGGCCCGTGCCGCTCCAGCAGGCGCCTCTGGGACGCCTTGTAACGAACTAGTGCCGGTTGGTGTGTACGCATGGATTCGGCCCGCGGTGCGCCGGTTAGACTCGCCCGGCTGTACGAAAGATCATTGTTGACGGGGTGAATTCTTCCGATGAGTGACACCAGCACGATGGAGCACCTGTCTGCCGGTTCGCAGGAGACGGCCGGCCACGGCCGGCACCGGGGCCCGGTGGCGGCCCAGGAGTCCGAGACGACTCCGCACGGCCGGCACCGCAAGCCGGTCCAGGAGACGGCCGAGGCCGTCGCCTGGCGGTAGGTGAACGCGAAGGGGGCGCTCGTTGCGGCGAGCGCCCCCTTTCGTCTTGCCCGTACGTCTTGCCCGTTCGTCTTGCCCCGGAGTCCTGAGCTGCCGCACGCGCCTCCGACGGCCGGGGCGTGGCACCCCACCTCCGCCGTCGCGCGGCGGGACACGGTGACACCGACGGGTGGGGGCGTCGGGCGTCGGGCGGCATGGACGGCCGCCGGACTCGCCCCGGCGCAGGGGCGTCGCGGACGGGTGGCGTCGACTCCGCCCCTGCGTACGGGCATTCGAGGGGAAGCCGGCACGGACGCCGCCCGGACTCCGGCCCCCGCCCCGCCCGCCGCGCACCGGCGGCATCGACAGCTCCCGGACGCGGCCCCTGCGAGGGCCTCGCGGGACGGGCTGCGTGGACAGCGGACCGACTCCGCCCGCGCGCACCCGCGGTCGTTGACGGCGGACGTGCCGCCGCGGACGGCGGGCGGCCGGGTCGCACCCCGGCACGGGCGTCGCACCCCGCACGGGCATCCTCGGACGGACGGCATGCGCAGGACCGCGACCGCGCCCGCGCGCACCGGAACGAGAGGACGGGCGGCCCCTGAACGGCCGCCGGACTCAGCTTGCGGGCCGGGTCTCACCGACGGCCTGCCGGACCACCGGAGGGCCTTCGCCACCGCACGCGGGCTCGCGGGCAGGCGGCACCGGGTGGGAGACGGTATGGGCGCAGAGACGGTGCCGACAGCCGCCGAACCGCCCGGCGCACGCGCTCTCGCGGACCAACCGCCCGGGCACTCCCCGGCCCTCGCCCCGCGCAGCGGCGTCGCAGCGCAGGCGGCAGCGGCTGCCACCGGACCGGATCCCCGCTCGCGGGCCTCCACGGGCCTGAACGCGCGAGGCGGGTGGCGGCACGGCCGTACGGCGGGGTCAGGTGTGCCGGACGACGGTGTCGCTCAGCACGGGAGCGTCGCCCCGCTCGACGGCGCCCACCGTGACCCGCACCCGGCCCTCCTCCCGCCACATGCGGATGCGCAGGGTCTCCCCCGGGTACACCACCCCGGCGAACCGGGCGTCGTAGGCGCGCACCCTGGTCACGTCGCCGCCGAGCAGCGTGTCCACGACCGCCTTCAGCGTGATGCCGTAGGTGCACAGGCCGTGCAGGATCGGCCGGTCGAAGCCGGCGCGCCGGGCGAACGCGGGGTCGGCGTGCAGGGGGTTGCGGTCCCCGGAGAGGCGGTAGAGGAGCGCCTGGTCGGGGCGGACCGGACGCTCGACGGTGCGGTCGGGAGCGCCGGCGGGCGGTCCGGCCGGGGCCGTGCCGTGCGGGCAGGCCGGAGCCGTGCCGTGCGGTCCGGGCAGGGCGCCGGGCCCGCGGTCGCCGCCCCAGCCGCCCTCGCCGCGGACGAAGATGCGGGCCTCGGTGGTCCACAACGGGCCGTCGGCGTCGGCGACTTCGGTGCGCATCACGAGGACGGCGGCCGTGCCCTTGTCGTACACGGCGGCGATGCGGCCGCCGGCGGTGGCGGTGCCCGCGGTGGGGACCGGCCGGTGCAGCGTCAGGCCCTGGCCGGCGTGCAGCACCCTGGCCAGGTCGACGTCGACGCCCGGCATGGACAGTCCGCCGATCACTCCGGGCGGCCCGCCCCCGGCGACGGTCGCGAAGCTCGGCAGGACGTGCAGCCGGGACTCCAGGGTGTAGCGCAGCTCGTCCGGGTCGGTGGCGGGACGGTCCTTGTCCGGGTCGGCCCCGGCGCCGATGCCCAGGTGGTACAGCAGGACGTCCTGGGCTCGCCAGGTGATCTCCTCGCAGCGGGGTGCGGCGGCTAGGGCCAGGGCCGCGTCGATGGGCATGGGACTCCTGACGTGACGGCTGTCGGGGCGGCCGGACCGGTGCGCTCGTCCTCGCCGCGCTGCCGCCGGCCGATCCGGGCCGGCGCGCGTCCGCACGAGCCGCCCGTCGGCACGGGCGCCCGTCCGCACGGGCCGCCCGTCGCACCGCGGCGGCCGCCGGCCGCCGGGGGCGCCGTCGCCCGGTCCGGCGCGTGGTCGCGTCCGGCGCCCTCTGTATAACCCAGCGCTCCCCGCCTGTGAAGGGTCCCGCGGGCGCGCCGCGGCAGGGACCGTGACATATGTCCTGCCGGAAGCCGTACGGGTGCCCCTGCCGTCGGCCGGAACCGGTTCCGTACCGTTCGCTCGTACGTTGTGCCCTCCTCCCGGCGAGGCGGGCGCCAGGGAGCCGGGGGCAGAGATGACGTGGTGGCAAAGACCGCGGGGCGCGGCGGCGGCGCCGCGGGCGGAACGGCTCGGGTGGCGGACCGGGCACGAGCGCTTCCGGGCGGCGCGACGGTCCGCCGCGCCCGGCGGCGGCGACCTGGACGCCGGCCACCCGGGGCCGCCGCTCACCGGCTTCACCCTGCTGCCCTGGCTGCTGATGGGGACGGGCTCCGTCACCGGCCTGCTGCGGGGCGAGACCCCGCACCCGTGGATCGCCGGTCCGGGCCTGCTGGCCTTCGGCTTCCTCTACGTCCACGTCGTCTTCCGCGCCTTCGACCGCGCCGGGCGGGAGGCGGTGTCCACCCGGGTCGCGCTCGGCCTGATGGGCCTGGTCACCACCGGTCTGGCGCTCGGCTACGGCGGCCCCTGGCTGATGCTGTTCCCGCTGCTGGGACTCGCGGTCGGCGCGTGCCTGCGCGGCCGGCGGCTGGGGCGGGCCGCCGTGCCGCTCGCGGTGGGCGCGGCCGCCGTCTCCTGGGTCCACGGCGGCTGGAGCGAGGCGACGGGCATCGGGTACGCCACCTTCATCTCCGGCATGGTGACCGCCGCGGTCCTGGGCCTGTCGGAGGCCGTACGGGAACTGCGGGCCGCCCGCGAGGAACTGGCCCGGCGCGCGGTGGAGCAGGAGCGGCTGCGGTTCTCCCGTGATCTGCACGACCTGCTCGGGCACACCATGTCGGTGATCGTGGTGAAGTCGGAGGCGGCCCGGCGGCTGGCCCCGCGCGATCTGGACGCGGCGCTGGCGCAGATCACGGACATCGAGTCGGTGGGCCGGCAGGCGCTCACGGAGATCCGCGAGGCGGTGACCGGCTACCGGGAGGGCAGCCTGGCCACCGAACTGGCCCGGGCCCGCTCCGCGTTGTCCGCGGCGGGTGTGGAGGCGGCGGTCCGCCGGTCCGGCACACCGCTCACCCCGCAGGCCGAGGCGCTGCTGGGGTGGGTGGTGCGCGAGGCGGTCACCAACGTCGTCCGGCACAGCGACGCCGGCCGCTGCGAGATCACCGTGGAGGGCGGCGCCGGACGGGCCCGGCTGACCGTCACCGACGACGGCACCACCACCGGCGAGGGCACCGCCACCGGCGACGGCGCCTCCACCGGCGAGGGCACCGCCACCGGCGACGGCACCGGGTCCGGCGAGAGCACCGGCACCGGGTCCGGCGGAAGCACCGGCTACGGCACCGGCACCGGCTACGGCACCGGCGAGGCGGCGGGCCGGCCGCGCGAGGGCCGGGGCGGTACGGGTCTGAAGGGGCTGACCGAGCGCCTCGCGGCGGCGGGCGGCTCGCTGACGGCCGGCCCGGCGCCGCGCGGCGGGTTCACGGTGAGCGCGGAACTGCCCCTGGGCGCGGACGAGTCGGCGCCGCCGGCGGGTACGGCGCCGGGTACGGCCGGCCACCCGGCCGGCGTCGGCACGCGCCCCGGGGACGGGGAGGGAACCCGCCGCTGGGGGCGTCGGCCCCGCCGTAGTCTGGGCGCGTGAACGAGATGCCCCGGGATCGCCTCCCCGCCCCATGCATCCGGGTCCTGCTCGCCGAGGACCAGGGCATGATGCGCGGCGCCCTCGCCCTGCTGCTCGGCATGGAGGAGGACATCGAGGTCGTCGCCCAGCTGTCCTCGGGCGACGCCGTCGTGGACGGCGTGCTCGCCCACCGGCCGGACGTGGCCCTGCTGGACATCGAACTGCCCGGCGCCAGCGGGCTGGACGCGGCGGCCGAACTGCGCGAGCGGGCGCCCGACTGCCGGGTGCTGATCCTGACCACCTTCGGCAGGCCCGGATATCTGCGCCGGGCCATGGAGGCCGGAGCGGCCGGCTTCCTCGTCAAGGACGGGCCGGTGGAGGAGCTGGCCGCGGCGATCCGGCGCGTGCTCGCCGGGGAGACGGTGTTCGATCCCGCCCTGGCGGCCGCCGCGCTGAGCGCCGGGCCGAATCCGCTGACGCCGCGTGAGCGCGAGGTGCTGGCGGCGTCGGCGGACGGGGCGACGGTCGCCGACGTCGCCGGCCGGCTGCACCTGTCCGAGTCCACGGTCCGCAACTACCTCTCGTCGGCGATCGGCAAGACCGGCACCCGGAACCGTGCGGAGGCGGTGCGGGAGGCCCGGCACCAGGGCTGGCTCTGACCGGCGTCTGCGCCCCTCGGCCCCCTGACGCCGCGTCAGGGACCCATGAATCGGTCAAGAAGTCGTTAGAGGCCCGAAGCAACGGAATAGTTGCCCGCGCATACGAGGTTTACCCGGCACCATGCCACCCGGAAGGCCTCATCCCATGACAGACACGACGACCGACCGGCCCACCCGGAGAGCGGGCGGGACCGTCGTCCCGGTGCTCGCCTTCGCGGGCATCGTGGTCGCGGTGATGCAGACCCTGCTCGTGCCGGTCGTCAAGGACCTGCCGCAGCTGCTGGACACCGCCCCCAGCAACGCCACCTGGGTGCTCACCTCGACCCTGCTGTCCGGCGCCGTCGCCACCCCGATCATGGGCCGCCTCGGCGACCTGTACGGCAAGCGCCGGATGCTGATCCTCAGCCTCGCCGTGATGGTGGCCGGCGCCCTGGTCAGCGCGCTCACCAGCCAGCTGCTCACCATGATCGCGGGCCGGGCCCTGCAGGGCTTCGCCATGGGCGCGATCCCCCTCGGCATCGGCCTGATGCGGGACATGCTGCCGCGCGAGAGGCTCGGCTCGGCCATGGCCCTGATGAGCTCCTCGATCGGCGTCGGGGGCGGCCTCGCCCTGCCCGCCGCGGCCCTGGTCGCGCAGCACACCGACTGGCACGTCCTGTTCTACGGCGCCGCCGGCCTCGGTGTGCTCGCCATCGCCCTCACCCTGCTCGCCGTGCCCGAGTCCCCGGTGCGCGCCGGGGGGACCTTCGACCTGCCGGGCGCCCTGGGCCTGTCCACCGGTCTGGTGCTGCTGCTGCTCCCCGTCACCAAGGGCGGCGACTGGGGCTGGTCCTCCGGCACGACGCTCGGCCTGTTCGCCGGGTCCGTCGCCGTGCTCGTCCTGTGGGGGGTGTACGAGCTGCGCGTCCCGGCGCCCCTGGTGGACCTGCGCACCACCGCCCGCCGCGAGGTGCTGCTCACCAACCTCGCCTCGATCATGGTCGGCGTCAGCTTCTACGTCGTCTCGCTCGTCCTGCCCCAGCTGCTCCAGCTGCCCGCCGCCACCGGCCACGGCCTCGGCCGGTCCATGGTGGTCGCCGGCCTGTGCGTGGCCCCGCTGGGCCTGACCATGATGTTCACGGCGCCGGTCTACGCCCGCCTGTCCGCCCGCCACGGCCCCAAGGTCACGCTCATCACCGGCATGCTGATCATCGCGATCGGCTACGGCGGCGGGCTCGGCCTGATGGACGCCGCCTGGCAGACCGTCGTCACCTCCGTGGTGCTCGGCGCGGGCATCGGCCTGGCCTACTCCTCGCTGCCCGCGCTGATCGTCGGCGCGGTGCCCGCCTCGGAGACCGGCGCGGCCAACGGCCTCAACACCCTGATGCGGTCCATCGGCACGTCGGTGTCGAGCGCCGTCATCGGCATGGTGCTGGCCGACACCGCGGACACCGTGGACGGCGTGGAGATCCCGACCATGCACGGCTTCCGGGTCTCCTTCCTGATCGCCGCGGCCGCCGTCGCGGTGGGCCTGCTGTTCGCGCTGCTGCTGCCGAAGACGCCCCGCCCGGCCGCGCGGCACACGCGACCGCGGGCGAGCAGCGAGCAGGACGCCGCCCTGGAACGCGCCGAGGAGGTCCTGCGGGGCTTTCGCGGCCGGGTGCTGGGCGCCGACGGCGCCCCGGTCGCCCGGGCCAGGGTCACCCTGATCGACCGCCGGGGCCGCCAGGCCGGCGCGACCGTCTCCGCGGCGGACGGCGCCTACATGCTCGCCGTGCCCGCCCGGGGCGCGTACGTGCTCGCCGCGAAGGCCCCCGGGCACGGGCCGCTCGCCTCGGCCGCGACGCACTCCGGGGAGGAGCGCGCGGTCGAGCTGGACCTGTCGCTGCCGGGGGAGACGGTCAGCGCGTAGAGCGTCCCGCCGGGGGGTGCGCCACCGGGGGCGCCGCTCCCCCACCCCCGGTCGGCCGGCCGGCAGGGGGTGCGGCAGCATGGTCGCCCAGACAGCCGTACGACCGGAAGGCCGCCCATGCCCGCCGCACCCAAGCCCGAGATCCTCGCCGCGTTCGAGGCGGCGAAGGGGTTCATGCCCGTGGACGAGGGGCTGGCGCTGTACGCGGCGGCGGTGGAGGCCGGGCGGCTCGGACTGCCGCTGCTGGAGGTCGGCACGTACTGCGGGCGCTCCACCGTCCTGCTGGCCGACGCGGCGCGCGCGGCCGGGGTCACCGCGCTGACGGTCGATCACCACCGGGGCAGCGAGGAGCAGCAGCCGGGCTGGGAGTACCACGACCCCGAGACGGTCGATCCGGAGACCGGCCTGATGGACACCCTCCCGGTCTTCCGCCGCACCCTGTTCCGGGCGGGCCTGGAGGAGCACGTGGTCGCCCTCGTGGGCCGCTCCCCGCAGATCGCCGCCGTCTGGAACTCCCCGCTCGCCCTCGTCTTCGTCGACGGCGGCCACACCGACGAGCACGCCACGGCCGACTACGAGGGCTGGGCGCCGCACGTGGCCGACGGCGGGCTGCTGGCCATCCACGACGTGTTCCCCGACCCGGAGGACGAGTTCACCGGCCAGGCGCCCTACCGGATCTACCTGCGGGCGCTGGAGTCGGGTGCGTTCACGCAGGTGTCGGCGACCGGGTCGCTGCGCGTCCTGCGGCGAACGGGCGCGGGCGTCTGAGCCCCCGGTTAGAGTCGCAGACGTGTCGTACGCAGGCCCGGACCTCGATCCCCCGCAGCCCCGCCGCCCCCGGCGGGGCCCGCTGACCGTGGCGCTGGCCGCGCTGGTGCCCGGCGCGCTGCTCGGCTGGCTGGTGTACGAGGCGGTGGGCGCCGGCGGGCCCGGCGGCCAGGACCGTGCCGCCTCGCCCACGCCCGCCCCGCGCAGCTCCGCGGCGTCCGCGGCGCCGACCGCCTCGCCCGGCGGCGGCACGGCGGACGGCGGGGCGGCGGACGGCGGGACGGGGCACGACGGCAAGGCGTCCGCCTCCTCCACCTCGCGGCCGGACGCCTCCGGCCCGCTCACGGGCAAGGTCGTCGTCATCGACCCGGGGCACAACCCCGGCAACTTCCGGCACACCGCCGAGATCGGCCGCCGGGTCGACATCGGCACGCACCGCAAGGAGTGCGACACCACGGGGACGTCGACCGACGACGGCTACCCGGAGGCGCGGTTCACCCTCGACCTGGCGCACCGGCTGCGGACGCTGCTGGAGCGGCAGGGCGCCACGGTGCGGCTCACCCACGACGGGGACGACCCGGCCTGGGGGCCGTGCGTGGACGAGCGGGCCCGGATCGGCAACACCGCGCGCGCGGACGCGGCCGTCTCCCTGCACGCCGACGGCTCCGCCCCCGGCAACCGCGGCTTCCACGTCATCCTGCCGGGAGCCGTGCACGCCGGCGCGGCGGACACCCGCCCCATCGTCGGCCCCTCCCGCGACCTCGGGGTGCGCATCGCGGGCAACTTCCTGCGCGAGACCGGGGAACCGCCCTCCAACTACCTGGGCGACGGCACCGGGATCGTCACGCGCACGGACCTGGGCGGTCTCAATCTGTCAACGGTTCCCAAGGTGTTCCTCGAGTGCGGCAACATGCGCGATAGCAAGGACGCGGCACTGCTGACCAGCGGCGCCTGGCGGCAGAAGGCGGCGCAGGGGATCTCTGAGGGAATCGTGAGTTTCCTGCACCGGTCCTGACCTGCGGGCGGAACCGGCCGGACAGCCGGATCGCGCGGGCGATAGTGTCTACGGACGTCGAGACGACCTACGAAGGACCTGAAGTGAATATCCGCTCCCTCACTAGAGGCGACGGCGTGGTGATCGGAGCAGCGGTGGTGCTGTTCATCGCGTCGTTCCTCGACATCTACACCCTCTCCGGCTACGGCGACGCCTACCACCGGAGCGCGTGGGACAACCTGGGCCTGGGCCTGGGCATCTACATGGGCGCGGTGATCGGTGCCGTTCTCATCGTCGTCAACCGCTGCCTGCCCCAGCCGCGCAAGGTGGCCGGGCTCGACCTGGGCACCGTGGGCGCCGCGTTCTCGGTCCTGGCGGCCTGGACGCTGCTGTGGACGCTGATCGACACCGAGAACCTGGACGCCGGCGCCGGCCTGATCCTCGGGTTCATCGCCGCTCTCGTCCTGGCGGGCGCCGCCATCGCGACCCCCCTCGTCCCCGCCCTGCAGGGCGCCCTGCTCCCGGCCCCCAGGCCGGTCGCCCCCCAGCCCTACGGCGCCCAGCCGCCCGCCGGTTACGGCTACCCGGGCGCCCAGCCGCAGCAGCCGTACGGCGCGCAGCCGCAGCCCGGCCAGCCGTTCGGGCAGCAGCCGGCCGCGCAGACCGCCCCGGCGCCGCAGGCTCCGGCCGGGGACTTCTCGCCGTTCTGGTTCGCCGTGCCGGTGACCCGTCCGCTGTTCGCGGAGGACGGCTCGCCGAGCCAGATCGCCGAACTGGCCCCGGGCACCTGGTACCTGGCCGTCGAGCAGCGCGGGGCGGCGCTGGTCGCGCAGACCCAGGACGGCCGCCGCGGCGTGCTCCAGGACACCTCGGGCATCCAGCGCGGCTGAGCCCCGCCGACCGCCGCGACGGCCCCCGCCCGCTCGGGCGGGGGCCGTCGCCGCGTGTGCGTCACATGCCGTCAACCGGCGTGAGCGGCCTAGCCCTTGGACAGCTGGGAGGCCGAGGGCACCTTGTCCTTGACGGGGGCGCCGGCGCTCTTGCCCGCGTCCTTGACCTTGTTGATGACGTCGTCGTAGGTGTCGGCCGCCTTGCCGTCGCCCTTGCGGAGCTTGGACGGCAGGCTCTTCAGCGATTCGATGCCCGCGGTCAGCGGCGCGAGCGCCTTGGAGAGGGTCGGGTCGGCCTTGGCGTTCTTCTGGGCCGCCTTGAGCCGGTTGTAGGCGAAGGCGCCGGCGAGGGCGGCCTTCACCAGGGCCAGCTTGCGGCCCTTGGCGCCCTTCTTGAACTTGCCCGCCTTCCAGGGCTTCACGATCCACTGGTAGGTGGCGCCGGCGGCCAGGCCCGCGTCCACCACGAACCGCGTCTTCGCGAACTTGCGCCGCTCCGCGGACGTGGTCGGGCTGGGCGAGTCGACGGCGGGTACGGCCGTGACCGCGGCGGTGTCCTTCGTGGAACTGCTCTTCTCGCTGCCGCAGGCGGTGGAACCGGCCAGCAGGGCGCAGCACAGGGTGAGCGCCATGACGAGGCGCCGCATCGGTACAGGCACGGGGTCCTCCGGAAGTGTCTCCCCGAGCGGTCTGCTTCCTCCGGCAGCCTCACCCGGGGGCGGTCCGGCCCGCCACTCGGTTACTCCGTCCGGGTGAACAGGAACGGCCGTGCGCCCTCTGTTTCACCCTGCGGGTAGCGGCAATCCGAAAGGCATGTCTCGATATCGCAGTGGCGCGAATCAGGCCGGCACGGTCATCGCGGCCGTCGCCGACATCATGGCCCTCATCCTCGGCCTGTGGATCTTGATGTACCTGTTGGACGCGAACCGTGGCAACAGCCTGGTCCAGTTCGTCCATGACGCGGCCGCCTGGCTGGCAGGCTGGTCGCACGACCTGTTCACGTTCGACGAGGCCTGGGCCCGGGTCGTCGCCGGCTACGGCCTCGCCGCCGTCGTCTACCTGTTCCTCGGCCACGCCATCGCCAACCGCATGCACCGTCACTGACCCCTCCCGGCGGCACGGGCGCAGCGGTGCCGCCGGGGGCCCGGTCAGGGGCAGCAGTCCGGGGGGAGCCCGGCGGGCAGGTGCTCCCCTCCGAACACCGCGCACGTGGCCTCGTGGCCGCCCAGCGCGGCCACGGCGAGCAGGAGGGAGCCCGCCGTCCAGCTGGTCAGCTCGCGGGGCCAGATCGTGTCGTCGTCGAAGACGTACCCGGTCCAGTACAGGCCGCTCTCCGCGTCCCGCAGGTGCTGGATGGACTGCAGGATCTCCAGGGCGCGGTCCGACTCGCCCATCGCCCACAGGGCCAGGGCGAGTTCGCTGGACTCACCGCCGGTCACCCACGGGTTGGGGACCACGCAGCGCACGCCGAGGCCGGGCACGACGAACCGGTCCCAGGACTCCTCGATGCGGGCCTTGGCCTCCGCCCCGGTGAGGGCGCCGCCGAGGACCGGGTAGTACCAGTCCATGGAGTAGCGGTCCTTGTCCAGGAAGCGCTCGGGGTGGCGGCGGATCGCGTGCCGCAGCGCCCCGACCGCCAGCTCCCAGTCCGGCTGCGCCTCTTCGCGCTGGTCGGCGATGGCCAGGGCGCACCGCAGCGCATGGTGGACCGAGGAGCTTCCGGTGAGCAGCGCGTCGGCGGCGGGCGTCCCGTCGTCCTCGCGGCGCCAGCCGATCTGCCCGCCCGGCTGCTGCAGCCGCAGCACCCATTCGACGGCCGCGTAGACGGTCGGCCACATCCGGTCCAGGAACGTGTCGTCGCCGGTGGACAGGTAGTGGTGCCAGACGCCGACGGCTATGTACGCCACGAAGTTGGACTCGCGGGCGCGGTCGGTGACGTCGTCGTGGGCGCCGTCGGCGTAGGCGGCGTACCAGGAGCCGTCCTCGTTCTGGTGCCGGGCGAGCCAGTCGTAGGCCCGTTCGGCGGCCTCGTGCTCGCCGGCCGCGTCCAGCGCCATGGCGGCCTCGGTGTGGTCCCACGGGTCGAGGTGGTGCCCGCGGAACCACGGGATCGCACCGTCCTCCCGCTGCACCGCGAGGATGCCGCGGACGGTCGCGGCGGCCTGCTCGGCGGTGAGGACCCCGGGCAGGACGAGGTGTTCCGTCCGGGGGGTGGTCACGTGGCGGCCGCCTCGGCGGTCCCGTCCACCCGCGGCAGGTGCGGCTTGGTCGCGTAGACGACGAAGCTCTTGCCGATCAGCGGGTTCAGCGCCCGCTCGGCGAGCCGCGTGGCCAGCGGTTTCTTCATGATGTCCCAGACCAGCAGCTTGTGGTACGCCCGCACGGGCAGCGCCTTGTCGTTGTCGACGCCGAACGCGCACTTCAGCCACCAGTACGGCGAGTGCAGCGCGTGCGCGTGGTGGGCGCCGTAGGGCCGCAGACCGGCCTCGCGGATCTTCGCGGCCAGTTCGTCCGCCTTGTAGATGCGGATGTGGCCGCCCTCGACCTCGTGGTAGGCGTCGGACAGCGCCCAGCACACCTTCTCGGGGCCGTAGCGGGGCACGGTCACCGCGATCCGGCCGCCGGGCCTGAGCACGCGGACCATCTCGGCGAGGACGCCCTTGTCGTCGGGGATGTGCTCCATCACCTCGGAGATGATGACGACGTCGAAGGACTCGTCCGGGAACGGCAGGGCGAGGGCGTCGCCCTCCATGGCGGTGGCGGTGGCGCCCTCCGGCGCCTCGCCGGCCTCCTTCATCGCCGCGAACCACTTGGCGACCTCGCGGATCTCCTCGCGGTTGCGGTCCAGGGCGACGACCCGGGCGCCGCGCCGGTAGCACTCGAAGGCGTGCCGGCCGGCCCCGCAGCCGAGGTCCAGGACACGGTCGCCGGGGGCGAGCGGGAACCGGGAGAAGTCGACGGTCAGCACGTGGCCCTGCTTTCGGTGTAGACGCCGGTGGTGGCCGTGGGGCGGCCCGGGTTCTGCGGTCGGGGGCGCGGGCCGCCGGAGGCGGCGATGGCCTCGCGGTAGCGGGCCACGGTGCCCTCGGCCGCCTTGGCCCAGGTGAAGTGCCGGAGCACCCGCTCGCGGCCGGCGGCGCCGAGCCGCGCCCGCAGGTCCGGGTCGCCGAGCAGCCGGCCGAGCCCCGCGGCCAGGGCGCCGGGGTCGCCGGGCGGCACGGCCAGGCAGGTCTCGCCGTCGCGGCCGGCGACCTCGGGGATGGCGCCGCCGGTGGTGGCGACCAGCGGGGTGCCGCTGGCCATGGCCTCGGCGGCGGGCAGCGAGAAACCCTCGTACAGGGAGGGCACGCAGGCGACCTGCGCGGAGCGGATCAGGTCGACCAGTTCGGCGTCGGAGATGCCCTTGACGAACTCGACGGCGCCTTCGAGGCCGTACCGCTCGACGGCCTGGGCGACCGGGCCCTCGGCCGGGCGTTTGCCGACGACCACCAGATGGGCGTGCGGGTGCTCGGTGCGCACCTTGGCGAGCGCTTCCACGAGGAACACCAGCCCCTTCAGGGGCACATCGGCGCTGGAGGTGGTGACGATCCGGCCCGGCACCTCGGGGACGGCCGGGTCCGGTGCGAACAGGTCGGTGTCGGCGCCGATGGGGACGACGTGCACCCGGTCGCCGCGGACGCCGAGGTGGTCCACGATCTCCTGCCGGGAGCTGCCGGAGACGGTGAGGATCGAGGGCAGCCGGCGGGCGACGCGCTTCTGCATGCGGGTGAAGGCGTACCAGCGGCGCACCGCGTAGCGGCGCTGCCAGGTGCCGGCCGCGTCCAGCTCCAACTGCCGGTCCACGGTGATGGGGTGGTGGACGGTGGTCACCAGGGGCGCGCCGACGTCGCCCAGGAGCCCGTACCCCAGCGTCTGGTTGTCGTGGACGACGTCGAACTCGCCGCGGCGGGCGCGCAGATGGCGGCGGGCGCGCAGCGAGAAGGTCAGCGGCTCGGGGAAGCCGCCGGTCCACATGGTGGCCACTTCCAGGGCGTCGATCCAGTCCCGGTACTCGTCCCGCTTCGGGGTGCGGAAGGGGTCGGGCTGCCGGTAGAGGTCCAGGCTGGGCAGCTCGGTGAGGGTGAGGCCGGGCCAGCCCTCGTCGAGGACGGGGTACGGCTGGGAGCCGATGACCTCCACGCGGTGCCCGAGCCGGGCCAGCTCGCGCGAGAGGTGCCGGACGTAGACGCCCTGCCCCCCGCAGAAAGGGTTCCCCTTGTAGGTGAGGAGCGCGATGGAGAGCGGTCGCTCGCCGTCGGGCGCTCCTCCCCGTGCATGCGGAGCCGGAAGCTGGGGGGACGCGGGCTGCCGGCCGGCACCCGCTTCCCGGGCCTCAGCGGTCACTCCGTGCCCCCTTCTGCCTGCGCCGCCCCGCGAGACTACGACGGGACGATCATCTGGAACAAGTTTCGGACTTGATCGTCGGAGGCTCTGAATCTACCCGCAGGTAGGGGCGCAGTGAGCGGCGGACCAGGTGATTCGCGCCACGGCGCGGGCGCCCCCACCCCCCGCCACGGGACGCGGCCCGTACCTGGAAGCCGGCGCCTCGCGGCCGTCCCCCGCGCCCGGCCTCGCCGGAGCAGGGGGTGGAGACCCGGCGCCGCCCCGGGCCGAGCGGCGGGAGGCACGCCGCCGCGCGATCCTGCGGGCCGGCGCCCGACCGGCCGGCCGGGGCGGAGAGGGCCCGGCACCCCCCACCGGGGCCCGGCCGGCCCCGGCGCTGCTCAGGCACGCCGGACGCTCCGCCGTGCGCATGCAGGAGGCCACCGGGTGCTCCCGGTGGCCCTCGGCGCGCCGCACCGCTGCTTCCCGTCCCGGGCGCACGCGCAGGTCGCCGCGATGCGGCACCGGCCGGACCGCCCCCAGGGCACGCTGCGCCCCGATGCGGGCCTTGCGGGCACTGCGGCGCGGGCCGCATCTCGCCGACGCGACGGTCCGCGCGCTCACCCTCGCCGACCGCAGCGTCCCGTCCGGGGTGGGCCGCGGGTCGGCCAGGTCTCCGGGCACGCGGTTCGGGCAGCCGAGCACACCCGGCATGCGGCCCGCCTCGCGGTGGCTCGCCGGCCGCGCCTCCGCCGACCAGGTGCGGACCGGCGCAGATGCGGACCGACGGCGAGCGGGCGCCCCGCCGACCGGCCCGACGGACCCGGCGTGAACGTGCGTGGGCGCAGAGAAGGACCTACGAGACGGGTTCCCTTCGCCGGTATGACCCGGATCAGGTACTGGGGGTCGCCGTCCGGCGTGACCGCCTTCCGGCCTCTCAGTCCTACCGTCGCTGTCGGCCTCGGCGGATGTCTGCACGTCTCGCCGAAGTCGGCTACTCCGGTCGGGCTCCCTCACTCGTCCCGTAGGCCGCTTTCAGTATAGAACGGGAACAGGCCGACGGAACCCGCCATTTCGCACCATTTCGGCACGCATCCCCCACGCCGACTCCCCATGACCGACCGCCCCTCTCGGCGGCACCCGCCGGGCGGTCAGGTGAGGCCGGCTGCCTGGCGTTCGGACGGGGTCAGGGGCGGGCCGGGGAGCGGGGGCTTGCGGGGGCCGAAGGCGATGTGCCAGAGCATGTCCGGGGCGAAGAGGCGGGCCGGCGGGGTCTTCAGGCTCATCACGTCCAGCAGGCCGCGCAGCGCGTGCGGGTTCGCGGAGCCGGCGGCCACGGCCTTGTCGACATAGGCGGTGAGGAGGCGTTCGACGGCGGTCGGCGGCTGGGGCGCGGCCCCGGGGTAGTAGGCGTCCTGGCCGACCGCGAGGTTCCACGCGTTGCCGACCGGGCGGGCCACGGCGCGCTGGACGCGGCGGGCGGCGCCCGGGGCGGTGGGGCCGTGGCGGTCCAGGGCGCGGCCGAGGGCGAGCGCGCTCTGCGCGGCGACGGTCAGGCCGTGGCCGTAGACGGGATTGTAGCCGGCGACGGCGTCGCCGAGGACGGCGAACCCCTCCGGCCAGGACGCGGCCTTCTCGTAGTAGCGGCGGCGGTTGGCCGTGCTGCGGGTGGTCACCGGGTCGGTCAGCGGCTTCGCCCGGGCCAGGAGCCGGCCGATGACCGGGTCCTTCAGGCCGGTGAGCGCGAAGTGCTCGAACGCGTCGGGGTCGGCGGTCGGCCGGCCGCCGCGGGTGCCGGAGAGGGTGACCAGCCAGCGGTCGTCCTCGATCGGCACGACGACCCCGCCGCGGCCGGGCGCGTCCCGCGGGTCGGCCTGCACGTTCACCACCGGGTAGCGCGGGGCGGCCGTGCCGCCGGGGGCCGCGTAGATCCGGCTCGCGTAGGCCACGCCCGCGTCGACCACCCGTTCCTCGACGGGGGCGAGGCCGAGCTCCTGGAGCCACCGGGGCGCCTGGGAGCCGCGGCCGCTCGCGTCGATCACCAGGTCCGCGTGCAGGGTGGTGCGCCGCCCGCCGGCGCCGTGGTCCACGTGGACGCCGGTCACCCGGCGCCGGTCGCCGGCCAGGCCCGCCACCCGCGTCCCGTCGAGCAGCGTGATCCGGCGCCGGGCGAGGACGTCGGCGCGGATCACCGCGTCCAGCAGGTCCCGGCTGCACACGATCATGTGGTGCCGGGAGTCGGCGAACCGCCGGAACCACTGCCCGGAGGGCGCCTTGCTGACCAGGTCGGCCATCACGCCGATGAGTCCGGCGCCCCGGTCGGTCAGCTCCCCGGTGACGCCCGGCAGCAGCTCCTCCAGGGCGGCCACCCCGCCGGACCACAGCAGATGGGCGTGCCGGGCCTGGGGCAGGCCCTTGCGCGGCTCGGGGCCCGCCGGCAGCCGGTCGGCCTCCACGACCGTCACCTCGTGGAAGCGGCCCGCGAGCACGGACGCGGCGAGCATGCCGGCCGTGCTGCCGCCGATGACGAGCGCGGTGCGGCGGGCGGTGGGTATGTCAGGCATGTGCGGTGAGACCTTCCGTGGCGGCCGCCTCCCGGCGGAACCTGTCGATGGCGGCTGCGTGGAACCGCAACGCGTGGGCGACGCCCTCCAGTTCGTCCGGATCGCCAATGAACCCGGAGTGCCCGGCCGGCAGCGCGCCGCTCCGGCCGCCGGGCGCGTGCAGGACGTCGGTGGCCACGAGGATGTCCACCGCCCCCGCGATGCCCCGCGCGACGCACTCCGGGTGGCCGGCCGCCCTCGCCGCCCGCCGGACGCGTTCGCGCCGGACCCCGCTGAGGTGCGGGGCCAGCTTGAGGAGGCCGTCGTTGATGGCGGCCCGGCGCAGTTCCAGGCGGAGGGCGGCGCCGCTGACCCGGCCGGTCGCCGGGGCCGCCGGGGCGGTGACGGTCAGCATCGTCTGCCACAGCGGCATCAGCCGCCGGTACGTGCGCACCAGCCGCCGGCGCTCCGCCACCAGCGGTCCGGCCTGCCCGGCGATGAAACCCCCGGCCACCAGGGCGGCCTCGGCGATGGCGAAGGGCGGGGCGGCGTACGTGGACAGCCAGTCCGCGTTCCGGCCGCTCCACCGGGCGCCGATCGCGGCGAGCTTCGCGAGGTCGAAGACCAGCCCGAGGGCGTAGGCGACCTGGAGGCAGATCACCGCCCGGCGCAGCCAGGCGTCCCCGACCTCCCGGAACCAGGCCCACAGCATGCCGGCCGCGACCAGTGCGGACACCAGGTGGGCGCAGAGGTAGAGCAGCACGAACTCGCGCATCCAGGGCGTGCCGGCGTAGTAGGTGTCGAGGTCGCGCAGCCGCTCCACCCGGTGGTCGCCCAGCAGGAACGTCGTCCACAGGCCGACGATGATGACGGTGTACGTCATCCAGACCAGCCGGGTGCGGCGGCGCCGGGCCGCGGACGGCGGCTCGCGCCAGGTGATGATGAGCCACAGGCAGGCGCCGCAGTAGGCGGTCAGCAGCGAATACACCCACAGGCCGGCGAAGTTGGGGACGCCGGAGAGGGCGTTGATGCGGTGCAGGTTGGCCGGCGGCAGCGAGGCGAAGACGAGCGCGCCGATGCCGAGCAGCAGGGCGGTGGCCCGCAGGATCGGGTCCTGCCAGGCGCGCCGCAGCAGCGGCAGTTTGATCACGAAGGCCACCGCGAAGAGGGCCGCCGGGACGGCGTAGGCGGCGAAGAAGCCGGCGATGTCCCAGCGCATCAGGGCCCGCCGATGTTGCCCAGGGAGGACGACAGCCGGTCGGTGAGGGTGTCCTGGGTCATCCGGCCGGCCGCGCCGGGGCCGACGACCTTGGAGAACTTGGCCGCGAGGCGCAGCCCGCACTCCTCGGCCTCCCACTCGGCCTCGGCCGCCGTGGCGGCGGGGGAACGGGTGGCCATGGCGAGCACCCGCTCCCAGGGGATGTCGTCCTCGGGCCGGGACAGCAGCCGGCGGGCGGCGGCGGGCAGCCCGGTGGGGTGGTGCACGTCCAGGGTGCCGTAGTGGAGGTGGCCGATCTCGTGCCCGGCGATGACGAACTTGTGCGGGTCCGGGGCGCGTTCCTCGACCACGACGATGTAGTCCTCGTCCCGGGCGAGGGTGATCCCGGAGACGTCCAGGCCGGGCGGGAAGGCGACGAACCGCAGCCGGACCGGGCGGTCCAGCTGCGGGCTGAGCGTGGCGCACAGGGCGTGCAGGAACGCCTTCGGCCCGGTCGGCGGGGTGAGTGTCCGCACGGTGTCGCGCACCAGCCGGTCGAGGAAGCGCCGCGGGGACCTGGAGTGCCTGGCGCGCGCCGCAGGCCGGGGCGGCGCCGGCGTCCCGGGGGGCCCGGCGGTCGGCTCAGGCACGCCCGGGGTCCTTCGCCCGCTCCGACGAGATGATCATCTCGGCCAGGTCGGCGAGGGTGGCGAGCTGGCGGGCGTTCATCTGCGGGGCGCGGGCGGCCAGCCGGACCAGTCCGCTCTCGCGCAGCCGCAGCAGCGGGTCGGCCTCGGCCTCCAGGCTCTGCAGCACCGGTTGCAGCGCCTCGTGCAGCGCCTCCGGCTCGTCCGCGGTGAAGAAGCCCGCGGGCAGGCCGAAGAACCGGCGCAGCCGGTCGGTGTGCTCCAGGCTCGGCATGCCGCTCTTGCGCCACTCGCTCAGCCACTGCCGGCTGGTTCCGGCGATCCGGGCGAGCTCGTCCAGCGAGTACCGCTTGCCGTCCGGCCTGCGCCGGGTCTCCCGGATGAAGTCGAGCCGCTGGCGCACCCGTTGGGCCAGGCCGGTCTCGGGGGCCCGGCCCCCGGAGAGCAGTTCGACGACGGTGCCGACGGGAACACCGGTGCGGTGGGAGAGGCCGGCCACGTCGAGGACCTCCGGCAGCCGGCCGGGACGGCCGGTCAACTCGCCGAGCCGGTTCAGGACTTCGGCCAGCGAGGCGTACGCGTCACTCACCGAGGTCCCCCCTGGGCGTGTCGTCCGTTCGGCGGCTGACGGACGCGAGGCTACCCGTTCGCCCGTGCGCCGACCAGACGTGACAACGCTCCCTGCCCCATTACGCAGTAATCGTTGACAGTCGAGGGCGCGGTGGGTGAGGATCGCTGCACAGAGAGCAAGATCCGACCCGCCCCGGGTGCCGCCTATGGGGGAGCGGCATCCGGGGTGTTCCTCGTCCGCCCTCACGCGAGGAAGGTCAGGCACCCATGGCGCAGCCCGTCCTGCTCCTCGGGGCCGGACCCAGGGGCACCTGCGGCGAGTTCCCGCTGGCGCGGATCGCCGCGGTCCACCCCGTGATCCTGGTCGACCGGGAATCGCCCGCCTGGGCGCGCCCCTATCTGGCCGGCCGTCTGGCGGCCGACCCGGACCGGGAGGAGACGGCCGAGGCGGTGGCGCGGCACGCGGCCGGGAACCCGGTCGGCGGCGTGCTCACCTGGTCCGCGGAGCATCTGCCCGCCGCCGCGCGGATCGCCGCCCGGCTGGGGTCGCCGGGCCTGCCCTACGAGACGGCCGCGGCCTGCGCCGACCCCGCGGCGGTACGGGCGCTGCTGCTGCGGCACCGGGTGGCGCCGGCCGGGCCGGAGGACGCGGAGGGCCCGCTGGTCTCCGCCGAGACCGTCGTCCTGGACGACGAGGTGCGCATCGTGGCGCTCACCCGCACGGCACCGGGCCCGCCGCCCGCCCGCCGCGCGCTGCGGCACTGCGTCCACGCCCACGACGGGCTCCTGCACAACCGGTTCCTGCGCCAGTGCGTCGAGCGGACCGTACGCGCCCTCGGGCTCGCCCACACGGTCGTGCACGTCACGCTGCGGCTGACCGCTCGCGGCCCCCGCGTCGCGGACGTGGCCCCGCACCTGCCCGGCGACCTCGTCCCGCTGCTGGTGGAGCGGGCCACCGGCGTCGACCTCGCGCGGGCCGCCGCCGCGCTGGCCACCGGCCGGCCGCCGGAGCTGACCCCGACCCGCCAGCGCGCCGCCGCCGTCCAGTTCGCCTACCCGGCCGCCACCGGCCGCCTCGCCCACCTGGCCCTCGGCCCCGGCGCAGCGCACGAACCGTGCGCCGAGCGCATGGTCCTCACCCGGGAGGCCGGCGACCCGGTGACGGCGGCCCCGCACGCGGACGCCGCCGACCGGCTGGCCCACTGGGTGGTGACGGGCGAGGACGCCGCGGAGTGCGAGGAGGCCCTGCGCCGCATGGCCCGCCACCTGAGCGCGACGGTGCTCCCGACGGCGGGCACCTACGCGGCCTAGACGCGCCGCGCACGCGCCGCGCACGCCCTCTGCACGCCCGCCGCGGCGGCCGGGCACCGCGAGCGGTGGCGAGCGTGCGCGCCGGGAGGCGCCGTGGACGGCCCGAGCACCGCACCCCGGCCGGCCCCCGCGGGGCACGCCCCGGGGGCGGCGCGTGCCGGGCGGGGTGTCCGGGCCGGGGGCCGGGGGCCGGTCGTGCCCGGCACCCGGCCGTGCCCCGACGAAGACGCGCCGCAGCCCCCGGGCGCCCCCGCGCCCGGGGGTGGGGGCCGGTGCCGTCCGCCGCGCGTGCCGTACCGGGGAGTCCCGCCCGTGGCCCGAGGCGCGCCGCCCGCGCGGGAGCCGGGCCGGGTCCGGGGGTTCGCCGAGCCGGTGCCGCGGCCGGGGGCCCCGGCGCCGGATCCGGGGGCCGGTGGCCGCTCCTCGGCGGGTGCGGGGCGGCCGGTACAGTGGCGGGGTCGTCAACACCCGTACGGGGGAAAGCCGGTGCAAACCCGGCGGCGGCCCGCCCCGCGTTCTCGACTCCGTCCGGGCAGGGGACGCCCCTGTCCGCGATCCCCCGCAGGCGGTGGGCCGGAACGCCCGCCCCGCACGGGACGTTGACCGGCTCACGTGCGCCGGCGCCCCGCCGCGCACGGCACCGTCGAGGTCCACGGAGCCGGGGCCGCCGGGGGTGTCCCCCGTGCGCCGCCGGCTCCCCGCAGGAGAGGCAGTCGCCGACCATGAACGTCCGCCGCAGTGCCGCGGCTCTCGCCGCCGCAGGCGTGCTGGCCGCCGCCGCGCCCGCCACGGCCGCCGGCCCGTCCCCGTCCGCCCCCGGGGCGCAGGCGGCGGCCCGGCACGGCCTGTACGGCAAGGGGGACCCGACGTACGACGGCGTGTGGCGGCAGTCGCTGACGCTGCTCGCCCAGCGCACCCTCGGCTACCGGCCGGCCGCCCCGGCCGTGGACTGGCTCACCCGCCAGCAGTGCGCGAACGGCGGCTTCGCCGCCTTCCGCGCCGCCCCCGGCACGCCCTGCGACGGCAAGGCCGAACCCGACACCAACAGCACGGCCGCCGCCGCGCAGGCCCTGGCCGCGGTCGGCGGGCACGGCAAGGCCGTCGGCGAGGCCGTCCACTGGCTGAAGTCCGTGCAGAACAAGGACGGCGGCTGGGGCTACTTCCCGGGCGACCCCAGCGACACCAACTCCACCTCCGTCGTCATCGGCGCGCTGACCGCGGCCGGCGCCGACCCGGCCGGCGTCCGCACGGCGGGCCGGAGCCCCTACGACGCGCTGCCCGCCTGGTCCATCCCCTGCGACCGGAAGGGCGGCGGCGCGCTCGTCCACCAGGCGGCCGCCAAGGGCGAGCCGCAGCCCAACGCCGACGCGACCGCCGCCGGTCTGCTGGGCGCGCTGGGCAAGGGGTTCGTGGCCGAGGCCGGGGCGTCCCCCGCGAAGGACACCTGCACCGGGGCCGGCCGCCCCACCCGGGCGCAGATCGCCGACAACGCCGGCGCCTACCTGGCCGCGGCCGTCGCGAAGACCGGCCACCTGCGGTCCACCCTGCCCGGCGCCAAGGACCAGCCCGACTTCGGCAACACCGCGGACGCCGTCGTCGCGCTGGCCGCCGACGGCCGGATGGGGCCCGCGAAGAAGGCGTACGCCTGGCTGGAGAAGAACGCCGGGCAGTGGGCGGTGCGCAGCGGCCCGGCCGCCTACGCCCAGCTCATCCTCGCCGCGCACGCGGTCGGGGAGCAGCCGGGCGACTTCGGCGGCACCAGCCTGGTCCGCTCCCTCAACGCGCTCGGCCCGGCCCCGCACATGGACTCCGCCGCGCACGAGAAGGCGCCGGACGAGGAGGAGTCCGGAATCGGCGCCGGGTGGATCGTCGGCGCCGGCCTCGTCGCGAGCATCGGCGCCGGTCTCCTGCTCGGCGGCCGGAAGAAGCGTCAGCCGTGACCGCCGTCCGCCGCGCCGCGCCCTTGCTCGCCGCCGCGCTGCTGTTCGGCTCCGCCGGGCGCGCGGACGCCGTCGGCTACCGCTACTGGTCGTTCTGGGAGCGCACCGGCGGCCACTGGACGTACGCCACGCAGGGACCGGCCTCCGTCCGCCCCGGCGACGGCGCCGTCCAGGGCTTCCGGTTCGCGGTCGGCGCGGACTCCGCGGACGCGAGCCGGCCGCGCGGCGCGGCGGATTTCGACGCGATCTGCGCGGGCACCGCCGCGACGTCCGGTACGAAGCGGGTGGCCCTGGTCCTGGACTTCGGCACCCGGTCGGACGCGCCGTCCGGCGAGACGCCGCCGGCGCGCCGCACGGCGTGCGCGCGGGTGTCGCCGGACGCGACGACCGCCGACGCGCTCGCCGCCGTGGCCAAGCCGCTCCGGTACGACACCCGTGCCCTGCTGTGCGGGATCGCCGGGTATCCGGAGCGGGGGTGCGGCGAGCAGGTCTCCGGGGAGGGCGCCGCGCCGGCGGACGGCGGCGCCAAGGCGGAGGGCGGTTCCGGCGGCGGTCCCGCGGTGGGTCTGCCGGTCGGTGCGGGAGTGGTCGCGCTGCTGGCGGGCGCGGCGGCCTGGCGGGCCCGGCGGCGACGCGGCGAGGCCGTACGCCACGGCGGCGTACGCGACGGTGGCGTACGCGGTGACGGTGTACGCGGTGACGGCGTAAGCGGTGACGTCATACGCGGCGGATCCGCACGCGACGGCTCTCCACGCGATGACTCCGCATGAGCGCGGGCGGTCCGCCGGCCCCGCCCGGCGGACCGGAAGCACCCTGCACCCCGGCGCCTGGTGGCTGTGGGCCCTCGGCCTCGGCACCGCCGCCACCCGCACCACCAACCCGCTGCTGCTCGCCCTCCTCCTGGCCGCCTCCGCCCACGTCGTGGCGACGCACCGCTCCTCCGCCCCCTGGTCCCGCTCCTACGCCGCCTTCGCCAGGCTCGCCCTCGCCGTGCTGCTCGTCCGTGTCCTGTTCGCGGTGGCCCTGGGCTCCCCGGTCCCGGGCACGCACACCCTGCTCACCCTCCCCGAGATCCCGCTGCCGCACTGGGCGCAGGGCATCCGGCTGGGCGGCAGGGTCACCGCCGAGGCGGTCGTCTTCGCGGTCTACGACGGCCTGAGGCTCGCCACGCTCCTGGTCTGCGTCGGGGCCGCGAACGCCCTCGCCAGTCCGGCCCGCCTGCTGAAGTCCCTGCCGGGCGCGCTGTACGAGACGGGCGTCGCCGTGGTCGTCGCGCTCACCTTCGCGCCGCACCTCGTCGCCGACGTCCAGCGGCTGCGTGCCGCCCGCCGGCTGCGCGGCCGCCCCGACCGGGGTCTGCGGGGCCTGCTGCAGGTCGGACTGCCGGTCCTGGAAGGGGCGTTGGAGCGCTCGGTCGCGCTCGCCGCCGCGATGGAGTCCCGCGGCTACGGCCGTGCCGCCGAGGTACCGGCGTCCGTGCGCCGTACGACGGCCGCGCTCACCCTCGGCGGTCTGCTCGGCGTGTGCGCCGGGACGTACGGGCTGCTGACGGCGGAGGGCGGGACGTACGGCGTCCCGGTGCTGCTCGCGGGAGCGGCCGCCGCGCTCGCCGGGCTGCGGCTGGGCGGCCGGCGTTCCCTGCGCACCCGGTACCGGCCGGACCCGTGGGGGCTGCACGCCTGGCTGACGGCGGGCTCCGGCGCCGCGGCGGCCGCGCTGCTGACGCTCGCCTCCGTCCGCGATCCGCAGGCGCTGCACCCCGGGGTCGTCCCCCTCATCGCGCCCACCCTCCCGCTGTGGCCCGCCGCGGCCGTCCTGCCGGCCGTGCTGCCGGCCTTCGCCGTTCCCGGGGAGCCGTCGTGATCCGTTTCGAGAACGTCAGTGTGACCTACGACGGTGCGGCCGAACCCACCGTCGCCGGAGTCGACTTCGAGGTGCCCGAGGGTGAACTGGTGCTGCTCGCCGGGCCGTCCGGGGTCGGCAAGTCCACCGTGCTGGGCGCGGTCAGCGGGCTGGTCCCGCACTTCACCGGCGGCACCCTGCGCGGACGCGTGACGGTGGCCGGCCGGGACACCCGCACCCACCGGCCGCGGGAACTCGCCGACGTGGTCGGCGCCGTGGGCCAGGACCCGCTCGCCCACTTCGTGACCGACACCGTGGAGGACGAACTCGCCTACGGCATGGAGTCGCTGGGGCTCGCCCCGGAGGTGATGCGGCGCCGGGTGGAGGAGACCCTCGACCTGCTGGGGCTCGCCGGGCTGCGGGACCGGCCGATCGGCACGCTGTCCGGCGGGCAGCGGCAGCGGGTCGCGATCGGCTCGGTCCTCACCCCGCACCCGCGGGTGCTGGTCCTGGACGAGCCGACCTCGGCGCTGGACCCCGCCGCCGCGGAGGAGGTGCTGGCCGTGCTGCAACGGCTGGTGCACGACCTCGGCACGACGGTGGTGATGGCCGAGCACCGGCTGGAGCGGGTGATCCAGTACGCCGACCGGGTCGTCCTGCTGCCCGCGCCGGGCGCCGCCCCGGTCACCGGCGCCCCGGCCGAGGTGATGGCCGTCTCCCCGGTGTGCCCGCCGGTGGTGGAGCTGGGCCGGCTGGCCGGCTGGTCCCCGCTGCCGCTGACGGTCCGCGACGCCCGCCGCCGCGCCGGGGCGCTGCGGGACCGCCTGGCCTCCCGCCGTCCCCACCGCGACGGCGCCCCGCACCGGCCGCCGTCCGGCCGGCGGCGCCCCGACCGGGAACCGCCGGCCGCCACCCCCGTGTCCGGCGGCCCGCACCCCGGGCGGCCGTCCGCCGGCCGGGCGGGCGGGCCGGCGCCGGTGGCGGCGGCTGCGCGCGTGCCCCTCCGCGCCCGGCTGCTGCGTCGCGCCTCCCCCGCGGCGGCCCCCGCCCCGGTCTCCGCCCCGGTCTCCGCCGCGGTCTCCGCCGCGGTCGCCGAGGTGCGCGGGCTGACCGTGCGCCGGGGCCGGGTCACGGCGTTGCGGCAGGCCGGGCTGAGCGTGGCGGCCGGTGAGACGGTCGCCCTGATGGGGCGCAACGGCGCCGGGAAGTCGACACTGCTCGGCTCCCTGGCCGGTCTGGTGGAACCGGCCTCGGGGAGCGTCCTCGTCGGGGGCGCCGCACCCCACCGCCTCCCGCCCCGGGACCTCGTGCGCCGGGTCGGGCTCGTCCCGCAGGACCCTCGGGACCTGCTGTACGCGGACACGGTGGCGGCCGAGTGCGCGGCGGCCGACCGGGACGCGGGCGCCGCGCCCGGCGCCTGCCGGGCCCTGCTGTCCGGGCTGCTGCCGGACATCGCGGACGGCGCCCACCCCCGCGACCTGTCGGAGGGCCAGTGCCTGGCGCTCGCCCTGGCCGTCGTGCTGACCGCCCGCCCGCCGCTGCTCCTGCTGGACGAGCCGACGCGGGGACTGGACTACGCGGCCAAGGCCCGGCTGGTGGCCGTGCTGCGCGCCCTTGCCGCCGAGGGTCACGCCGTCGTGCTGGCCACCCACGACGTGGAACTGGCCGCCGAACTGGCGCACCGGGTGGTGCTGCTGGCCGAGGGCGAGGTGATCGCCGACGGCCCGACGGCCGAGATCGTGGTGTCGTCCCCGTCCTTCGCCCCGCAGGTGACGAAGATCCTGGCCCCGCAGCCGTGGCTGACGGTGTCCGAGGTGCGGGAGGCGCTGCGGTGAGCCGCCCGCCACGGGTCCGCGCCGTCCGGCTCGGCCCCCGCTCCCTCGCCGCGCTGGCGCTGACCGGCGCGGTCGGGGCGGTCGCCTTCTGCTGGCCCTTCCTCGCCCCGCCCACCTCGCGGCTGAGCGCCCACGCCCAGGACGCGCCCTGGCTCTTCGCGGGCCTGCTGGTGCTGCTGGTGGCCGTGGTGGCGGCGGCGATCTCCGAGTCCGGTCTCGGGCCGAAGGCCGTGGCGATGCTGGGCGTGCTGGCCGCGACCGGGGCGGCCCTGCGCCCGATCGGCGCGGGCACGGCGGGGATCGAGCCGATGTTCTTCCTGATGGTGCTCAGCGGGCGGGTGCTCGGCCCCGGCTTCGGGTACGCGCTGGGCTCGGTGACGATGTTCGCGTCGGCGCTGCTCACGGGCGGAGTCGGGCCGTGGCTGCCGTTCCAGATGCTGGCCATGGGCTGGTTCACGGCGGGCGCGGGTCTGCTGCCGGGGCCGGTGCGGCTGCGCGGCCGTGCCGAGCTGCTGATGCTCGCCGCCTACGGCTTCCTGGCGGCCTTCGCCTACGGCACGCTCATGAATCTGGCCGGCTGGCCCTTCCTGGGGGCCGGGGCCCCGGCCGTCTCCTTCCACGCCGGTGCGCCCGTCGCGGCGAACCTGGCCCGTTTCCTCGCCTACTGCCTGGCCACCTCGCTCGGCTGGGACCTGGGCCGGGCGGTGTGCACGGCGGTGCTGACCGCCGCGCTGGGCCCGGCGGTGCTGCGCGCCCTGCGCCGGGCGACGCGGCGGGCCGCGTTCGAGGCGCCCGTCGCCTTCGACGGCCCGGACGCGTGACGCGCCGCACACGCGGCCGCGCCGGTGGGTGAGGCGCCGCATCCGCGCGGTGAGCGGGAGGGTGAAGCACCCCACATGACCCACATCACCTACGACCCGGGGCAGTAGTCCCAATTGTCCGATACGCCCCCTCCCCCCTTTACCCTGACCTGCACTTTCGCGCCGGCACCGCAAGGTCGGCGTATCCCCCGCTTCCGGCCACAACTAGTAAAAGGGGTCATTGCGGACGGGAGGTGCGCCTGTTTCTCTGGACGGCGTCGCCGGCGCCACGGGCCTCCAGGGCCGCGGCGCCGAGGCATGCGGCCACAGCGCGTGGTCCCTCCCGTGCCGAGCGATCCCCCGTCCCCGACGCAAGAGGTTCTCCGTGTCCGTCTCCTTCATCCGCCGCATCGCTTCCCCGAGGAAGGCCCTCACCACCGCCGCCGTGGCCGCCGCCACCGCCGGCCTGGCCCTGACCGCGGCGCCCGCCCAGAGCGCCACCACCTCGGCCTCCTCCGCCCGGGCGATCGCGCACAAGATGATCCCGGACGCCGCGCAGTACGACGCGTTCAGCAAGATCGTCGAACACGAGAGCGGCTGGAACGTCACCGCCACCAACAGCTCCTCCGGCGCCTACGGCCTGGTCCAGGCCCTGCCGGCCGCGAAGATGGCCTCGGCCGGACCGGACTGGAAGACCAACCCGGCCACCCAGATCAAGTGGGGTCTGGACTACATGAACTCCCGCTACGGCAGCCCCGTGAAGGCCTGGAACTTCTGGCAGGCCAACGGCTGGTACTGACCGGCGACCGGCACTGAGCCGCCGCGCGCCCCGCCGCCCCGCACCCTCGCCCCGCCCGGCGAGGGTGCGCCCGCATGCGCTGGCCGTGCAGGCGACCGCATGCGCGGGGCGCGGAGGCGACCGCCGGGTCAGGTGCGGCCGGCGGTGACGTGCGGCGTCCGCGCGGCGTCCGCCGCCGCCCGCACCTCCTGGGCCCGCGGCCCCTGGAACAGGTACGACAGCCCGAAGCCCGCGCCCACCACGACCGCCCCGCCGACCGCGTCCAGCACCCAGTGGTTGCCGGTGGCGACGATGGCGGAGACGGTGAACAAGGGGTGCAGCAGTCCGAGGGCCTTCATCCACGGCCTCGGGGCGATGACGGCGATGACGATGCCGCACCACAGGGACCAGCCGAAGTGCAGCGACGGCATGGCCGCGTACTGGTTGGTGAGGGCCGTCAGGGTGCCGTAGTCCGGCTTGGAGAAGTCCTGGACGCCGTGGACCGTGTCGATGATGCCGAGCGTGGGCATCAGGCGCGGCGGGGCCAGCGGGAACAGCCAGAAGCCGACCAGCGCGAGCAGGGTGGCGAAGCCAAGGGTGGCCCGGGCCCAGCGGTAGTCGACGGGGCGGCGCCAGTACAGGACGCCGAGGACGGTCAGCGGGACGACGAAGTGGAAGGACTCGTAGTAGAAGTCGAAGAAGTCCCGCAGCCAGCCGATCCGCACGACGGCGTGGTTGACCGCGTACTCGATGTCGAGGTGGAGGAACCGCTCGGCGTCCAGGATCAGCCGGCCGTGGTGCTCGGCCGTGCCCCGGCCCTCGGCGTTGCTGCCGCCGGTGGCGGCGAGGCGCACCTGCTGGTAGGCCGCGTAGGTGACGCGGATCAGCAGCAGTTCCAGGAGCAGGTTGGGGCGGGTGAGGACCCGGCGCAGGAACGGCAGCAGGGGGACGTGGCGGAAGCGGGCCGGGGTCTGGGGGGCGTACTCGGTGGGGACCGGGTCCCGGTAGTACGGCGAGGTGCGGGAGAGGAAGGGGACGGCCGTGGCGGCGGCGAGGGCCGCGAGCAGCACGAGGTTGTCCCGCAGCGGGTACACCACCGGCATGTTCGGCAGCATCATCTTCGCCGGCAGTGTCATGACCAGGACGACGGCCACCGGCCAGACGTAGCGGTCCGAGGCCCGGCTGCCGACCCGGCCGGCCACCGCGAGCAGCACCCACAGCAGCTGGTGCTGCCAGGCGGTGGGCGAGACGGCGACCGCGGCGCAGCCGGTGATCGCCACGGCGAGCAGGAGCTGGCCGTCGCGGGCGTAGCGGACGGCGCGGCGCAGGGCGAGGGCCGCGACGGCGGCGCCGAGCAGCAGGAAGAGGGCGATCTCCGCAGGGCCGGTCAGGCCGAGGCGCAGCAGGGCGCCGTGCAGGGACTGGTTGGCGAGGGCGTCGGCCTTGCCGCCGAGCCCCACGCCGGCCATGTGGTGCACCCAGTAGGTGTACGAGTCGTGCGGCAGGGCCGCCCAGGCGAGCGCGGTGCCGGCGGCGAAGGCGCCGGCGGTGGTGAGCGCGGCCCGGCGGCGGCCGGTGAACCACAGCAGCGGGGCGAAGAGCAGCACGGTCGGCTGGAGGGCGGCGGCCAGGCCCATGCACAGGCCGCTCCGGCGCTCCCCGCGCACGGCGAAGCAGCCGAGCAGGACGAGCAGGACCGGGATGACGCTGGTCTGGCCGAGCCACAGGGTGTTGCGCACCGGCAGGGACAGCATCAGGAGGCTGACGGCGACCGGGGCGGCCAGCAGGGAGGTGCGCCGGCTGACCGGCTGGGGCAGCGCGCGGGCGGCCACCAGGCCGAGGGCGACGACCAGCAGCAGGGTGCCGAAGGTCCAGCCCCAGCCGAGGGCGGCTTCCGCCGAACGGGTGAGCGGTTTGAGGACGAGGCCGGCGAAGGGGGTGCCGGTGAACCGGGTCGACGCGTAGATCGAGCCGTTCACGTGCAGGACGCCGTCGGCGCCGACCCAGGTCTCCAGGTCGGTGAGCCGTTCGCCGCTCGGGGTGGTCAGGACGGCGGCCACCTGCCGGACGGCGAGGACCGCCGCCACCGCCCACAGCGCGAGCCGGGCCGCGTGCAGTCGGGCTCCGACCACCGCCGTGCCGAAGGCCTCCGCCGGTCGCCCGCTGTGCTCCACGTTCGCCACGCCTGTCGGCCTCCCGCCCCGTCGTCCCGGGCGGCCCTGTGCGCCCGGGTTCCCTCTGCGCCGCCCCCCTGAGGCTCGCAGACCCCCGGAGAAGGACGCCGGCAAGCCCTGCTTCACCTGACGTCCGTTCTCCTTTTGTCCGGAAGACCTTAGTCCCGGCGGTGGGCGGTCGCGCGACGGGGGCGCGACAAGGATCACAGTGACCAACTGGAATGACTGCGTCCGGATGGGCAGACGTACCTGCGTATCGAGCATTCAGCTGCACTCTGCACCTAACCGCGTACGGGACGTAAGGTGCAGAACTCCGCCTATGGTCGATTTTCGGCCCGCCGGACGTCACCGCCGCCGCCCGGGCCCGTCCCCGTCCCCGTCGAAAGGTAGGCGAGCCCCGTTTTGGCCACCGCCACAGCCGTCACCCCCCGTCCCGCGCGCGCCGGCCAGGCCCGCGACGCCACCGTCATCGACCCCGCGCTCGTCAGGCGCGCCGTCAAGGCGGCGGCGCTCGGCAACGCGATGGAGTGGTTCGACTTCGGTGTCTACAGCTACATCGCGGTCACCCTGGGCAAGGTCTTCTTCCCGTCCGGGAACGCGACCGCGCAGCTGCTGTCGACGTTCGGCGCCTTCGCGGCCGCCTTCCTGGTCCGCCCGCTCGGCGGCCTGGTCTTCGGCCCGCTGGGCGACCGCGTCGGGCGGCAGAAGATCCTCGCCCTCACGATGATCATGATGGCGGCCGGCACGTTCGCGATCGGCCTGATCCCCTCGTACGCGGCGATCGACGTCGGCGCACCGCTGCTGCTGCTGGCCGCGCGGCTGGTGCAGGGCTTCTCCACCGGCGGCGAGTACGCGGGCGCGTCCACGTTCATCGCCGAGTACGCACCGGACGAGAAGCGGGGCTTCTTCGGCAGCTGGCTCGAGTTCGGCACGCTCGCCGGCTACATCGGCGGCGCGGGCCTGGTCACCCTGATGACGGCCCTGCTCTCCGAGGACGACCTGCTCTCCTGGGGCTGGCGCGTCCCGTTCCTGATCGCGGGCCCGATGGGCGTCGTCGGGCTGTACCTGCGGATGCGGCTGGAGGAGACCCCCGCGTTCGCCGCCCAGGTCGAGAAGGCCGAGGCCGCCCGCCCGAAGGTGCCGCTGCGCGACATGGTCGTCGGGCAGTGGAAGCCGCTGCTGCTGTGCATGGGCCTGGTCCTCGTATTCAACGTCACTGACTACATGCTGCTGTCGTACATGCCGAGCTACCTCACCAGTGAGCTGAAGTACGACGAGACGCACGGTCTGCTGGTGGTGCTCGGCGTGATGGTCCTGATGATGATCGTCCAGCCGTTCGCGGGCGCCCTGACCGACCGCGTGGGCCGCCGGCCGGTCATCGCGGCGGGCTGCGCGGGCTTCCTGCTCCTGTCCGTCCCCGCGCTGCTGCTGATCCGCGAGGGCAGCCTGGCCGCCGTGGCCCTGGGCATGGGGGCGCTGGGCCTGCTCCTGGTCTGCTTCACGGCCGCCATGCCGGCCGCGCTGCCCGCCCTCTTCCCGACCCGGGTCCGCTACGGGTCCCTGTCCATCGGCTTCAACGTGTCCGTGTCGCTGTTCGGCGGGACGACCCCGCTGGTCGTGACCGCGCTGATCGGGGCGACGGGGAACATGATGATGCCCGCGTACTACATGATGGCCGCGGCCGTGGTGGGCGGGTTCGCCGTCTGGCGGATGGCCGAGTCCGCGGGACGTCCGCTGCCGGGGTCCGCGCCTTGCCGTGCGGGGCTCCCTTCGGGGGGCTGCGGGGGGTCCGGGGGGCGGAGCTGAACGGTGGGCCCTGGCCCGGGCTGAGTGCGCGGTTCCCCGCGCCCCTGCTTCCTGGGCCGGGGCTGGGGGGTGGGCCCTCGCCTGCGGCTGAGTGCGCGGTTCCCCGCGCCCCTGACTCCTGGGCCGGGGCTGGGGGTGGGGGCATGCCGGCGGCGCGTCGGGGGGGTCGGGCTGGGATCATCGAGGTGGGGTGGGCCAGGCCGTCGCAGGACACTCGGGAAAGGCAGCAGGCGCATGAGCGGGTCGCAGCTCTGGGACGACGTCGACGACTACTTCATCAGCCACCTCGCACCGGACGACGAGGCGCTGCGGGCGGCCCTGCGGGACAGCGAGGCCGCCGGGCTGCCGCCCATCGGCGTGACGGCCGCGCAGGGCAAGCTCCTGCAGCTGCTCGCCCAGCTCCAGGGTGCCCGGAACATCCTGGAGATCGGCACGCTCGGCGGGTACAGCACGATCTGGCTGGCCCGCGCCCTGCCCGAGGACGGCAGGCTGGTGTCGCTGGAGTACAGCGCCAAGCACGCCGACGTGGCCACCCGGAACATCGCCCGCGCGGGCCTGGACCGGATCGCCGAGGTGCGGGTCGGCCCGGCGCTGGAGTCGCTGCCCAAGCTCGCCGACGAGAACCCGGCCCCCTTCGACCTGGTGTTCATCGACGCGGACAAGGCCAACAACGGCCACTACGTGGAGTGGGCGCTCCGGCTCACCCGCGCGGGCAGCGTGATCGTCGTCGACAACGTGGTGCGCGGCGGCCGGGTGACCGACGCGAGCAGCACCGAGCCGGACGTGGTCGGCACCCGCGCCGCGATCGACCTGATCGCCACGCACCCGAGGCTGAGCGGCACCGCGATCCAGACGGTCGGCGGCAAGGGCTACGACGGCTTCGCGCTGGCCCGCGTCCTCGGCTGAGCGGCGGGCCCGGCCTCAGACCTCGTGGAAGAAGCCCACGTTCACGCTGCGCGGCGCGGTGCGGTCCTGGACGACGATCTCGCCGGACCGGCCGCAGGGCAGCGGCACGGTGGCTCCGTAACCGACCGGCTGCGCGTACTCCCCCACGATCAGCCGGACCTCGGACGCCGGGTCGGGCTGTGAGCCGCGCCGCCAGGTCAGCCGCCAGGCGCCGTCGGGGCCGCACAGGAACTCGAGGTGGACCCGGGAGACGAACAGCCAGTCCTCGGGGGTGACCAGCCGGCACAGGGCCGCGTCACGGCCGACCCGCAGGAGGGCGCCGGGCTCGCTGGGCGCCTCGGCCGTCGTCATGCCGGCCGTCGCGCCCGCGTCCGCCCCGGAGACGGTGGCCATGGTGAGTTCGAGCACGAGCGTTTCCCCCTGGGACGTCCTGGCGCGGTGGGCGGATCGCCGTGCCGCCGCCGAATGATAAAACGCCCGGTGGGGTCATGTCCGGCACAATGGGTCCATGACCGAGCGAAAGCCACCGGGTGTGCCGTTCGACTCGTGGGTGGACAAGCAGATCCGCGACGCGCAGGAGCGCGGCGAGTTCGACCGGCTGCCGGGGGCGGGGGAGCCGCTGCCCGCGGAGGTCGACTCCACGTACGACGAACTGTGGTGGGTCAGGCGGAAGCTGGCGCGCGAGGGGCTGGCCGTGCTGCCGCCCGCGCTCGCGTTGCGCAAGGAGGCGGAGGACGCGCTGGCGGCGGCGTACGCGGCGCCCTCGGAGCGGATCGCGCGGAAGATCATCGAGGACGTCAACGTCAAGATCCGCGACATGATGTTCAAGCCGCCGCCCGGTCCGCCGCTGGGGAAGAAGCCGTACGACGTCGAGGCGGTCGTACGCGAACGGCGGCAGCGCAGGGCTGCCGCCGGGGGGGACGGTCCGGGCTCAGCCGTGTAGCAGGCGCCCGGCCAGCTCCCGGTAGTCGCGCAGGGCGAGCCGCAGACGCTCGGTGTCCGATCCGGCGCCGAGACCGTCGTCCCCGGCGTCCTCCCAGGAGCCGCGCAGGGCGCGGCGCCGCCTGGTCACGGCCTCGCTGAACCGCACGGCGATCTCCTCCAGCGCCCGGTCGGCCTCCTCGACGGCCTTCCTGGGCTCGTCCACGAAGCCGGCGGCCACCTCCCGCATCAGCCGCTCCCACCGCTCGGCCTCCTCGTGCGGCAGCAGCGGGTCGGCGGACGAGGCGGTGCCGGGGGCGTGGGCGCCGGTGCCGGTCGTCCCGGTCTCGCGTCCGGCGTCACCGGCGTGCGGTGCGCCGGGCCCGTCCGGCGGCACCCGGCCCTCCTCCCGCCCCGGGGTCCGGTCTCCGCGTATGCCGTCCGCGTCGGCGGTCCCGTCGTCCCGGCCGCCCGTCGCCGGCCCGGCGTGCGGGGCCGGCCGGTCGTCGCCGGCCGGTGCGCCGGGCGTCTCCCGACCCGTGGCCTCCGCGCCGGGCCGCTGGCCCTCCGAGTGGCGCGGCGTGTCCTGAAGCGTGCGGCCGTCGCCCGCCGGGCCTTCCCGACCGGGGCCGGCCGTGCTCCCAGCCGGCGCCGGCTCGCCGGGCAGCCGCTCCTCCGGCCGCGGCTCCCTCGGCGTCCGGGCGCCCGGCACCCATTCGTCGCCCTGGGTGGAGCGTCCCGTGGGGTCCCGCTCGTCGCTCGTCCTGTCCGGCATGGCGTTCAGCTCTCCTTCGGTCGGCTCCGGTGGAGGGCCCACGGCTTGTCGGAGCGGGCGGGGGCGGGGCCCGTCCCCGAGGAGGCGCGGGGCCCGCGCGGCTCGATGGTGGTCAGGTCGTCGAAGAGTGCGCGGGCCTCCAGGAGCGCCGCCCGCATCTCCTCGGTCCCGGCGCCCTTCCCGTCCGCTCCGGCGGCACCCGCGCGGGCCGCCCGGTGCACCCGCCGGTAGCCGTCGACGTGCTCGGCGTGGTGCACGGACAGCGCGGCGAGCTGCTCCTCGTACCGGCCGCCGTCCGGGTAGCCGCGCACCGCGGCGAGTTCCGCGAGGAGCCGGTCGGCCTCGGCCACCGCCTCCCGCGGGGAGTCGACGAAGCGTTCCTGTACGGCCGCCCAGCGGTCCGCGTACCGCTGCCCCTCACCGGGGTCGAGGGGCAGCTCGCGCAGGCTGCCGTGGCGTTCGAGCCGCTCGGTCAGCTCTCGTTCGGCGGCCTCGGCGTCCCCGTGGTGCAGGGCGACGGTCCGCTCGTACTCGGGCCCGAAGCGCCGCTTCAGGTCGGGCCCGCCGTGCCGTGCGCGGTTCCGCAGGATCAGGGCGGCCGCCCCGACGACCACGACCGCCACGATCACGGCCAACGCGATGATCATGCCAGTGGACATGGTTGCCTTCCGCTCCGACCGGCCCCGCTGGCCGGCTTTTCCTCCGTGTGACCCGTAACCCGGGCCACAAACGACGGCCCCCGCAATCCGGTTGCCGAGTGCGCCCGGTGTCTGCGGACAATGCTCGGCATGACGTGGACGATCGCTCCGGAGCCGTACGACTCCCCGGCCGCCGCCGCGCTGTGGCGGGCGTACTACACGGAGGTCAGCGACCGCTGGTACCTGCTGCACGAGGGGCGCCGCACCGACCCGGACGAGCTGGAGCGGGAGATCGCGGCCCGCAGCGGTGCGGAACTCGCGCCACCGCGCGGGCGGCTGCTCGTCGGACGGTACGACGGCACGCCGGCCGGGTCGGCGGGCGTACGGCTGCTGGATGCGGACACGGCCGAGCTGACCCGGGTGTTCCTGCTCCCGGAGCTGCGCGGACGGGGCGGGGCCGGGCTCCTCGTGGCCGCCGCCGAGGAGGCCGCCCGGGCCCTCGGGGCCCGGCGGATCGTCCTCGACACCCGCGGCGACCTGGTCGAGGCGCGCGCCCTGTACGCCCGCCTCGGCTACACGGAGACCGGCCCGCACAACACCGACCCGTACGCGGAACACTGGTTCCGCAAGGAGCTGCCGCCGGTGGAGGCCCTCAACTGACTTTCGCTGCCGTGCCGTTGTGCGGGCGTTCGCGTTCGGCGCCGCACAGTTCGCCGGTGAGGTCGTGGACCAGTCGCGTCAGGTCGGTGCTACGGCCGGGCTGCCACCAGTCGCCGAGCAGTTCGGCCAGGGACTCCTCGCGGGCCGTCGTGAGCCGTTCGGCGACCGTGCGCCCGGCGTCGGTCAGCACCAGGTCCAGGCCCCGGCGTTCGGCGAGCCGCCGTTCCTCGACCTGACGGGCGGCGGCCATGATCACATGGAGGGGGACGGGGCTCCGCTCGGCGAGTACGGCCGGTTCCACGGAGCCGTACCGGTGGACGCGCAGCAGCAGCCAGCTGGCGGCGGGCAGCAGGTCGTAGCCGGCCTCTTCGGTGATCCTCCGGTAGATCTCGCGGCGGCCCTCGCGGGAGCCGAGCACGGACAGGGCCCGGCACACCTCGTCGTAGGAGGAGCGCTCGACCGGGTTGGGCGCGATGGTCTCGGAGGCCTCCGGCGCGGTGACCGAGCCGCGCAGCCGGTCCTCCTTCAGGAACCAGGCGAGCAGGAAGCCGAGGGCGGCGACCGGCGCCGCGTACAGGAAGACGTCGGTGATGGCGGACGCGTAGGCGTGCAGGGCCGCCGGGCGCAACGCGGGCGGCAGGGCGGCGATGCCCCGCGGGTCGGCTTGCAGCGCGTCGGCGGTGACGCCGGGCGGCAGACGGACGCCGCGGAAGGCGCCGGCGAGCTTGTCGGCGAGGCCGCCGGCGAAGACCGCGCCGAAGACGGCCACGCCGAAGGAGGCCCCGATGGAGCGGAAGAAGGTGGCGCCGGAGGTGGCGACGCCGAGGTCGGCGTAGGAGACGGCGTTCTGCACGATGAGCACCAGCACCTGCATGACCAGGCCCAGTCCGAGGCCGAAGACGAAGAAGCAGGCGCTCATCGCGGCGGTGGAGCTGTGCTCGTCGAGCCGGTGCAGCAGGAGCAGTCCCAGGGTGGTGACGGCCGTTCCGGCCAGCGGGAACACCTTCCAGCGGCCGGTGCGGCTGACGATCTGCCCGGAGACCGTGGACGACAGCAGCAGGCCGAACACCATCGGCAGCATGTGCACGCCGGACAGCGTCGGGGAGATGCCGTGCACGACCTGCAGGAAGGTCGGCAGGAAGGTCAGCGCGCCGAACATGGCGAAGCCGACGATGAAGCCGATGACGGCGGCCAGGCTGAAGGTGCGGACGCCGAACAGCTTCAGCGGCAGGACGGGTTCGGCGGCCCGGCGCTCCACGGCGACGAACGCCGCGGTGAGGACGACGCCCAGCACGGCCAGCCCGATGATCTGCGCCGACGCCCAGCTCCAGGTCGTACCGCCCAGCGAGGCCACCAGCACCAGGCAGGTGGCGACGGCGGCGATCAGGAAGGTGCCCAGGTAGTCGACGACGTGGCGGGCGGTGCGGCGCGGGATGCGCAGGACGGCGGCGATCACGGCGAGCGCGACGACGCCGACGGGCAGATTGACGTAGAACACCCAGCGCCAGCTCAGGTGCTCGGTGAACAGCCCGCCGAGCAGCGGCCCGAGCACGCTGGTCGCGCCGAACACGGCGCCGAACAGGCCCTGGTAACGCCCCCGTTCGCGCGGGGGGACCAGGTCTCCGACGATCGCCATGGACAGCACGATCAGCCCGCCGCCGCCCAGTCCCTGCACCGCCCGGAACGCGATCAGCTGGGGCATGTCCTGCGCGGCCCCGCACAGCGCCGAGCCGATCAGGAAGATCACGACGGCCGTCTGGAAGAGCCGTTTGCGCCCGTACTGATCGCCGAGCTTGCCCCACAGCGGGGTGGCGGCGGTCGAGGCCAGGAGGTAGGCGGTGACCACCCAGGAGAGGTGTTCGAGACCGCCGAGGTCGCTGACGATCGTCGGCAGCGCGGTCGCCACGATGGTCTGGTCGAGGGCGGCGAGCAGCAGGCCGAGCAGCAGGGCGCCGATCGGCACCAGGACGCTGCCGGGAACGTGTTCGCCGCCGCTCACGTCCTTCGCCGCGCCGTGCGTGTCCAGGGCCATGGAGACCTCCCGGAGCTAGGGTGCACCCCTTCCATCGTGATCGGTGTCCCCCCTCACGGCCTGTCGAGCCGACCGTCAGCCCCGAGCCTGTCAGCGCTCCAGGGGCACGGGCACCGCACCGCCCCGATCAGCCCCCCAGGGGCGCGAGGAACCGCGCGCCCAACCCCCACACCCGCACCCGGCAACCCCGATCAGCACCCCAGGGGCGCGAGGAACCGCGCGCTCAACCCCGACACACCCGCACCCGGCAACGGCCAGAACCGACCCGCCCGATCAGCGAACGCGCACCCGCACCCGGCAATCCCCACAGCACCGGCCCGCCCGATCAGCGGACGCGCACCCGCAGGGTGCCGTCGCTCAGCGCCTCCACCCGTACCCGTGTGAGGTCGGGCACGACCACGTCCGGCCCGTGGGAGCCGGCCCGCGGCCCGACCCCCACGACCCGCATCCCCGCGGCGCGCCCCGCCGCGATGCCCGCGCCGGAGTCCTCGAAGACGATGCAGTCGGCCGGGTCGACGCCCAGTTCGGCGGCGCCCTTGAGGAAGCCCTCGGGGTCGGGCTTGCTGGCGCCCACCGACTCGGCGGTGACGCGCACCGGGGGCAGGGGCAGCCCGGCGGCGTTCATGCGGGCGGTGGACAGGGCGACGTCCGCGGAGGTGACCAGGGCGTGCGGGAGTCCGCGCAGGGCGGCGAGGAAGGCGCTCGCGCCGGGGATCTCGACCACGCCGTCGGTGTCGGCGGTCTCCTCGGCGAGCATGCGGGCGTTGTCGGCGAGGTTCTGCTCCAGGGGCCGGCCGGGCAGCAGCAGGGCCATGGAGGCGTGGCCCTGCCGGCCGTGCACGACCTTCATCACCTCGTCGCCGTCCAGCCCGTGCCGGTCGGCCCAGCGCCGCCAGATGCGCTCGACCACGGCGTCGGAGTTGACGAGGGTGCCGTCCATGTCGAGCAGGAGGGCGCGGGCGGTGAGGACGGTGGGCGTGGTGGTGGCCGGCATCGGCAGCTCCAGGAACGGAAAGACCCCGGTGGGGAGGGACAAGGCGGCCCCGCCCGCCGGTCAGGGAAAACGGGCGGGAGCCACTTTGTTCCTCCACGGTACAAAACCTGCCCCCGATCCCGCCACCACCCCCGCGGACGTTCACCCCGCGTTCAGCTCAGCCGGTCACGGCCTCCCACAGGCTCCACACCCCGAGCGCCAGCATCAGCAGCGCCGCGACCTGCGTGATCAGCCGCAGCGGCACCCGCTTCATCAGCGCTTTCCCGCCGACGATGCCGAGCCCGGCGACGGCCCACAGGGCGAGCACCGCACCCAGGCCGACGGAGACCGGGTCGTCGTAGCGGGCGGCGAGGTTGGCGGTCATGATCTGCGTGAGATCGCCGAACTCGGCCACGAGGATGAGCATGAAGCCGGTCCCGGCCACCTTCCAGAAGGACTGGTCGGCGGGTTTCCTGATCTCCTCCTCGTCCTCGTCCTTCTTCATCAGCAGCATCGCGGCGCCGCCGAGGAAGAGGACGCCGGTGAGGGCGTGCACGATCTGCCGCGGCAGCAGGGTGAGCACACTGCCCGCGGCGACGGCGAGCACGACGTGCAGCAGGAAGGCGGCGGCGACGCCCGCGAAGACGTACGAGGCGCGGTAGCGGGTGCCGAGGACGAGGCCGGCGAGCGCGGTCTTGTCCGGCAGTTCGGCGAGGAAGACGACGCCGAAGACGAGTGCCGTCACGGTGATGCTGATCAAGGGTCCTCGATCGGTCGGGGCTGCCCCGCCGAGAGTGCGGTACGTCGCGCGATGACACCTCGGCACGGCAGCGCGTTCGGCGTCCGCGCCGGGAGACGCGGACGTGCACTGCTTGCCGAAGGTCTCGCTGGCGGACCCCGATGGAACGAGGCGGTCCGCCTCCGGGCGCCGGCTCAGGCTCGCTGAGCAGTGTGTCGACGGTCCGGCGAAGAGCTACTCCCCTTCTGCGCTCCCCATCGTACGGGATGTGAAAGTTGCGCCCCGCACCTTGTCGTGACATGCCCACGTCACTACCTTGCTACCGGGCGCTCACCTCACGGCAACACTGCCCCGCGAGCATTCCCTCGCTCGCGCTCAACACCCTTACCCCGCAACGGAGTTCACGCATGCCCACGTTCTACGCGCGTCGACGGCTGAGCATACTCGCCGCCCTCACCGGCGTCATAGCCTCCGCCGCCCTGGTCAACTCCCCGAGCGCCTCCGCCGCCCTCCCCACACCGGTCAGCGCCGCCACCGCCCGCGGCTACCTCTCCCAGCTCACCGTGGCCGCCGAGAACCGCACCGGCTACGACCGCGACCTGTTCCCGCACTGGATCACCGTCAGCGGCGCCTGCAACACCCGCGAGACGGTGCTCAAGCGGGACGGCACGAACGTCGTCACCGACTCCTCCTGCGCCGCCACCAGCGGCAGCTGGTACTCCCCGTACGACGGCGCCACCTGGACCGCCGCGTCGGACCTCGACATCGACCACCTCGTCCCGCTGGCCGAGGCATGGGACTCCGGCGCGAGCAAGTGGACCACCGCCCAGCGGCAGGCCTTCGCCAACGACCTGACCCGGCCCCAGCTGATCGCCGTCACCGACGACGTCAACCAGGCCAAGGGCGACCAGGACCCGGCCACCTGGGTGCCGTCGCAGTCCGGGTACGTCTGCACGTACGTCCGTGCCTGGGTCCAGGTGAAGTACTACTACGACCTCTCGGTCGACTCGGCCGAGAAGAACGCGCTGACGAACCGGCTGGCGAGCTGCTGAACCGGCGCGCCGGGCGTTCCGGCCGGGCCGGCCGGGGCGCCCGGCGCGTCAGGAGGCGCGGCCGCGGCGCACCAGGAACCCGGCCGCGGCCCCGGCCCCGAACAGGGCGGCCACCGACACGCCGGCGGCCAGCCAGGTCGCGCCCAGCCACTGGGCGCCGTAGTAGCCGAGGGCCACGCTGTACGCCGCCCAGGACAGGCCCGCCAGGGCCGACCAGGGAAGGAAGTCGCGGGCGCGGCGGTGGGCCGCGCCCGCGCAGAAGGAGACGGCCGAGCGGCCGGCCGGGGCGAAGCGCGCGAGCACGACCAGCGCGCCGCCGCCCCGGGCCAGCGCGTCGCCGAGACGTTCCTGCGCGCTGGTGAGCCGCCGGGAGCGGGCTATCGCGCGGTCCAGGCGCTCCCCGCCCCGCCAGGCGAGGCGGTAGGCGACGAGGTCGCCGAGGAGCGAGGCGGTCGCCGCGGACAGGATCAGGGCCAGGATGTCCGGCACGTCGTGCGGGACCCGGCCCGCCGCCGCCCCGGTACCGGCCGCCGCCGCGGTGCCCGCCGTGATGACGAGCACACCGCTCGGCAGGACCGGCAGGAACACGTCAAGCAATACGGACAGGGCCACCACGGCGTAGATCCATGGTCCGGCCGCCAGCGACCCCACGCTCTCGAACACGACGACTCCCGTCACTCCCCCGTTTGACAGCCATACAGCGTACGCCTGGGGTGTGACAGGAGGTTCGCCAGGGGCGCCCGGGATGATCACAGGTTGTTCACGAACGGGCGCCGTGCCGGACACCGCCGGGCGGCTCAGGCGGCGAGCGGAGTGGGCTCGCCGCCCGCCGCCGCACGCCGGGCGAGGACCCGGTCGAGGCTGAAGGCGCCGGGGCCGGTGAAGACCAGCAGGAAGAACACCCAGCAGAACAGGGCCGCCGGCTCGCCGCCGTTCTGGATCGGCCACAGCGCGGCCTGCTGGTGGACGTCGAAGTAGGCGAACGCCATCGAGCCCGAGGCGATCAGGGCGGCGCCGCGGGTGCCGAGGCCGAGCAGCACCAGGCCGCCGGAGACCAGCTGGATCACGGCCGCGTACCAGCCGGGCCAGGCGCCGGCGCCGACCGTGCCGCCGTCGGTGCCGGCGGCGCCGCCGAGGACGCCGAAGAGGGACGCGGCGCCGTGCGCGGCGAAGAGCAGGCCGACGACGACGCGGAAGAGCGCGATCACGTAGGGCTGGGCGGAATCGAGACGAGTGGACACGGGACTTCTCCTCGTTCGGCGCCGGTCGCGCCTGCCGGGGGCCGGGCAGACCGGTCGCGGGGACGGGGGACGGGAGTGAGTCCCAGGTTAGGCACGCCTAAGCGATGCTTGCAAGTTCAACATCTAGCCATCGTCCCGCTTCCGCTTGCCGTTCCGCTTGCGGCCTGCGCCGTGGTCACCGCTCCGCTCCCGCGTGCGCAACCGGAAGTGGTTCGCCCGGAATGGGCCTTGACGGGCCCTCAGCCGGCACGGGCGTCTCGTCGGCCGTGCGCCGAAGGCGCGCCCGGACGGCCGTCCCGCTCCGGTCGCCCGCCGCTGCGGCCCGTCCGCCGTCAGCCGGCGCCGCGTGCGGACCGGCCGCGCACCTCCAGCCCGCCGAGCAGGTCCGCGGTGGCCCGGGCCACGGCGTCCACCGCCCGGTCGAAGGCCTCGCGGTTGTGGGCGGCGGGGGCCCGGAACCCCGACACCTTCCGTACGTACTGCAACGCGGCGGCGTGGATGTCCTCGTCCGTGGCCTCACCGGGCAGGGCGGGCGGACGCAGGGTCTTGATGCTCCGGCACATGCCCCCAGTCTCGTCGGAAACCTCACGTTCGACATCGCCACACGAAATCGAACAGGCGTAGCATTGTCGTGTGGCAACGACCTATGAATTCCCCAGTGACCTCCTCGCCGGTCAGGAGGAGCTGCATCAGGTCCGGGCCGAGCTGTCGGCCCTGCTCAAGCGGCTGCCCTGGTCGGTCGAGCCGATGGACGGCTTCAGCGACGACACCGGCTGGCGCAAGGTGGAGCGGCCCGCGTCCCCCGGCTGGACGGCGGACGAGCAGGCCGAGGTGGAGAAGCTGCGGCGGCGCGAGCACGAGCTCGCGGTCTTCGTCAGCACCCACCGCTTCTGGGACGAGGTCGCCGTGGCGGACCGGGTGGACGCCCGCACCCGGCTGAAGCACGCCCGCGAGGAGCCGGCGCAGGGGCAGGAGTAGGGCGGCCGGGGCCGGGCAGCGCAACGGCCCCCCGGAGACTGCTCCGAGGGGCCGGCCGGTGGGCGCGGACGGTTTCGAACCGCCGACATCCTGCTTGTAAGGCAGGCGCTCTACCCCTGAGCTACGCACCCGGGACAGCACGACAGCCTACATGGCCCGGACGGCCGCGCCGAAACCGGACACCGGGCCCCTTTGGGAAGACCTCTCACGTCCGGTTCCGCTTCCGTCCGCGGCACCGCTCGGGCCGGCTCGCCGGCGCTCCCGCCGGCGCCGGCGTGCGGCGAACCGGGAGGACACGGCGTGCACCGCGAACTGATCGGCCCGTGTGTTCGTCCTCGACGGGTGGGAGAATGACACCACCCAGGGCGAACCACAGCGCGGGAGAGGGATGTGACGGCGACACCGGGCACGCCAGCGACGCGGCCGTACCCGCCGCCGTCCCGCCCACGGGTCCGGAGCGGGCCTCCCCGGCTGCGGGGCGCCCTGCGCGACGCCCTCGCCCTGATGGGCCTGCCCGTGCTGGCCGCGCTCGCGCTGCCCGCCGCGTTCGCCGGGGGCGGCACGCGGCGCTGGTTCGGCGGGCGTGCGGAGAGCCAGCGGGCCGAGGCGCAGGCCGCCAAGGACGCCGCGGCGGCCGCGTTCTACGAACTCGACACCGCGCAGCGGGACCTGCGGATCTCGATCGAGACCATCGCGGCGGTGGACGACTCCCCCGCCGCCCGGCGTTCCGTCGCCGGCTTCGAGGCGCTCGGCCACCGGATCGACGAGGTGAGCCGGCAGTACATCGAGGCGGTCGACGCCCATGACCTGGACCGGGACGGCCTGGAGGCCTCCGTCGCCGCCCGTGCGCGCACCGAGCTGACCGCGGCCAGGGACGAGCTGGTGCGGGTCCGGCAGGAGCTGGAACGGTTCGCCGCGTCGCTCGGGCCGCTGCTGGGCAAGGCGGAGACCCAGCTGGCCCGGCTGGCGCCGGCCGTGGAGCGGGCCCGGCAGTCGCTGCTGGCCGCGAGCAACGCCCTGGACGCCGCACGGGAGAAGGGGCTGCGGGCCGACGGCCCGGCCGCGCGGCTGGCGGCGCTGTCCCCGGAGCTGACCAAGCTCAACCAGGGCGCGGCGCAGCACGGGGTGCAGCAGACGCTGGAGCGGGCCGAGCGGGTGCAGCGGGAGGCCGGGGCGATCCGGGCGGAGGCGGAGCGACTGCCGGAGCAGGCGGCCGAGATCGACCACCGGCTGGTGTCGCTGCGGACCAGGGCGCAGGCGCTGACCACGCGTGCCGGGCAGGTGGAGCCGGTGCTGAGCGAGCTGCGGCGCCGGTTCGCCGCCGCCTGCTGGCAGGACCTGCAGCACGTGCCCGAACTGGCCGCGGAGAACGTGCGGCAGGCCGAGCTGAAGCTCCGCGAGGCGCAGGCGGCGCGGGACGCCCAGCGCTGGCCGGACGCCACCGCGCTGCTGTCGACGGTACGGGCCCTGCTGAACGCCACCGACGACGCCGTCTCCGCCGCCGGTGACCGGCTGACCAGGCTGAACGCCGTGCAGAAGGACCCTCGGGCGGAGATCGAGCGGACCCGGTTCGCGATCCGGGACGCCCAGCGGCTGGCCATGACGGGCCGTACCACCCCGGACCCGCGGCACGCCCGGCCGCTGGACGACGCGGTGGCCCGGCTGGAGCGGGCGGTCGGCACGCTGGAGGGGCGGCACCCGGACTACTGGCACTTCCTGGCCGAGACGGAGGCGGTGCGGCGGGCCGCGGCCCGGGTGGTGGCGCAGATCCGCGAGGAGCGCGGCACCGGGCACTGAGCCGCGGGCCGCGCGTGTTGCCGGGTGGGGCGGGGCAGGCGGATATTGAAGTGGACGCTTGGCCTCCGCTAGCGCCCTAGGAGGCGGACATGGCCGCACACGCACTGCCCACGAGGAAGGCCGGGGAACGGCGGCGGACGCAGCTGGACGACCACCTGCCCGTCGATCACCGGCTGAACAGGGTCTACCGGATCGGCGCGGGCCTGATCGGTCTGTTCCTCGTCGTCTTCGGCGTCCTGGGCCTGATCGACCACATCGGCTACTTCAACACCGGCGGTGACACGGTCGCCGGGCTGAACACCAACGGCGCGCTCAGTGTGCTGTCGATCTGCATCGGTGCGCTGCTGCTGGTCGGGATGGTGATCGGCGGGAACGCGGCCTCGACCCTGAACATGATCCTCGGCGTGCTGTTCCTGCTGAACGGCTTCCTGTTCCTCGGCCTGCTGGACACCGGCGCCAACTTCCTGGCGTTCAAGATCCAGAACGTGTTCTTCAGCTTCGTCGTGGGGCTGCTGCTGATGACCTTCGGCATGTACGGCCGGGTCGGCTCCTCCCTGCCGCACGACAACCCGTACTGGCGGGCCCGCCACCCGGAGCCCTCCCCGCACGAGCAGCAGGAGCCGCACGAGCGGGAAGGGCAGCGGCGGAAGGTCCCGCAGCCGGACCCGGGTCAGGTCCTGTAGGCGTAGAACGCCGCGGTCGGGTAGGAGGCGACGAGGCTGGCCACCGACCGGTTGTAGGTGTTGGTGGAGTGGTACGACACGTACGGCACCCCACGGCGGTCACGGTTCGTGACGATCATCGAGTGATCCTTGGAGCCGTCCCGGTTGAAGTCCATCTGCAGCACGTCGCCGATGTCCATCTGGTAGACGTTGGCGAGGCTGGTGGCCCGCTTCGAGGACAGGGCGAACCAGGAGAACTCGTTGACCCCGACGAACGAGTCCGACTGGATCTCGGAGTTGCCGAACCACTTGTGGAAGTCGTTCGTGTACCCCGGGACGTGCTTCCAGCCGCCCGCCTTCAGGGCCTGGCTGACGAAGTTGGTGCAGTCGCCGCCGGCGCCCTGCCCGTTGAAGTCCGGGTAGGCGGGGTTGTAGGTGTTCCAGTACTTGGCCGCGTACGCCGCCATGGCCTTGTAGTCGTAGCCGCTCGCGGAGAAGTTCTTCGCGTTGGCCGGTGCGGGCCAGGTGGTGGCCGCGCGGGCCGCGCTCGGCGGGCCGTCGTCCTCGCCGGCGGTCTTCACCTGGGCGACCTGCGGCCTGGCGACCTGGTTCACCGCGAGGTAGCCGTCGTCGGTGTCCCGGATGCCGGTGAGCTGCCAGGTGCCGTGGCGGTCGGCCTTGAAGGTCAGCTCGTGGTGCGCCTGGAAGCCGGTGGACTTCGGGGTCCTGGCGGTGGCCTTCTCGTAGGTCAGCGTCGTGGTCTCGGTGACGGCGACCTTGGCGTGCCGGCCCTTCACACGGGTCGCGTCGAGCGTGACCTTCGTGCTGCCCGCGCGGTACGTCTCGCCCAGCCGGGCCAGGCGTCCGCGCCGGTCGCGCAGCTCGTCCAGTGCGGACCTCTGCTGGCGCGTCTGCCCGCCGGACAGGCGCACGGACCCCGAGAAACCGGACGCGTGGCGGGTGTCCGCCTTCCCGGCGCCGTCCACGAGGGCCTGGGTGCGGTCGGTGAAGACCGCGTCGGCCAGTCGCTGGAAGGTCGCCTTGGTGGCCGCGTCCACCGTCGGGTCGTCGGTCACCGCCGCGCCCGCGCTCCAGTTGGGCACCAGGGCCACACCGGCGACCACCGAGGCGGCGGCGGCGGTGACTATGGCCGTACGGCGCCGCCCACGGCTCAGTCTTCTAGATTTCAATGATGTTCCCCTCTACGCCGGTACACCTACCGGGCGAGGGGCATCTTGCCACGGCCGGGGCGTCGGTTGTGAAGGGGGTCGCACAAGTGGAACCCCTCGCCCGTTTCCGTCACTTGACGACCGCGGACCAGTCCGGCGACTGGGCGGGGTCGAGGGTGCGCAGCGCCGCCAGGGTCTGCGGCTTCTGCGCGTCGAGCCAGTCGGCGAGCTCCTTGAAGGAGACGCACTTGACGCCCTTCTTGGTGCAGACGTTCTTGACCACCTGGTCGATGGCCTTCATGTAGATGCCGCCGTTCCAGTCCTCGAAGTGGTTGCCGACGAACAGCGGCGCCCGGCTGCCGTAGTACACGCGGTTGAAACCGGCCATGTAGGAGTCGACGGTCTGCTGCTCCCACTCGGGGTACTTGGCCGGGTCGCCGTGGGTCTCGCCCTGGGACTGGTTGTAGAGGAAGTTGAAGTCCATGGACAGGCCCTGGTACTTGCCGCTCTCGTACGGGAGCATCTGCAGCGGGAAGTCCCACACGCCGTTCTTTTTCGACGGCCATATCTGGAAGTCGCCCGGCGAACTGGCGTCGTAGCGCCAGCCGTAGTCCTTGACGGCCTCCAGCAGGTTCTTCTGGCCCTCCAGGCAGGGCGCCCGGCCGCCGACGACCTCCTTCTTGACGTCGAAGGGCAGCGCGGGGACATCGGTGAAACCGGTGTTGGTCTTCCAGCGCCGCACGAACGAGTAGAACTGGTCGATCTCGCTCTTCCACTCCTCGACGCTCCAGTCGCCGCCGCCCTTGGCGCCGCAGAAGTGGCCGTTGAAGTGGGTGCCGATCTCGTTGCCGTCCTGGTACGCCTTGCTCAGCTGCTCCAGCGTGGTGCGGATGTGGTCGTCGGTGGCGTAGTCGATCGCGGCGTCGCCGGGCGAGTGCATGGGGCCGTGGTAGAGCGCCTTCTTGCTCTTGGGCAGCAGGTAGATGCCCGTGAGGAAGAAGGTCATGTGGGCGTCGTACTCCTTGGCCAGCTCCCGGTAGTGCGAGAACAGGTGGTCGCTGCCCTCCAGCGCGCCGTCCCAGGAGAAGACGACGAACTGGGGCGGCTTCTCCCCCGGCTTCAGCGGAACCGCCTTCAACTGCCCCTTCTGCGGCCCGGTGTAGGAGGTGGACCCGTCGCCGATGACCCTGGTCCTGCCGTCCCACCGCGCGGTCGGGGTGGCCTTGGGCCCGGCCTTGGGCTTCTTGCCGGCGGAGGCCGTCGGCGTGCCGTCGTCGCCGCCGCCGGACAGCGCCAGGAACCCGGCCACCAGCGAGGCCACGACGAGGAGGGCGGCCAGCGTCAGGACCTGCGGCCGCGTGGCACGGGGTGCGCTGCGGCGGCGAGGGGCTCGGCGGCGGCCTGTCGACGAAGTATTGCGGGGCATGCGCGGCTCATTCTGGGGAAGGGGAAGGCGGGCGGGTCTCGGCTCAGCCGAGGCCCGTCGCGGCGGACCATAGGTCGTACGGGACGCTGTGGGCCGTACCGGCCAGTCCCTCGAGCGGCAGGGGCTCCAGGGACTTGGACAGGTCGATCCGGTAGACGACGATCGCGGTGGACACCGAGTCGGCCGTGCCGACGTACCAGGCGGCGGTGTCCTTGTCGGTGGTGCCGGCCTTCCCCGCGACCCGGGTCCGGCCGGCCGCCGCCTCGGGGTGGGCGGTGCGGAAGGAGTCGGTGAGCGCCGCGGTGACCTCCTCGGCCACCTTGCCGCCGACCGCGCGCCGCGGGTGCGGGGTGGTCAGGGCGATCGGGGCGCCGTTGCGGGTGATGCGGCGCACCGAGTACGGCTCGGTGTGCGTGCCGCCGGCCGCGAAGGTGGCGTATCCGCTGGCCATCCGGATGGCGCTGGGGGTGGAGTTGCCCATCGACAGCGCGGGCACCCGCGGGCCGATGCTGGAGGCGAGCAGCCCGGAGTCCACGGCGGTCCGGCGCACCATGTCCAGGCCGGTGTCCATGCCGAGCTGCATGAACGGGGTGTTCACCGACCGGGCCATCGCCTCGTGCAGGGTGATCCGCCCGTACGACTTCCCGCCGTCGTTGTGCGCGGCGACCTTCTTGCCGCTGCGGTCCCAGTACGGGCCCTCGGGCGTGGTGACGGGCACGCCGTCGTCGCCGTCGTAGACGCTCTGCGGGGTGACGGGGGTGGCGGGGCCGCTGCGGGTCTTGCGGACGCCGTGCTCCAGTCCGGCGGCGTAGACGAACGGCGTGAACGCGGTGCCGGCCGGGACGGTGGTGGCGTTGGACTCGTTGTAGCCCTGCTTGCGGTGGTCCGGGCCGCCGTAGACGGCGAGGATCCGTCCGTCCGCGGCGACCGAGGCGGCGCCGTAGTGCCCGTTCTTCGCCGCCTCGGGGTTGTCCTCGCGGGCCTCCTTGCGGGCCCGGGCGACGGCGTCGGTGAGGGCCCGCTCCCGCTTGCGGTCGAACGTCGTGTAGATCTGGTAACCGCCGAGGTCGAACTGCTTGTCCGTGAGGTGCCCGGCCTTCTTGGCGTACTGGGACGCCAGCTCCACCAGGTAGTCGCTCTGCTCGCCGGTGTCGTACAGCGGGTTGCTCTTCAGCGGCTCCGGGAACTTCTTGTAGGTCGCCCGTTCCCGCTGCGACAGCTTCCCGATCTCGACCATGCGGTCCAGGGTCCAGGACCAGCGCTCGACGGCGCGCGCGTGGTTGGCCTTGCTGAGCGTCGGGTCGTACAGGCCGGCGCCCTTGAGCAGGGCGGCGAGCATGGCCGCTTCGGAGGCGTTGAGCTTGTCGACGTCCTTGCCGTAGTAGGCCTGGGCGGCGCGCTGGATGCCGTAGGTGCCGCGGCCGAACCAGCTGGTGTTGAGGTAGCCCTCCAGGATCTGGTCCTTGCTCATCTTGTTGTCGAGCTTGAGGGCGATCATCGCCTCGGTGAATTTACGGCTGATCGTCTGGTTCTGCGTCAGGTAGACGTTCTTGACGTACTGCTGGGTGATGGTCGATCCGCCCTCGGTGTCCCCCTGGCCGAGCGTGCGGAACACGGCCCGCGTGATGCCCTTGGCGGATATGCCCGGGTCCGAGTAGAAGCTCTCGTTCTCCGCCGCGAGCACCGCCCAGCGGACGTCCTCGGGTATGTCCTCCAGGGGCATCGCCTGCCGCTGCACCCAGCCGGTGCGGGCCATCGGCGTGCCGTCGGACCAGAAGTAGACGTTGTCCTGCTGGGTCGCGTACGAGTTCAGGTTGTTCGGTATGTCCGTCATCGCGTACGCGGTGACGAGGAACGCGCCGAGCAGTCCGAACGAGGCCAGGGTGGCGCCGGCCCACTGGCGCCAGGAGGGTATCCAGCGGCGCCAGCCGGTCCGCCCCGGGCGCGGGTAGACCGGCTTCAGGCGGCGCGCGTAGGGGGCCGCACGGCGCGCGTAGGGGGCCAGGGGGGCGAAGGCGCGGCCGACCGCCGCGGCGACCCGCTCACGCCCGCCGGACAGCGCGGTGGTGCGCCCCGAGGAGCGCGCGCTGCGCCGGCGCTCCGCCCGGCCGCCGTCCGGAGCGGACGGCTTGGGCGGCGGGGCGACGCGCAACTGCATCGTCTCGTCCGCCCTCAGGGCGTCCACCCTCAGATGCAGGGTCTCGTCGGCGTCCACCGGCTTCTCGCCACGGCCACCGCCCATGGGGCCGTCCTCCCCCTGCGACGCATTGGTCACGCCTGCGTCTCCCTCCGCACTCGGTCTTGCTCGCGCGGGTTGAGCTGAGCATCCTCGCCACGGCGTTCACAAATTATCAGTAACGTTTTCGAATGCCCCGCACATACGCCGGATGCAAAGCAACACTCATCGAACTTCACGACGCCGACGCTCGGGGCTCGACGACTAACCTGGGGCCATGCCTCGCTACGAGTACCGCTGCCGGACCTGCGGCGACACCTTCGAAATGAACCGTCCGATGGCGCAGTCCGCCGCTCCCGCCAGCTGCCCCGCGGGCCACGACGACACGGTCAAGCTGTTGTCGACGGTCTCCGTGGGCGGCATTTCTCACACTTCCGCGCCGGCCCCGGCCCCCCGGGCCGGCGGGGGCGGGGGGTGCTGCGGCGGAGGGTGCTGCGGCTGAGCGGACGCCGCAGCGGCCCGCGGAACGCCCGCCGGCGGCCGTGGGCCCGCACCCGCCGGCCCGCGCCGTCCGCCCGCCCCGCGGCCCCGCCATGGTGGCGCACCTCATGGGCCCGCGCCCGCCGGCCCGGCGGATTCGGCCGGAAGCCGTCGGCCCGGGCCCGCCGGCCCCCGGGCCGCCCGCAGGAACTCCCGCACGATCCGTTCCCCGGCCAGCACCCCGCGCTCCGGCAGCGCGCTGATCCGCGGCGCCGTCCAGCCGGTGTCGGCCAGTTCGCCGTGCCCGGGGCGCCAGCCCCGGTCGGCGGCCAGCAGCAGGTCGGCGTCGAGCAGGGAGTCCCCGGCGGCCAGCGTCAGCTCCGCCCCGGCGCGGCGCGCGACCTCGCGGACGGCCGCGCTCTTGGTGAGGGGCTTCGGCACGGCGTAGATCTTGCGGCCCTGCAGCGAGACCGTCCAGCCGCGCTCGTCCGCCCACACCGCCAGCTCCTTCACCCAGTCGTCGGGCAGCAGCTCGCGCTCGACCACCAGATAGGCGAACAGGTCCTCGGCGACCCGGTGCTTGCGCACCCAGACCGGGTCGGCGGCCCGCAGCAGATGCTCGCGGACCTCCTCCAGCGGAGCGCACTCGTCGGCGAGCCGCGCCTGCACGCCCGCGTGCCAGTCGCCGTCGGTGACGCCGTCGACCAGCAGATGGCCGCCGTTGGCGCAGATGGCGTACTTCGGCGGCGGTCCGGGCAGGTTGATGCGCTGGTACTGCTTGCGGGTCCGGGTGGTGGCCGGCACGAAGACGGCCGTGTCGCCGAGCTCGGTGAGCAGCCGGGCCGCGGTCTCGGTCAGGTAGGACAGCGGCCTGGCCTCGTGCACCTCCACGCACAGCAGCCGGGGCGCCCGCGGGTCCGGCATGGTCAGGGCCAGGGCCGCGGAGGAGTAGATCAGCGTGCGGTCGAGGTCGCTCGCCACCAGCACCGGCATCACGCGTTCACCGCCCTGCCGTCGGCGCCGGTGGCCCCGCGCGTGTACCGCGGGTGGATCAGCCCGACGCAGCGGTACGGCAGCTCCCCGACCTCCTCGACCGGCACCCCGCGCTGCTCGGCGAGCAGCCGCACGTGGTCCAGGTCGGCCCCGGCGCCCGCCCGCGCGAGGATCTTCCACGGCACCCGGCGCAGCAGCACCCGGGTGGTCTCGCCGACGCCCGGCTTGACGAGGTTCACGTCGTGGATGCCGTACTCCTCGCTGATCCGCTCCACGGCCCGCCAGCCCGCCCAGGTGGGCGAGCGGTCCTCGGTCAGCAGTTCCTTGACCTCGGTGCCGACCGTGTCCGCGACCTCCGGGAAGCGGGCGGAGACGGCGTCCAGGAAAGCGACGGAGCAGTCGGCGCCGGCGAGCTCGCGGTAGAACTTGGCGCCGTGGTAGTCGTGCGGGCCGACCAGGTCCGCGCGCAGGACCGTGCGCGAGATCAGACCGGAGACGGTGGAGTTCAGGCAGGCGGAGGGGATGAGGAAGTCCTCGCGGGTGCCGTAGGTGCGCACACAGGAGCCGGGGTCGGCGAGGACGGCGATCTCCGGGTCGAAGCCCGTGATGCCGGTTCGCTCCTCGAACGCCGCGAGGGCTTCGGCGAGTTCGCGGGTGATGGCGCCCTTGCCGGTCCAGCCGTCGACGAAGACCACGTCCCGGGGGTCGTGGTGGGCGGCGAGCCAGCGCAGCGCGTTGGCGTCGATGCCCCGGCCGCGCACGATGGAGACGGCGTAGTGCGGCAGGTCCAGGCCGTGCCGGAACCGCGCCCAGCGGCGCATCAGGATGCCGACCGGGGTGCCCGCGCGGGCGAGGGAGACCAGGACCGGGCGCGGGGAGCGCTCGGTCAGCACCAGGTCGGTCACGGCGCCGACCGCCCGCGCGATGCGCGCGGCCGAGGCGTCCAGCGCCGCGTGGAACAGCTCCTGGTAGCGCTCGCTGGGCTGGTACTCCACCGGCAGCGACTCGGCGTAGTGCGCGCCGCCGCTCTGGATGGCCTCCTCCCGCTCCTCGGTCGGCGCCTCCAGGGTGACGTCGGAGAGGTCCTGCAGCAGCCAGCCGACCTCCTCGGGCGCGTAGGAGGAGAAAGCGGGGCCGCGGAGGGGCTCGGGCAGCATGGCCGGCCTTTCGGGAGCGTGCGGGACGTACGACGGGACGACCGCGAGCAGGACGTGCGGCACGTGCGCGGCGAGGCGGGCGAGCAGGCCGTCGGGTGCGTGCAGGGCGGGGGTGTCGGCGACGGAGTCGACGACCGCGACGACGGCGTCGAAGCCGCCGCCGGCCACGTTGTAGGCGTAGCGCTCGCCGGGGCCGTCGGCCGGGTCGTCGTGGGCGGGGAACACCAGGCGGCTGCGGATGGCGTACCCGGGGTCGTCGACCGCGAGCACCGGCGACCGGGTGGTGGTGGAGAACCGCACCTCGGCCGGTGTCCGCTCCTCCAGCGCGCGGGCGAGCCGCAGCGGGGCGTACATCAGCTCCTCGCAGCCGAGCACGAGCACGCGGCGGGCGCCGGCGGGCAGGGCGGCGGCCGTCCGGGCGGCCATCCCGGGGAGCGCGGCCTCCAGCCGGGCCCGGTGGGCGGGGGTGAAGCCGTGCCGTCCGCCGTCGGGGAGGCCGGGGGGCCAGCGCAGGTCGACGCGGACGGCCTGCGCTCCGTGGGGGGCGCGGGCCGGGGCGCGGTCCGGCTCCGCCGTGCGGGCGCGGCCGGCCGGCCCGGACCCGTGCCCGGCCGCCTCGCAGCGCTCGACCAGTTCCCGTCCCTTCTCCAGCACGTCCGGCGGCAGACGCACCGTCCCGGACGCGGTGGCGACCAGGTCCACCCGCGCCCCGATCTCCCCGGCGAACCGTTTCATCCGGGCGAAGTCGTCGGCGGAGCGCATGTCGACCAGCGCGACCACGACGTACCGCCGCCGCGGGTACCGCTCGTGCAGGTCGCGGATGGTGTTGAGGACCGTGTTGCCGGTGGAGAACTCGTCGTCGACCAGCACCAGCGGCCCGTCACCGGCCAGCAGAGCGGGGTCTTCGGGCAGCAGCAGGTGGGTCGTGGCGTGGGAGTGCGCCTCCTCGAACCCGCCCGCGGGGGCGACCCCGGCCACCGGCCGCCGTGTGGAGTGCAGATACGGCACCTGTCCGAGCCCGTCGGCGACCGCGTGGCCGAGCCCCGTCGCGGTCTCCGCGTAGCCGAGGACGACGGCGGTGGCCGCCTCGGTCCCGAGCAGCGCGGCGACCCGGCGGCCGAGCCGGAGACCGTGGCCGTGGACCACGGACGGCGACTGGGGGACGTGCTTGCCGAGGACGTTCGAGACCAGCAGGTGGGCCCGCTTGGGGTTGCGGCGCAGGGCGAGCCCGAGCAGGGCCGGCAGCCCGTCGTCGCCCACGAGTTCGACCCCGAGTCGCTCGGCGACCCAGCGGCCGGACCAGACCCCGTCGTTCACTGCGTTCTTCATGCGTTCCTTGGAGAGGTGGGGAGGGTCAGCCGGGTATTCCGGCGGCGAGCAGTTCCACGAAGCCGACGTCCTCGTGGGCGACGCCGAACACCTCGGCGCGCAGCAGGGTCCGCTCGGCCCAGGCGCGGTGCGGTTTCACTTCGTTCATCTTGTTCGTGTAGGACGAGCGGAGTACACCCCCGCCGCCGCGTTCCGGCCGCAGGATGTCCTGGGCGTCGCTGTACTCCTCGTGGCTGACCACCGAGAGCGCGTGGACGGGCAGGACGTGGGAGGGGTGGATGCAGGTCTTGCCGAGCAGGCCGTTGGCCTGGTCGAGGGAGATCTCCCGGAGCAGGCCGTCCATGGCGTGTTCGATGAGCTTCTCGCGCAGCTCGACCGCCTGCACCTCCAGGAAGGGGCTCTGCCGGAGCTGCGGTTTGAACATGCGCTCGGAGGCGCGGAAGTACTCCCAGACGGGACCGGTGACGGTGAAGCCGGTGCCGTCGGCCCGGCCGAGCATGTTCACGACGTCGGCGATCACCGAGGCCACGATCTGCACGTCGTAGGCGGTCATGTCGGGGGCGCGGCGCAGGCCGTAGGAGGAGCAGAAGTCGGTCACGCCGAGGCGGAGGGCCAGGACCCGCTCGCGGTACTTGTCGACCGCCCGGAAGACGCCTTCGAGGGTCTCCACGCGGGACTCCAGGTAGAGCAGCTCGGGGGACTCCAGGACCGGCATGGCGAAGAGGCGCCGGCCGGCCGTGCCCTCGGCCGCGGACAGGGCCTCCAGGAAGGGTATGCCGCGTTCCTCGGTGAACTTGGGCAGCACGAATCCGGACAGCAGCCGCACGGACGGGCCGAGCCGGCGGACCAGGTCGGGGATCTGCCCGGGGGCGCGCACCCGGATGAACAGCAGCGGCGGCTCCACGCCGGGCCGGGCGGCGAGGTCGGCGAACTGGCGGACCAGGTTCTCCTCGGCGGCCACCACGTCCGCGTCGCCGATCGAGTCCTCCAGGCACAGCACCATCGAGACCACGCCGTTTCCGGCCTGCCGGACGATGTCGTCGGCGAGCCTCGGCCGGGTGGCCGGGCTGTACAGCGTGGCGCCCAGCGCGGCGGAGAGCAGCCGGGCCGGCGAGTCGGCGGTGAACGCGCACGGCTCCCGGTGGAAGAGGCGCTGCCGCACCTCGGGGGCGATGTGCCCGAAATGACGCATGGGACTCCCTCAGGATGCGCGCCCGGTCTGCGGGGTCGGTAAAGGGTGGCCGGTAATAGTACGTAGGGAGCCGTGTCCGGGGTTCCCGGCGGACGTGAATTCACGGTGACCCGCCGGTGTCGGCGGCCCTGCCCCCCGCATTGTCGTGACCAGGACCGAGAAGGCAGGATGACCGCATGACGCACGCGATGCTGAAGGGGTCGAACGTCCCGCTGGAGGCCACCACGGTCCGCGCCGTGCTGCGCTGGACGCCCGGGCAGGGGGTCCCGGACGTGGACGCCTCGGCGCTGCTGCTGGGCCCCGACGGCCGTGTGCGCTCCGACGAGGACTTCGTCTTCTACAACCAGCCCAGGCACCCCTCCGGGACGGTGTGGCGGCTGGGGAAGAAGCGGGTCTCCGAGGGGCTGACCGACACCATCCAGACAGACCTGACCGCCGTCGAGCCGGGCGTGGGCCGGGTCCTGCTGGTCGCCTCGGCGGACGGGGTCCCCTTCGACCGGGTGCCGTCGCTGTGCATCCTGCTGTACGACGCGGCGGCCGCCGGCGGGGAACCGCTGGCCCGGTTCGACGTCAAGCCGGAGACCGGCGCGGAGACGGCGCTGATCTGCGGTGAGCTGTACCGGCGCGGGGAGGGCTGGAAGTTCCGGGCGCTGGGCGAGGGCTATTCCAACGGGCTGAAGGGGCTCGCCACGGACTTCGGCATCTCGGTGGACGAGTCGGAGGCGGCGGAGGAGAGGCCGCCGGCCGGGCCGGCCTCGCGGCCGCTGCCTCCGGAGCTGCCGACGTCCGCGCTCCCCGCACAGCCGACGTCCGGGATGCCCGCGCAGCCGGCGTCCGCGCTTCCCGCGCAGCCGACGTCCGGGGTCCCCGCGCAGCCGGCGTCCGCGGTCCCGTCGCAGCCGGGGTACGGATATCCGCAGGCGACCTCGGGGCAGCCGGCGTACGGGTATCCGCCGCCGCCTCAGCCGGTGGCCGCGGGGCCGGACCCCGACTTCCGGCTGCCGCCGCAGGGGCCGCAGTTCCTCGGCCGGTGACCCGGCCCCGGCCGCCGGCGGGGCGCCGGGGCGCGCGGCGTCACCTGTCCACCTTGGTCTTGTAACCGCGGCCCCACTGCAGTCCCCACCCGTAGAGGCGGTCGAGTTCGCCCTGGAAGCCGTAGACGAACTTGACCTCCCGGCGGACGATCAGTTCGTCCTTGACGTTCTCGATCATCACCACGGCGCAGGAGCGGGCCTGGGGGTGGCGTTCGTCCAGGCCGATCTCGACGCGGGGGCCGTTGCTCGGATAGAGGGTGACGACGGCGTGGGTACGGTCGAAGGCGGGTGTCTGGTCGTAGATGTAGACGAAGACCAGCAGCCGTTTGATGGCGTCCCGGTGGTCGAGGTTGACGTACATCGTCTCGCCGGATCCCGAGCCGAACCGGTCGTCGCCGCTGAGTTTGATGTACGGCGGCGCGTTGACGTCGCCCAGGTAGCCGCCGAGCGGCTGGACGACCCCCTTGGTGCCGTCGGCCAGCTCGTACAGGCAGCCGAGGTCGAGGTCGACGTTGACCATGCTCTGCCCGTGGCCGAGGATCTCCGGCGGCTTCAGCGCCCGCAGCGGGTGCCGGAGCAGACTGGCGCGCCGGATGCCGTCGTAGTCGGAGGTCCGCATCCGCCAGGTGAGGTTGATCCGCAGGTGGCCGGTGGCCGCGTCCTGCTTGGTGAGCGACACCGCCTGGTGCCGCCTGGTGAGCTCGATGGCGTTGGTCGAGGCGTTGCCCGAGTCGAAGTCGGCGGCGCGCCCGCCCAGCAGCCCGTCCAAGAAACCCATTCCCGCCCCCAGGTGCCCGGTACTCGTCTAGACGCCGTCGGGGCGGCCGAGCGCGTCGGCCGCCCCGATCGAAGCGTTCCTCACCGGAAGGGGCGTCACACCCCGTCCCGTCCCTGATCCTGCCCGTAGGGGGGAGCAGGGGCCCTGCGGGGTCAGACTCCGGACGAGATCTCGGCCTTGTCGTCGGAGCCGGCCTTCCCCTCCGCGTCCGCCAGGGCGCGGTTGCGGCGGACGGAGGACCAGAACGACCAGGCGATCAGGACGACGCCGACCAGGCCGGTGACGACCTCGTTGATCTGGTACTGGATGGTGACCATGAGGATCACGGCGAGGGCGCCGATGGCGTAGTGGGCGCCGTGCTCCAGGTAGACGTAGTCGTCGAGGGTGCCCTGGCGGACCAGGTAGACGGTCAGCGACCGGACGTACATCGCGCCGATGCCGAGGCCGAGGGCCATCAGGACGATGTCGTTGGTGATGGCGAAGGCGCCGATGACGCCGTCGAAGGAGAAGGACGCGTCCAGGACCTCGAGGTAGAGGAACATGAAGAACGCGGCCTGGCCGGCCAGGACGACCGCCGAGCGCTGCTTGCCGGTGCGGGCGGCCTCTTCCTCCTCCTCGTGCTCGCGCTCCTCCTCTTCCTCCAGCTTGTCCTCGAAGTAGCCGGAGAGGCCGCCGACGACCATGTAGGTGATGAGGCCGGCGACACCGGCGATCAGCACCGTCTGGGCCTTGTCGGCGTGGGCGCCGCCGTGCTGGTGGGCGTGGGTGGCGAAGGTGAAGGACGTGATCAGCAGGACGATCAGGGAGATGCAGACCGACAGCATGTCGACCTTGCCGAGCTTGGCCAGGGGCCGCTCCAGCCAGGCGAGCCACTTGATGTCCCGGTCCTCGAAGATGAAGTCCAGGAAGATCATCAGCAGGAACATCCCGCCGAAGGCGGCGATCGCCGGGTGGGCGTCGGTGACCAGCTGCTGGTACCGGTCCTTGTTGTTGAGCGCGAGGTCGACCGCCTCGATCGGGCCCATCTTGGCGCTGACCGCGACGATGACGACGGGGAAGACCAGCCGCATGCCGAACACGGCGATGAGGACGCCGACCGTGAGGAAGATCTTCTGCCAGAAGGCGGACATCTTCTTCAGGATCCCGGCGTTGACCACCGCGTTGTCGAAGGACAGCGAGATCTCCAGGACGGCGAGGATCGCCACGATGCCGAAGGCGGTCCACCCCCCGTAGAACGCCGCCGCGACCAGGCCGAGCGCGGTGACCGCGAACGACCAGCCGAAGGTTTTGAGAAGCACTGGCTACCCCATCATCTGTCGGGGGTCCCTCCCACACCGTGTGTGGGGGAGGATCTCCCCCGCGCCGTACGCACTTTTACGAAACGTTGACTCCGAAGTCTAGAGCGATGCCCCGCAGACCCGACGCGTACCCCTGACCCACCGCCCGGAACTTCCACTCGCCCTGGTAGCGGTACAGCTCGCCGAAGATCATGGCGGTCTCGGTGGACGCGTCCTCGCTGAGGTCGTACCGGGCCAGTTCCCGGCCGTCGGCCTGGTCGACCACACGGATGAAGGCGTTGGAGACCTGGCCGAAGGTCTGGCCGCGCTCGTCGGCCAGGTGGATGGAGACGGGAAAGATGATCTTCTCGCACTGCGGAGGCACCTTGGCGAGGTCCACCAGCAGGGACTCGTCGTCGCCCTCGCCCTCACCGGTGAGGTTGTCGCCGGTGTGCTCGACCGAGCCGTCGGGGCTGGTGAGCTGGTTGTAGAAGACGAACCACTCGTCGCCCAGCACCCGGTTCCCGGAGCCGCACAGCAGGGCGCTGGCGTCCAGGTCGAAGGGGGCGCCGGTGGTGGACCGCGCGTCCCAGCCGAGCCCGATCATGACGTTGGTGAGGTTCGGTGCGGCCTTGGAGAGGGAGACGTTGCCCCCCTTGGCGAGTGTGACGCCCATGCTGGTCCTCCCCTGGTGGTGCTTCCCTGGTTGTCCTGCGCGTCCGGCGCCGCCCGTAAACGGTGCGGCGCCGGACCGGAGGCGATCCGGCGTCAGACGTTGACGCCGAAGTCCTGGGCGATGCCGCGCAGGCCCGAGGCGTAGCCCTGGCCGATGGCCCGGAACTTCCACTCCGCGCCGTGCCGGTACAGCTCGCCGAAGACCATGGCGGTCTCGGTGGAGGCGTCCTCGCTCAGGTCGTACCGGGCGATCTCCTGCCCGTTGGCCTGGTTCACGACGCGGATGAAGGCGTTGCGGACCTGGCCGAAGGACTGCTGGCGGTTCTCGGCGTCGTAGATCGACACCGGGAAGACGATCTTCTCCACGTCGGCCGGGACACCGGCCAGGTCGACCTTGATCTGTTCGTCGTCGCCCTCGCCCTCACCGGTGAGGTTGTCGCCGGTGTGCTCGACCGACCCGTCGGGGCTCTTGAGGTTGTTGAAGAAGACGAAGTGCTGGTCGCTCGCGACCTTGCCGGAGTTGTCGAGCAGCAGCGCGCTGGCGTCGAGGTCGAAGTCCGTGCCGGTGGTGGTGCGCACGTCCCAGCCCAGACCGACGATGACGGCGGTCAGGCCCGGGGCCTCCTTCGTCAGCGATACGTTGCCGCCCTTGCTGAGGCTGACTCCCACGGGTCCTCCATGTGGTGTCCTGGGGCGGGGAGCCCCGTCGTGCTTCGGATAGGGGATCAACGTGCCGATCCTAGTGACGGGTTCCCGCCCGCCGCAGGCCCCGCACCCGGCAAGTCGCACCGGTGCCGGGCCGCCGGCCGGCTCAGAGGGTGTCGAGCGCCTGGATGTAGTCGTTCAGGTCGCGGGCGTCCGGCAGGCCGTTCACCACGGTCCACCGCACGACGCCCTCCTTGTCGATGATGAAGGTGCCCCGGACGGCACAGCCCTTGTCCTCGTCGAAGACGCCGTAGGCGCGCGAGACGTTGCCGTGCGGCCAGAAGTCGCTCAGCAGGGGGTACTCCAGGCCCTCCTGCTCGGCGAAGACACGCAGGGTGGGGACGGAGTCGTTGGACACGGCGAGCAGCTGGGTGTCGCGGTCCGTGAACCGCGGCAGGTTGTCGCGCAGCTCGCACAGCTCGCCGGTGCACACGCCGGTGAAGGCGAAGGGGTAGAAGAGCAGGACCACGTTCTTCTCGCCGCGGAGGTCCGAGAGCCTCACGGTGCGGCCGTGGTTGTCCTTGAGCTCGAAGTCGGGCGCCTTGTCGCCGACCTGGATCGCCATCGTCGTGCATCCCTTCGGTGGGCTGTTCGGGTGGAGGGGCGCAGCACACGCCGGGGTCCACCCTACGCAGCGGTCACCGGGGCGCCGGACGGGCGGGCGTGCCCGGCCCGTCCGGCGGCGGGACGGTCACCTCTTGGACTTGGCCGCCTTCGGCGTCGCCAGCCGGCTGCCGCTCCAGTCCTTGCCGACGCTGACGCTCTTGGAGGCGGTCAGGCCGGCCGTGGTGGCGGCGTCCTGGATGTCGCTCGGCTCCACGTACCCCGCACGGCCGGTCTTCGGCGTGAGGAGCAGGATCGCGCCGCCCTCTTCGATGTACGTGGTGGCATCCACCAGCGCATCCGTCAGGTCGCCGTCGTCGTCACGGAACCACAGCACAACGGCGTCGGCCACGTCGTCGTAGTCCTCGTCCATGAGGTCGCCCTCGATGGCTTCCTCGATGGCCTCGCGGAGCTCCTGATCGACGTCGTCGTCGTAGCCGATCTCCTGGACCACCTGCCCGGGCTGGAACCCCAGCCTGGCGGCAGGGTTCGTCCGCTCCTCCGCGTGGTCCGCGGTCGCGCTCACGGGTTGCCTCCTGATCATGTCTTTGAATGGGGGTGCCCCCTGCTCCTGTGAGCTCGGGGGAATCTCAGCCACGCGCGTGCGCGAAGCATTGGCCGTAGTCCACACGGGCGGGACGGATCGCGCAAGTACCCGGCCCCCGGGACCGCCGAAACGGTGACGATCCCGACCGTGTCGCCGCAACTCCTGGCACCGTATCCCGGCTCGACGTGGCCCGCATCACTGCGATGTGCCCGGTTTGCACCGTTCGGAATCATCCACCCTTACGCAGCTCGAACAACTTTGCCAAGCGCGTCACACCCCGGGCGTATCGTTGCGTTTTGACCGGTGCAGGTGACGTACGCCGTCCTGAGGTACACGATGGGGAACGGTGTAGGCAGGTGCAGAAACAAGGCCCTCTGACAGGTAAGGAACAGCGTGGCTTCCGGATCCGATCGCAATCCGATCATCATTGGCGGCCTTCCGAGTCAGGTTCCTGACTTCGATCCCGAGGAGACCCAGGAGTGGCTCGACTCCCTCGACGCCGCCGTCGACGAGCGCGGCCGGGAGCGGGCCCGCTATCTCATGCTCCGCCTGATCGAGCGGGCGCGCGAGAAGCGCGTGGCCGTGCCCGAGATGCGCAGCACGGACTACGTCAACACGATCCCCACCAAGAGCGAGCCGTTCTTCCCGGGCAACGAGGAGATCGAGCGCAGGATCCTCAACGCGACCCGCTGGAACGCGGCCGTGATGGTCTCCCGGGCCCAGCGCCCGGGCATCGGCGTCGGCGGGCACATCGCCACCTTCGCCTCCTCCGCGTCCCTGTACGACGTCGGCTTCAACCACTTCTTCCGCGGCAAGGACGAGGGCGACGGCGGCGACCAGGTCTTCTTCCAGGGCCACGCCTCCCCGGGCATCTACGCCCGCGCGTACCTGCTCGACCGGCTCACCGAGGACCAGCTCGACGGGTTCCGCCAGGAGAAGTCGAAGTACCCGGACGGCCTGTCCAGCTACCCGCACCCGCGCTCGATGCCGGACTTCTGGGAGTTCCCGACCGTCTCCATGGGCCTCGGCCCGCTCGGCGCCATCTACCAGGCGCGGATGAACCGCTACATGGAGGCGCGCGGCATCGCCGACACCTCCAGGTCGCACGTGTGGGCGTTCCTCGGCGACGGCGAGATGGACGAGCCGGAGTCGCTCGGCCAGCTCTCCCTGGCCGCCCGGGAGGGCCTGGACAACCTGACCTTCGTCGTCAACTGCAACCTGCAGCGGCTGGACGGCCCGGTGCGCGGCAACGGCAAGATCATCCAGGAGCTGGAGTCGGTCTTCCGGGGCGCCGGCTGGAACGTGATCAAGCTGATCTGGGACCGCTCCTGGGACCCGCTGCTCGCGCAGGACCGCGACGGCGTCCTGGTCAACAAGATGAACACGACCCCGGACGGGCAGTTCCAGACGTACGCCACCGAGTCCGGCGCCTACATCCGCGAGCACTTCTTCGGCGACGACCACCGGCTGCGCGCGATGGTCGAGAACATGAGCGACCACCAGATCCTGATGCTGGGCCGCGGCGGTCACGACCACCGGAAGATCTACGCGGCCTACAAGGCGGCCCTGGAGCACAAGGGCCAGCCGACGGTCATCCTGGCCAAGACGGTCAAGGGCTGGACGCTCGGCCCGAACTTCGAGGGCCGCAACGCCACGCACCAGATGAAGAAGCTGACGGTCGACGACCTCAAGCGCTTCCGGGACCGCCTGCACCTGCCGATCTCCGACAAGGAGCTGGAGTCCGGCCCGCCGCCGTACTTCCACCCGGGCCGGGATTCGGAGGAGATCCAGTACATGCACGACCGCCGCAGGTCGCTCGGCGGTTACGTGCCGACCCGCGTCGTGCGCTCCAAGGCGCTGGCCCTGCCGGACGACAAGGCGTACGCGACCGTGAAGAAGGGCTCGGGCCAGCAGTCCATCGCGACGACCATGGCCTTTGTGCGCCTCCTCAAGGACCTCATGCGGGACAAGGAGATCGGCAAGCGGTTCGTGCTGATCGCGCCGGACGAGTACCGCACGTTCGGCATGGACTCCTTCTTCCCGAGCGCGAAGATCTACAACCCGCTCGGCCAGCAGTACGAGGCGGTGGACCGGGACCTGCTCCTGGCCTACAAGGAGTCGCCGACCGGCCAGATGCTGCACGACGGCATCTCCGAGGCGGGCTGCACGGCCTCGCTGATCGCGGCGGGCTCGGCGTACGCCACGCACGGCGAGCCGCTGATCCCGGTGTACGTCTTCTACTCGATGTTCGGTTTCCAGCGCACCGGCGACCAGTTCTGGCAGATGGCCGACCAGCTGGCGCGCGGTTTCGTACTGGGCGCGACCGCGGGCCGCACCACGCTGACCGGCGAGGGCCTGCAGCACGCGGACGGCCACTCGCAGCTGCTGGCCTCCACGAACCCCGCGTGCGTGGCGTACGACCCGGCGTACGGCTACGAGATCGCGCACATCGTCCAGGACGGCCTGCGCCGGATGTACGGCAGCTCCCCCGAGCACCCGCACGGCGAGGACGTCTTCTACTACCTGACCGTGTACAACGAGCCCATCCAGCACCCCGCGGAGCCTGCGGACGTGGACGTCGAGGGCATCCTCAAGGGCGTCCACAAGATCAGTGAGGGCGCCGGCGGCTCGGTCCCGGCGCAGATCATGGCCTCCGGTGTCGCGGTGCCGTGGGCGCTCCAGGCGCAGCGGCTGCTCGCCGAGGAGTGGAACGTCAGGGCGGACGTGTGGTCCGCGACCTCCTGGAACGAGCTGCGCCGCGAGGCGGTGGAGTGCGAGGAGCACAATCTGCTCCATCCGGAGGAGGAGCAGCGCGTGCCGTACGTGACGCGCAAGCTCAGCGGGTCCGAGGGTCCGTTCGTGGCCGTGTCCGACTGGATGCGGGCGGTTCCGGACCAGATCGCGCGGTGGGTGCCGGGCACCTACCAGTCGCTGGGCGCGGACGGCTTCGGCTTCGCCGACACCCGCGGCGCGGCGCGGCGCTTCTTCCACATCGACGCGCAGTCGATCGTGGTCGCGGTGCTGACCGAGCTGGCCCGGGAGGGCAAGGTCGACCGGTCCGTGCTCAAGCAGGCCGTCGACCGGTACCGGCTGCTGGACGTCTCGGCGGCCGATCCGGGGACCGCGGGCGGCGACGCGTAACCGCCGCGCCGGCCTGAGGCCGCGGCGGGGCAGGGGGATCCGCGGGTCCGGGCGGGGCCGGGCGCGCGGATCCCGTCGCGCGGTTCCCCGCGCCCCTTCGGGCGCTGCCCTTACGGTTTCTTTACGATGCCGTCATGGAGCAACTGTCGGCGCAGGCGCGGTGGGAGCGGCGCACCGAACGGCCGCTGTTGGCGCTCGCGGTGGCCTTCGCCGCCGCCTACGCGGTGCCGATCGTGGACGTGTCCGCAGGTCACTTCCTGACGGCCGTCTGCACGGCCGTGGAGTGGGTGGTGTGGGGGGCGTTCGCCGTCGACTACCTGGTGCGGCTCGCCCTCGCCCCGCGGCGCCGGGAGTTCGTCAAGCGGCACTGGCCCGACCTGTGCGCGGTCGTGCTGCCGATGCTGCAGCCGCTGCGGCTGCTCCGGCTGGTGTCCACGCTGATGCTGGTGGGGCGGCGGGCGCGGATGGCTCCGCAGATCCGGCTGACCACGTACGTCGTCGGGTCCGTGGTGGGATTGCTGATGTTCGGCTCGCTGGCGGTGCTGTCGGTCGAGCGGGGATCGCCGCGCGGGAACATCCGGACCCTGGGCGACGCGGTGTGGTGGTCGTTCACCACGATGACGACCGTGGGGTACGGGGACCACGCGCCGACCACGGGGCTGGGGCGGGTGATCGCGGTCGGGCTGATGCTGTCCGGGATCGCGCTGCTGGGCGTGGTCACCGCGAACATCGCCGCGTGGTTCATCTCGCGCTTCGAGATGGACGACGTGGAGGAGCGGCGGCAGACAGAGGCGATCGCCTCCCTGGCGGAGGAGGTGCGGCTGCTGCGGGCGGAGGTGGCGCGGCTGACGGAGGAGCAGAGGGAACGGCGCTGACGCGGCGCCCGGGGACGGCGCCCCGGGAACCGCACGGCCGGCCCCCGCCGCGGCCGCGCGGTGCGTCCGCGTCCGCGCGGTGCGCCCGCGGCGCGACGGGGAGCGGCCGCCCGCTACACCAGGCCGTGGCCCCAGGTCGCCGCGCCCGCCAGGGCGACGATGGCGAGCAGCGTGTCGATGGCGCCCAGGATCAGGGCGACCAGGGCGGGGACGTTGCCGTCGTTGGACCACTTGCGGCCCATCGACTGCCAGCCGCAGAACATCGCCGTCGGGCCGAGGACGATGCCCAGTGCGAAGAAGCCGGCCACCGCGCAGATCGTGCCGATGATCCCGAGCGTCGCACGGTCCGGCCCGGTCCGCCGCCACGTCCGGCCGCGTGACCGGGGGTACCCGCGCGTTCCCTGCCCGAAGCCCGCCATCATCAACTCCCTGAGGTGCAGTGCCAGTTCGGCTTCGATGGGCGGGTACCCCGGTTCGGCTCCGGCAGACCTGCGCGCGCTGCCCCCCTCCAGCAGCGCGCGCCGCGGCCCGGCGGTCCTCCCGTCCCCTGCGGAGGAGTTGACCCACTGTGACCTGCGGCGCGCGCCGGGGGCGAGGGATCTTTAGCGCAGTCACCCTGATAGGCGAACCCCGCCGGCCCCGACCGGCTTTAGATGTGGCCCACGCCCGCGCCCGCCTCCGCGTTGGCGCCCCGCTTGGTGAGCAGCGCGACCAGCACGGCGACCGCCGCCACGCCGGCCGCGACCAGGGAGGCGAGGCCCATGCCGGAGACGAAGGTGTCGTGGGCGACGGCGGCGATCTTCGCGGCGATCGGCCCCGGCGTGCCCTTCGGCACCGGGGCCACCCCCACCTGGACCGCCTCGGCGGCCTGGTCGAGCTGGTGCGGGGTCAGCTTCGGCAGCCCGGCCCGCGCCCAGTTGCCCGGCAGGTCGTTGTCGACCTTGGAGGCCATCACCGCGCCGAGGACCGCCGTGCCGAGGCTGCCGCCGATCTGCATGGCCGCCTGCTGGAGTCCGCCCGCGACACCGGACAGCTCCATGGGGGCGTTGCCGACGATGACCTCGGTGGCGCCGACCATGACCGGCGCGAGGCCGAGGCCGAGGAGCGCGAACCAGACGGACATCACACCGCTGCCGGTGTCGGCCTCGAGCGTCGACATGCCGTACATGGCGACGGCGGTGGCGGCCATGCCGCCGGCCAGCGGGATGCGCGGCCCGAGCTTGGTGATGAGCGCGCCGGCGAGCGGTGAGCCGACGATCATCATGCCGGTGAGCGGCAGCAGGTGCAGTCCGGCGTCGATCGGGCTCATGCCGTGGACGTTCTGGAGGTAGAAGGTCACGAAGAACAGGCCGCCCATGAAGGCGATCGCCATGAGGACCATCAGGACCACGCCGGCCGACAGCGGGACGGAGCGGAACAGGCCGAGCGGGATCAGCGGTTCGGCGACCTTCGTCTCCCAGAACGAGAACAGGCCGAAGAGCAGGACGGACGCGACGATGAACGCCCACGTCCGGCCGTCGCCCCAGCCCCAGGCCGGCGCCTTGATGAGCGCCCACACCAGGCAGAACATCGCGCCGGACAGCAGGGCGATGCCGAGCAGGTCGAAGGAGCGGGGGGCGTTCTCGGCGCGGTGGTCGAGCAGGATCAGCGCGCCCAGGACCAGGGCGAGCACACCGACCGGCACGTTGATGAAGAACACGGACTGCCAGTTGACGTGCTCGACCAGGACGCCGCCGAGGATCGGGCCGCCCGCGGTGGAGGCGCCGATGACCATGCCCCAGATGCCGATGGCCATGTTCAGCTTCTCGGCCGGGAAGGTGGCCCGCAGCAGGCCGAGCGCGGCGGGCATCAGCAGCGCGCCGAACAGACCCTGGAAGACGCGGAAGGCGACGACCGCGGCGATGCTGTCGGACAGGCCGATGGCGCCGGAGGCGGCGGCGAAGCCGGTGACGCCGACCAGGAAGGTCTGCCGGTGGCCGAAGCGGTCGCCGAGCTTGCCCGCGGTGATCAGGGTGACCGCGAGGGCGAGGAAGTAGGCGTTGGTGATCCACTGCACGTCGGCGAAGGTGGCGTGCAGGTCGTCCCGGATGGCCGGGTTGGCGATGGCCACGATGGTGCCGTCGAGGGCCACCATCATGACCCCTACGGCGACGGTGAGGAGGGTGAGCCAGGGATGGCCGCGCAGGCCGGCGGCGGGAGCCGGGGCCGCCCCGTCCCCCGGCCCCGTCGCGTCGATGGCGGTCTGACTAGTCATACTTCGAGGCTAGTGACAGCCGCTGACAGTTGACAATCCAATTCACTAGTCGGTAACTGACACCACCCGGCGCGTTCAGGCCGGGCCGGAAGGACAGGGGGCGACGAGACGCACAGGCGGGGAAGAGAGGCCATGGAGACGCTGCGCGAACGCAAGAAGCGGCGTACCCGGGAGGCGCTGCTGCGGGCCGCTCTCGAACTGTTCACCACCCAGGGGTACGAGCGGACGACCGTCGACGAGATCGCCGCGGCCGTCGACGTCTCGCAGCGCACCTTCTTCCGCTACTTCGCGGGCAAGGAGGACGCCGCCTTCGCGGTCCAGGACATGACGGAGGCCGTGTTCGTGGCGGCCGTGCGGGCGCGTCCGCCGCACGAGGCGCCGATGACGGCGCTGCGGCAGGCGTTCCTGGAGGGCTGGGAGACGTTCCGCGAGACCGTGGAGTCGGCCGTCCCGGTCGAGCTGTACCTGCGGATGTACCGCACGATCGACACCACGCCCGCGCTGCTCGCCGCCCATCTGCGCCGGTCGGCGGCGACGGAGGAGACCGTCGCGCGGGTGCTGGCCGAGCGGGAGGGCGTGGACGTGGACGCCGATCCGCGGCCACGGCTGGCGGTGGCCGTGTTCAGCGGCGTGCTCAGGGTCTCCGAGCGGCAGTGGTCCGCCGGCCGGGACGGCGGTCTGGAGGCGATCCGCGCGCTCACCGCGTCGTACCTCGATCAGGTGGGTTCGGCTCTGACCGGGCACTGGCGCGCCTCCTGAGACCGCCGGCGGACCGGCGCACCCGCGAGACACCCGGAAAGCGGAAAGCGCACGCCGAAACCGTGATCCCTGTCACTCGGTTACCCCGAGACCCTCTCGTTCTCCTAGTGTGTCCTTCCAGTGACTTCCTTCGACACCTCCCCGCGACTCGACGTCTGGCGTGCGCTGCCGGCCCTGGCCGTGGTGTTCGTGATGCTCGCGACCACCGGCTGGACCGCCCTGCGCAGTCACCGGGAGTCGACCTCTCTGCAGGCCTCGCTCGCCGCGTGGGAGCACGGCAGCATCCACGGCCGCCGTCTGCCGGACCCCGCGGCGGCCCCGGCGCGCCTCGCCCGCTTCTTCACCTCCCTCACCCCGCGCGAGCGCGACCGCCTCGCCCACCGCTACCCGCTGGCGGTCGGCAACATGAACGGCGCCCCCGCCCCGCTGCGCTACCAGGCCAACCGCATCGCCATCGACCAGGCGCGCAGGGCCGAGAAGAAGCGCATGCACGACGACCGGCTCAGCACCGCGGGGCAGCAGGACGCGGGCCGGCGGATGGACCGTTACCGGTCCTTGCTGCGCCCCGGCCGGCACATCCTGGCCTTCGACCCCGAGGGCTCGGGCCGGGTCGCGGAGGTGTTCGGGGACCTCACCACGGCCCAGCGGGTCTCCGTCGTGGTCCCCGGCGTCGACACCGACCTGCTGACCTTCCAGCGGACCTACCGCCGCTACAGCGCCCCGGTCGGCATGGCCGAGGCCCTCTACGCGGCCGAGCAGGCGGCCGGCCCCACCATCCGCACGGCGGTGATCGCCTGGGCCGACTACACCTCCCCCGACGGCCTGGGCGTGGACGCGGCCACCGGTCTGCGCGCCCAGGAGGGCGCCCTGCGGCTGAACGCGCTGCTGCGCGCCCTGCCCGGCCGGTCCACGGTGTCGATGTTCTGCCACAGCTACGGCTCGGTGGTCTGCGGGGTCGCCGCGCCCGGCATGCCCCGCCGGGTGGCCGACATAGCCGTGGCCGCGAGTCCCGGCATGCGCGTCACCCGGGCCGCCCACCTGCGCACGAAGGCCCGGGTGTGGGCCATGCGGGACGCCACCGACTGGGTGCAGGACGTGCCGTACCTGGAGCTCGGCGGCCTCGGGCACGGCGCGGACCCGGTGTCCTCGGCGTTCGGGGCGCGGGTGCTGTCGGCGCGGGACGCCCGGGGCCACGGCGGCTACTTCGAACCGGGCACGGACAGCCTGCGCAACCTCGCCGACATCGGCGTGGGCGCGTACGGCGCGGTGACGTGCGCGCGACAGGACGAGGCGTGCCGGTCCGGCCTGTCCGGCGCGACGACGGCCGGACGCGCGTAGAGACAGCAGGAAGTGCGGTCCGCGCGGGTGGCGACTCAGGGGCACGTGCCGCATACGATGAGCCGCATGGGTGACGTACTGGCGGGGTTTCATGCCGTCTGGGAGTTCGAGTCCGACTCCGTGCTCATCCGCTACGAACGGGGGATACGGACACCGAAGCTGTTCCAGGCGCTCGGCGAGCGGCGCATCCCGCTGTCCGCGGTCGAGGCGGTGGGTCTCGCACCGGGCAAGCGCGGCACGGTCGTGCTGCGGCTGCGGCCCCGTCCCGGCGCGGACCCGCTGATGGACGCGGCCGACGGCCAGCTGAAGGAGGGCTCCGACCCCTACCGGCTGGTGCTGCCCGCCGAGCGGGAGGCCCTCGCCGAGTACTACGCCGACGAGCTGAAGGGCCTGCTGACCGAGTCCGGGCCGGCCGAACGGCACCTGGTGGCGGCCCCCGAGGCGCCGCTGCAGTTCAAGGCGTACGACGGGAAGGCAACCTTCGACGGGACGTCGGTGCAGTTCCGCTGGTCCTGGACGGGGGCGTCCTCGGCGAAGTGGAAGGCCGGCGACCAGAGCTTCCCGGTGAGCGGGCTGAGCGGGGTGGAGTGGCGCTCGCCGGAGATCTTCGAGGGGCATCTGCGGCTGCTCCCCCGCGACCCGGGCGCCGGGCGGCCCGCCCAGCCGGACCAGGATCCGGCGTCGGTGGTCTTCGGGCTGGGGTACGGGCCGGTGCACGAGTCGCTGCCGTTCGCCGCGGCCGTGCTGGCGGCGGTGCGGGCCCGCGGGCCGGCGCCCGCGGCGCCGGCCCCGTCGCGGCGCGACCCCGCGGACGTCGCCGAGCGGATCCGGCACCTCGGGGAGCTGCACCGGGCCGGGCTGGTCACCGACGAGGAGTTCGCCGGCAAGAAGGCGGAGCTGCTGGCCGAGCTGTAGCGACCGCGGCAGGTCCGCGCGCCTACGCCTCCGCCGCGTAGAAGCTGATCTTGCGGTCGAGGACGGCGAGCGTGTCCTGCAGTTCCGCGATCCGGCCCAGGACGTCCCGGCGGGTGGCCTCCAGCAGCGCCCGCCGCTGCGGGTAGGTGCCCTCGCCCTCGCGCACCAGCTCCGCGTAGCGGACCATGTCCGCCACCGGCATGCCGGTCAGCCGAAGCTTGGCCACGAAGTCCAGCCAGTCCAGGTCGCGGTTGGTGTAGCGGCGCTGGCCGGTGTGCGAGCGGTCGATGTGCGGCATCAGACCGATGCGCTCGTACCAGCGCAGGGTGTGCGCGGTCAGACCGGTCAGGGCGACGACCTCGCTGATCGTGTAGCGGTCCCGGCCGTCGGGGCGAGGAGGGCGGCGCGGCGGGCCGGAGCAGCTGTCGGCGAAAGTGGCCTGCTCGGTCGCCGCTGGCGTGGTCTGCATCACCGTCATGGGCTCCACGCTATGACCTTCGAGTGGACTTCAAGCAAGCGGATAAGGGGGATTTCGGCAGGACGGGGAGCCGGTGACCGGGGAGCCGGTGACCGGCATGCGGCCGCCGCGGCGCGCCGCATAGGCTCGGCGCATGTCGTTGCAGAGCCTGACGCTGATCGAGAACTGGCCCGTCCCCTCCGCCGCGGCGGGCGTCGTACGAGCCGACGGGACCGTCCTCGGGACGCACGGCCCCGCCGGGCGCCGCTTCCCGCTCGCCTCCGTCACCAAGCCGCTCGCGGCCTACGCGGCGCTCGTCGCCTACGAGGAGGGCGCGGTCGAGCTGGACGAGCCGGCCGGCCCGCCCGGGTCGACGGTCCGTCACCTGCTCGCGCACACCTCCGGGCTGGCCTTCGACGAGCACCGGGCGACGGCGCCGGCCGGGGAGCGGCGGCTGTACTCCAACGCCGGGTTCGAGCAGCTCGGGGACCACATCGCCAAGGCGACGGACATTCCGTTCGCCGAGTACCTGCGGCAGGCCGTCCTGGAGCCGCTCGGGATGACGTCGACGTCGCTGGAGGGGTCGCCGGCGAAGGACGGGGTGTCGACCGTGCAGGACCTGCTGCGGTTCGCGGCCGAGGTGCAGGCGCCGCGGCTGCTCGATCCGCGGACGGTCGCGGAGGCGATGACGGTGCAGTACCCGGGCCGCAAGGGCGTGCTGCCGGGGTACGGGCACCAGAACCCGAACGACTGGGGGCTGGGCTTCGAGATCCGGGACGGCAAGTCGCCGCACTGGACGGGCGGCTCCTCCTCGCCCCGGACCTTCGGGCATTTCGGGCAGTCCGGTACGTTCCTGTGGATCGACCCCGACGCGGGCGTGGCCTGCGCCGCGCTGACGGACCGGGCGTTCGGCCCCTGGGCGATCGAGGCGTGGCCGGCGTTCACGGACGCGGTGCTGGCGGAGCTGCGGGGCTGACGCCGGCCGGGAGCGGGCCGCGGGGGCGCGCGGGACGCCGCGCGGGCCCGCCGGGCGAGACCCCCCTACGGCTCCATCTCCCACAGCAGCAGTTCCGCGGCGGTCACCCCCACCGCCCCGAGACCCTTCTCCGCCGTGATCCGCGCCGCGTCGCCGGCGCCGAGCCGCTCCTCCCCCAGCAGCACCTCGCCCCGCACCACGTGCGCGTACACGTACGCCGCGTCCGGCACGGCGGTCCGCTCCCCCGGCTGCAGGCGCCGGACGTGCAGCACCGCGCCCGCCGCCGGCACCGGGCAGGGCTCGGTGCCGGCGAGGCCGCGCACGATCCGGTACGACGGCGCGCCGACCGGCTCCCGCGGCGTCAGCCACATCTGCAGGAAGGTCAGCGGTGCGGCGCCGTCGTTGCGTTCGGCGTGGCGGACGCCCGCCGCCGCGCTGAGGTGCTGGACGTCTCCGGGGCGGACCGTCGTCTCACGGCCCGTGGAGTCGCGGTGGGTCAGCTCGCCCTCGACCACCCAGGTGACGATCTCGGTGTGGCTGTGCGGGTGTTCGCCGAACCCGGCGCCCGGCGCGAGCCGCTCCTCGTTGCAGGCGATCAGCGCGCCGAAGCGCAGATTGCCCGGGTCGTAGTGCGGGCCGAAGGAGAAGGCGTGGCGGGTGTCCACACCGGCCTGCGGATCCCCTCCGCGGTAGCGCTCGCCGGCGCGCCGTACGTCCATCACGGGCACCACGTTAGCCCCGCCGGGCGCCCCGGCCGGGACGCAGGGCGCGGACCCGGCGGAACACGCGCCGGCGGCGATGAGGCAGTCTTGTCCCCGTGCCCGAACCCGAATCCCACCCCAGCGACCCCGCAGCACGCCCCGTCCACCCGCACTCCGCGACCCTGAGGCGGCTGGAGAAGTCCTCCGGGAGTCTCGCCGCGCAGGCCATCGCGCGGATGGACGAGACCCTGCCGTGGTACCGGGCCATGCCGCCGGAGAACCGTTCCTGGATCGGGCTGGTCGCCCAGGCGGGCATCGCGGCCTTCACCGAGTGGTTCCGGCGCCCGGACGCGCCGCAGGCGATCTCCACGGACGTCTTCGGGACCGCGCCGCGCGAACTGACCCGTGCCATCACGTTGCGGCAGACCGTGGAGATGGTGCGCACCACGATCGAGGTGATGGAGAGCGCCATCGACGAGGTGGCGGCGCCGGGGGACGAGGCCGTCCTGCGGGAGGCGCTGCTGGTGTACGCCCGCGAGATCGCCTTCGCCACCGCCCAGGTGTACGCCCAGGCCGCCGAGGCACGCGGTGCCTGGGACGCGCGCCTGGAGTCGCTCGTGGTGAACGCCGTGCTGAGCGGGGAGGCGGACGAGGGCGCCGTCAGCCGGGCCGCCGCCCTCGGCTGGAACTCGCCGGAGCATGTGTGCGTCGTGCTCGGGACCGCCCCGGACGGGGACAGCGAGCTGACCGTGGAGGCGATCCGGCGGGCCGCCCGCCACGCCAAGCTGCAGGTGCTCACCGGGGTGCTCGGGGACCGGCTCGTCGTGGTCGCCGGGGGCAGCGACAATCCGCTCGCCGTGGCCAGGTCGCTGATCGGGCCGTTCGCGGCCGGGCCGGTGGTCGCGGGCCCCGTGGTGCCCGATCTGCTGGCCGCCACCCGGTCCGCGCAGGCCGCCGCCGCCGGCCTGAAGGCGTGCTCCGCCTGGCAGGACGCGCCGCGTCCGGTCCTGGCGGACGACCTGCTGCCGGAGCGCGCGATCGCCGGCGATCCGAGCGCGCGCGAGCAACTGGTGGAGGAGATCTACAGACCGCTGGAGCAGGCGGGCTCGGCGCTCCTGGAGACCCTGAGTGTGTACCTGGAGCAGGCGAGCAGCCTGGAAGGCGCGGCGAGGATGCTTTTCGTTCACCCGAATACCGTGCGCTACCGGCTTCGACGTGTGACTGACGTCACCGGGTGGTCGCCCTCCGATGTACGATCCGCGTTCACACTGCGGATCGCGCTCATCCTGGGGCGTCTGGCCGACGGTGATCCTCAGGCATAGGGTTTTGTCGGGGGCCCACAAAAGCCCCTCGTGTTCTTCGTCCCTGTCCCCACGGGCGGCCGTGCCCGTCACCAAGAGAGAGTGTGAGAGTGCTCGTACTCGTCGCTCCCGGCCAGGGCGCCCAGACGCCCGGCTTCCTGACTCCCTGGCTCGAACTGCCCGGCGCCGCGGACCGCGTGGCCGCGTGGTCGGACGCCATCGGCCTGGACCTCATCCACTACGGCACCCAGGCCGACGCCGACGCCATCCGTGACACCGCCGTGGCCCAGCCGCTGCTCGTGGCGGCCGGCATCCTGTCCGCCGCGGCACTCGGTGACATCGTCGACCTCGCGCCCGGCGCGGTCGCGGGCCACAGCGTCGGCGAGATCACCGCCGCCGCCTTCGCCGGGGTGCTGGACGACACGGCCGCCCTCGGTCTGGTCCGCAAGCGGGGTCTGGCGATGGCCGACGCCGCCGCGGTCACGCGCACCGGCATGGCGGCGCTGCTCGGCGGCGACCCCGAGGTGACCGTCCCGCACCTGAAGAAGCTGGGCCTGACCCCGGCGAACATCAACGGCGCGGGCCAGATCGTCGCCGCCGGCACGCTGGAGCAGCTCGCCGCGCTGGAGGAGGACAAGCCGGAGGGCGTCCGCAAGGTCGTCGCCCTGAAGGTCGCCGGCGCCTTCCACACGCAGCACATGGCCCCCGCGGTCGACGCGCTGGCCGAGGCCGCGGCGAGGCTCACGCCCGCCGACCCCAAGGTCGCCTACGTCTCCAACAAGGACGGCGCGACCGTCGCCTCCGGCGCCGAGGTGCTGCAGCGGCTGGTCGGCCAGGTCGCCAACCCCGTGCGCTGGGACCTGTGCATGGAGACCTTCAAGGAGCTGGGCGTCACCGCGCTCATCGAGGTGTGCCCCGGCGGCACGCTGACCGGTCTGGCCAAGCGTGCCCTGCCGGGTGTCGCGACGCTCGCCCTGAAGACCCCCGACGACCTCGACGCGGCCCGCGCGCTCGCCTCCGAGCACGCCCGCGCCTAAGGAGCCGTACATGGCGAAGATCAAGCCCGCCAAGGGCGCCCCGTACGCGCGCATCCTCGGGGTCGGCGGCTACCGCCCGACCCGGGTGGTGCCCAACGAGGTGATCCTGGAGCGGATCGATTCCTCCGACGAGTGGATCCGCTCGCGCTCCGGCATCGAGACCCGGCACTGGGCGGGCCCCGAGGAGACCGTGGCCGCGATGGCGATCGAGGCCTCCGGCAAGGCGATCGCGGACGCCGGCATCGACGCCGGGCAGATCGGCGCGGTGGTCGTCTCCACGGTGTCGCACTTCAGCCAGACCCCGGCCGTCGCCACCGAGATCGCCGACCGCCTCGGCACCGGCAAGGCCGCCGCCTTCGACATCTCCGCCGGCTGCGCGGGCTTCGGCTACGGCCTGACGCTCGCCAAGGGCATGGTGGTGGAAGGTTCCGCCGAGCATGTGCTCGTCATCGGCGTGGAGCGGCTGAGCGACCTGACCGACCTGGAGGACCGCGCGACCGCGTTCCTGTTCGGCGACGGCGCGGGCGCGGTCGTGGTCGGGCCCTCGCAGGAGCCGGCGATCGGACCCACCGTGTGGGGCTCCGAGGGCGACAAGGCCGAGACGATCAAGCAGACCGTCCCCTGGGACCGGTTCCGGCTCGGCGACCTGTCCGAGCTGCCGCTCGACAGCAAGGGCAACATCAAGTTCCCTGCGATCACGCAGGAGGGCCAGGCGGTGTTCCGCTGGGCCGTGTTCGAGATGGCGAAGGTCGCCCAGCAGGCGCTGGACGCGGCCGGGATCACCCCGGACGAACTGGACGTCTTCATCCCGCACCAGGCCAATGTGCGGATCATCGACTCGATGGTGAAGACGCTGAAGCTGCCGGAGCACGTCACGGTCGCCCGTGACATCCGCACCACCGGCAACACCTCGGCCGCCTCGATCCCGCTCGCGATGGAGCGGCTCCTGGCGACCGGGGAGGCGAAGAGCGGCGACACCGCGCTCGTCATCGGATTCGGGGCGGGTCTCGTCTACGCCGCAACGGTCGTTACCCTCCCCTAGGCACTCCGTGCCGGATCATGCGGTCCGGAGCGGAGACAATGCCGTAAACCCGTCTGGATATGGAAGAAGGAGCGCCTGACATGGCCGCCACTCAGGAAGAGATCGTCGCCGGTCTCGCCGAGATCGTGAACGAGATCGCCGGGATCCCCACCGAGGACGTCCAGCTGGACAAGTCCTTCACCGACGACCTGGACGTCGACTCGCTGTCCATGGTCGAGGTCGTCGTCGCCGCCGAGGAGCGCTTCGACGTGAAGATCCCGGACGAGGACGTCAAGAACCTCAAGACCGTCGGCGACGCGACCGAATACATCCTCAAGCACCAGGCCTGAGTCACCGCTCGGGCAGGCTGCTAGGCCCCGCCACCCGGCGGTGGCGCCGTACATCCCGCATCCGTTGGAGAAAGAATCCCCGTGAGCCCGACCAATCGCACCGTGGTCGTCACCGGTATCGGCGCAACCACACCGCTGGGTGGCGACGCAGCCTCGACCTGGGAGGCCCTCGTCGCCGGCAAGTCCGGCGTCGGCTTCCTGCAGCAGGAGTGGGCGGCCGAGCTGCCGGTGAAGATCGCCGCGCAGATCGCCGTCGAACCCGGCGAGATCATCCCCCGCCCGCAGGCCCGCAAGCTGGACCGGTCCGCGCAGTTCGCGCTGATCGCCGCTCAGGAGGCCTGGAAGGACGCCGGTTTCACCGCCAGGGCCGGTGAGGACGCGTCCGTGAACCCCGACCGCCTGGGCGCGGTCATCGCCTCCGGCATCGGCGGTGTGACGACCCTCCTGGACCAGTACGACGTCCTCAAGGAGAGGGGCGTACGCCGCGTCTCCCCGCACACCGTGCCGATGCTGATGCCCAACTCCCCGGCGGCCAACGTCGGCATCGAGCTGGGCGCCCGCGCCGGCGTGCACACCCCGGTCTCGGCCTGCGCCTCGGGCGCGGAGGCCATCGGGTACGCGATCGAGATGATCCGCACCGGGCGTGCGGACGTGGTCGTGGCCGGTGGCACCGAGGCCGCCATCCACCCGCTTCCCATCGCCGCGTTCGGCAACATGATGGCGATGTCCAAGAACAACGACGACCCCCAGGCCGCCTCCCGGCCGTTCGACGCGGCCCGTGACGGCTTCGTGCTCGGCGAGGGGGCCGGCGTGATCGTCCTGGAGTCCGAGGAGCACGCGAAGGCCCGCGGCGCCCGGATCTACGCGGAGGCCGTCGGCCAGGGCATCTCCGCCGACGCCCACCACATCACCCAGCCGGAGCCGTCCGGCAACGGCATCGCGCACGCGCTGCAGAACCTGCTGGACAGCACGGATCTGAAGCCGGCCGAGATCGTGCACGTCAACGCGCACGCCACGTCCACCCCGCAGGGCGACGTCGCCGAGATCAAGGCGCTGCGGAAGGTCTTCGGCGACGACGTCGACCACATGGCGATCTCCGCGACCAAGTCGATGACCGGTCACCTGCTGGGCGGCGCCGGCGGTGTGGAGACCGTCGCGTCGATCCTGGCGCTGGTGAACCGCACGGCGCCGCCGACCGTCAACGTGGAGAACCTGGACCCCGAGGTCAACGCGGACGTCGTCGTCGGCGAGGCGCGGGCGCTGCCCGAGGGGCGGATCGCCGCGCTGAACGACTCGTTCGGCTTCGGCGGGCACAACGTGGTCCTGGCGTTCCGGACCCTCTGAGCACGCGCGGAAGGGCCCTCACCGGCTGGTGAGGGCCCTTCCGCCGTACGGGGGGAGTCCGAGGCGCGTCACGCCTGTCACACCGGCTGCCACACCGACGGTCACACCACCTGGTGCAGCCAGCGCACCGGCGCGCCCTCCCCGGCGTAGCGGAACGGCTCCAGTTCGTCGTCCCACGGCTTGCCCAGGAGCTTGGCCAGCTCGGCCTCCAGGTCGGTCTCCCCGCGCTTGCTGCGCTGCAGGGCCGCGCGCAGCCGGTCCTCGGGGATGAGGATGTCGCCGTGCAGGCCGGTGACCGCGTGGAAGATGCCGAGGTCGGGGGTGCAGCTGTAGCGCTCGCCCTCGGCGGTGGCGCAGGGCTCGGCGGTGACCTCGAAGCGGAGCAGGTGCCAGCCGCGCAGCGCGGAGGCCAGCTTGGAGGCGGTACCGGCCTCGCCCTGCCAGGAGAACTCCGAGCGCCAGGTGCCGGGAGCGGCGGGCTGCCGGATCCAGTCGAGGCTGACGCGTGTGCCGAGCACCCCGGCGACGGCCCACTCGACGTGCGGGCACAGCGCGCGCGGCGCGGAGTGCACGTACAGAACTCCACGTGTCGTCACCGGAACCTCCGGGCAGAGCGGGACATCTTGCGGACTGGCTGGGCGGCAGTGGCACGACGGCCGCGTTGATGGCGAGGCTACCCTGCGGCGGGCCGGGGAGTGTGACGTACCGTCGGTCCCGCTGCCAGGAAAACACCGCCATTCACCCAGGGGGACGCTTGTGCGGTGGTACGCCGTTCCCGGGCGCCCGGCCGGGAACTCCCGCACGTTGTCATGGGAGGGAAGGCCGGACCGAGCGAGGGGAACAGCAGCGATGCGGAAGCGAAGCCACCGTGTGCGGTCCGCCCTCGCCGTCGTGGCGGCCGTGCTGGTGGGCGCCGCCGGGTGCGACGCCGGCGGGGCCCCGGCCGCGCCGCGGGCCGCGAAGGCGCATGCGGCCCGGCCGCCGGTGTGGGACCGCAGCCCGGACTCGATCGCCGCGGTGGGCGACTCCATCACCCGCGGCTTCGACGCGTGCACGGTGCTGTCGGACTGCCCGGAGGCGTCGTGGGCGACGGGCGGTGACTCCAGGGTGGACAGCCTGGCGGTGCGGCTGCTGGGCGCGACGGGGGCGGCGCGGCGCAGCTGGAACTACGCGGTGACCGGCGCCCGCATGGCCGATCTGCCGGCGCAGATGGCGCGGGCGGCCGCGCGCCGCCCGGAGCTGGTGACGGTGCTGGTCGGCGCGAACGACGCCTGCCGGCCGTCGGCGTCGGCGATGACCCCGGTGTCCGAGTTCCGCGCGGACTTCGTCAGGGCGATGGGCGTCCTGCGCTCGGCGCTGCCGAGGACGCAGGTGTACGTGGCGAGCGTGCCGAACCTGAAGCGGCTGTGGTCCGAGGGCCGGACCAGCCCGCTGGGCAAGGAGGTGTGGAAGCTCGGCGTCTGCCCGTCGATGCTGGGCGACGCGGACGACCTGACCGGCGCGGCGATGCTGCGGCGGGACACCGTGGAGCAGCGGGTGGTGGCCTACAACAAGGTGCTGAGGGACGTCTGCGCCGAGGACCGCCGCTGCCGCTTCGACGGCAACGCGGTGCACGACTACCGCTTCGGCACCGGTCAGCTCAGTCACTGGGACTGGTTCCACCCCAGCAGGGACGGCCAGGCGCGGCTGGCGGAGATCGCCTACCGGACGGTCACGGCGGAGAAGCCGTGACCGGGGCGCGGCCGGCGGAGGTTCCGCCGCGTGCCGGACGAGGGCGTGACGGGGGAGGCGAGCCCCGGTCCAGGGGTCAGGTCCCGGACCGGGGCTGTTCGAGGGGGACGGGTCCCCGGTCGCGTGGGGGACTTGTCCCGATCAGACGTTAATCGGCTCGGTCGGCCCGCGGCCGCGCCTGGGCCGTCCGGCGGCGATCCCGTACGAACCCTTCACACACGCCCACGCTTTCGCCGTCCCGCCCCGGGCCCGCCCACGGCGAGGCGCGCGAACCGGGCGCCCTGCCGCCGCCGGCCCGCAGCCGAGTACGGTGGGCGGCGTTCACGGCGCCGGCCCGCGAAGCGGCCCGCACCACGCGCCCCGCAGCGACGGAAGGACATTGAACTCCCGTGATCGGTTTACGTGTTCGCCTCGGTGTGCTCGGCCTGGCCCTGCTGACCGGGGTGTCCGTCCCCACCGCTGCGGCGTCCGCCGCCCCGGCGGCCGGCTCGCCCACCGTCGAGGAGCGGCGGCTGGACGGGGCCGTGCCGCAGGAGATCCTGCGGCGCTCCGGGTTCGACGCCGTGGCCTCCGGGTTCCGTCGCGATCTGGGGCGGGCGCAGTCCTGCGCCCAGGCCCGCCGGATCGTCGGGCGCGAGGGGTCCGCGCTGTGGCGGCGGGCCGTGGAGCGGGCGCAGGGGCGGGGCCCGGCGGGCGGTGATCTGTCCCGGGACGACGACCGGCCGCTGTACTGGGCGCGGCTGGCGATGACCCGCCGGCTGCGCACCTGGGAACCGTCGTTCGGGCTCACCAGCCGGCAGCGCCAGGACCTGCTGGACCGGTTGGAGCGGACCTCGCGCGGTCAGGGCGACCTCCGCTTCCCGGGGAGGCGAGGGCTGCGCCGGGTGCTGCTGACCGGCTTCGACCCCTTCACCCTGGACCGGGACGTCCGCATCTCCAACCCGTCGGGGGCGAGCGCGCTCGCGCTGGACGGCACGGTGATCGAGACGGAGCGGGGGCCGGCGCGCGTCGAGGCGGCCGTGTTCCCGGTGCGCTGGCGGGACTTCGACGAGGGCACGGTGGAGCGGACGCTGCGGCCGTACCTGCCGCGGGCGGACCTGTTCGCGACGGTGAGCCAGGGCCGCGTCGGGCGGTTCGACGTGGAGCGCACCAACGGCGCCTGGCGGGGCGGCTTCCCGGACAACGACGGGGTCTCGCGGACCGGCCCCGTCCCGGTCGCCGACCCGGCGACCCGGCCCCAGTGGACGGGCACCACCCTGCCGTACGCGGCCATCGCGGCGGCGCGGACGGGACCGTTCCCCGTCCACGACCACACGGAGGTGACCGAGATCCCGGCGGGAGCGGTCGATCCCGTCGTACGGCCGGACGGGCCGACCCCCGGCTCCACCGCCCGCGCCGGGGCCGGCGGTGACTACCTGTCCAACGAGATCGCCTACCGGGCCACCCTGCTGCGGGACCGGCTCGGGCTGCACGGCCTGCCCGGCGGGCATGTGCACACGCCCGTCCTGCAGTTCGGGGCCGGCAACACGGACCCGGCGACCGGCGCGGTCACCGATCCGGAGTTCGTGCGCAACCGCCTCGGCATCATCGGCCAGGTGCGGTCGATCGTGGCGGTGGCGCTCGGTGCGGCCGGGCGCGGGCGCGGCTGAGGCCGCGCCCGGCCGGGGCCGGTCACCGCGTGGCGGCGCCGGGGGCCCGGGTCACCGGGCGGTCTGCCGGGTGCCGGGCTTGTCCCCGGCGGGGTCGCCGTCTTCGGCGTTCTCCTCGCCCAGCAGGTCGCGGGCGAGGAGCGTGGCGCCCGCGACCGCGCCCGGCATCAGGAACACCGCGGCGAACGGGACCAGGAAGGCGAGGCCCAGGGGGGTGCCGAAGCCCCAGACCAGGGTCTTGCGGGCGCGCAGCAGGGTCAGGCGGGCGCGCAGGTCGACGCCCCGGCGCTGCAGGGCCACGGCGGCGAGTTCCTCGGTGAGGAAGAAGCCGGTGACGAAGAAACCGATCACGGGGACGACGGTCTGCCCGACGCCCGGCAGGAAGCCGAGGGCGAAGAGCAGCACGCCCCACAGACCGGCCCGGACCAGGACGCGCAGGCTGTCGCGGGCCGAGACCCACAGCTCGCGCCAGAGCGGCAGGCCCGAGTACGGGACGGCGCCGTCGGGCGAGACGTCGGCGTCGACGCGCTCCGAGAGGTTCTCGTAGAAGGGCTGGCCGACCAGCAGGGTGACGGCGGTGAACGTCAGCACGCACAGCAGCAGGCCGAGGGCGAAGAGGACGGCCGTCAGGAAGCCGCGGAACAGGCCCTGCCAGGGGCTCGCCCAGTCGTCGGCGAACGGGGTCGCCCAGGTGACCGCGTCCGCGCCCCACAGGGCGAGCGCGACCAGCGCGGCGGCGTACAGCACCAGCGTGATCAGCCCCGGCAGCAGCCCGAAGCCGTACTGCCGGCCGTGCCGGGCCACCCAGCGCTGGCCCTTCAGCAGATAACCGAAACCCACCCCGAGATCGCGCATGCCGAGGACTCTACTGGCTCGCCGGCCGGGCGGGTCCGTCAGTCGTCCAGCATGCGGCGGAGCAGGTCCCGCAGTGAGCGGCGTTCCTCCTCGGAGAGGCCGGCGAGGGGTTCGCGGGCGAAGTGGAGGCCCTCGCGCAGGTCCCGGGCCACCCGCCGGCCCTCCTCGGTGGCGGCGGCCACCTTCACCCGGCGGTCGGCCGGGTCGGGGCGGCGCTCGACCAGGCCGCGGGACTCCAGGCGGTCCACGATCCCGGTCACGTTCGACGGCTCGCACTTCAGCCTCTGCGCCAGCTTGCGCATGGGCAGCGGCTCCAGCGAGAGCAGGCTGAGCAGCCGGGCCTGCGGTCCGGTCAGCGCGTGCTCGCCCGCCGCCTCCTCGTAGTCCGCGTAGAAGCGGGCCACGACGTCACCGATCAGCTCGACGACCTCCAGGGTGAGCGGGTCGGGGCGGTGGGTCCTCGATGGAGTGGGCATGCCGACCAGGATACCCGGTTACTTGACACCCTGAAATATTCAGGAGCATGGTTGTTTCAGGTACTGAAGTAACAGGAGAGGCCCCATCATGATCAACCGCGAGTGGCACCTGCTCAGCCGTCCCGTCGGCTGGCCGAAGCCCGAGGACTTCGCCCTGGTCGAGGCGCCGGTCCCGGCCCCGGGCGAGGGTCAGGTGCTGGTGCGGAACACCTATCTCTCCGTGGACCCGTACATGCGCGGCCGGATGAGCGCCGCGAAGTCGTACGTGGCCCCCTTCGAGCTGGGCGCGGTCATGCAGGGCGGCGCCGTCGGCGAGGTGGTCGAGTCCCGCGCCGAGGGCATCTCGGCCGGCGACCACGTCCTGCACTTCCTCGGCTGGCGGGAGTACGCGGTGGTGGACGCCCGGCACGCCGTCAAGGTGGGCCCGACGGCCGTCCCCGCCGTCCCGGTCGACGCCGGCGCATGGGACGTGCCCCTGTCGGCGTACCTCGGCGTGCTCGGCATGACCGGCCTGACCGCCTACGCCGGCCTGCTGCGGACCGCCTCCTTCCGGGAGGGCGACGCCGTGTTCGTCTCCGGCGCGGCGGGCGCCGTCGGCAGCCAGGTCGGGCAGCTCGCCCGGCTCAAGGGCGCCTCACGGGTCGTCGGCTCGGCCGGGTCCGACGAGAAGGTCGAGCTGCTGGTGGAGGAGTACGGGTTCGACGCCGCGTTCAACTACCGCAACGGGCGCGTCAGCGAGCAGTTGCGGCGGGCCGCGCCCGACGGCATCGACGTCTACTTCGACAATGTCGGCGGGGAGCACCTGGAGGCCGCCATCGGCTCCCTGAACAAGGGCGGCCGGATCGCCGTCTGCGGCATGATCTCGGTGTACAACGACACCGAGCCCGCCCCGGGCCCGAAGAACCTCGCCCGGCTGATCCAGACCCGCGGCCGCATCGAGGGCTTCCTGGTCGGCGACCACTACGACCTGCAGCCGCAGTTCGTCCAGGAGGTCGGCCCGTGGGTGGCCTCGGGCGCGCTGAAGTACCGCGAGACCGTGGTCGAGGGGATCGAGAACACCCTGGAGGCGTTCCTCGGGGTCCTGCGCGGCGACAACATCGGCAAGATGGTCGTCCGGCTCTGACACCCGGCCGGGGCGCCCGCGCGAGGGGCGCCGCGCGGGGGGCGCGGGGAGCGCACGCGTGACGCCTGCCCGTCCCGGTCGTTGCGCACGACGGCAGCCGCACCCTTGGACGTGGGGTGCGGCTGCGTCGTCACAGGATGCGCGGGCGGCCGGCGGGGGTCAGGTGCACCACCACAGGACGCGGTCGCAGGTCCTGCCGGGCGACGGCCGGGGGCTGGGGGCGGCGGTGGTGGGCGTCGCGGTGGGACTCGCGGCGGGTGCGGTGGGGGCCGGTGCGGCGGGGCTGGCGCCGGGCGCCCCGGAACCCGTGCCGGCCGACTGCCGCTCCCTGCGGGACTTCCCGGCGGAGGGGGAAGCGGCACCCTTGTCCTGGTCCTTGCCCTCCTTGCCCTCCTCCTTGTCCTTCGGGGACGCGGAGGCCGACGCGGAGGCGGAGCCGTCGGGGGAGGCGGAGGCGTCCGCGTCCGGGGAGGCGCCGGAGACGGCGTCGACCGGGACGGCGGTGACGTCCGGCGCGGGGGAGGCCGCGCCGCCGTCCGGCGTGGCGTCCCCGGCGGAGCCGGGCGCGTCGTGGGAGAACGGCGAGAAGGGCACGTCCGTGCCGAGTTCGGCGAGGCTGAGCACGCCCGCCGCGAGCACGAAGCCGGCCGCGACCAGCACGGTGCGGCGACGGCGGCGCCGGTGCGCGGCGGCCTTCCGGTCCCGCCGGCTCCCGTCGTCGCCCGGTCGCCGGCCGGCGGAGGCGGCGGGGTCCTCACCGGCGGCATCGAAGCCGTCGCCCTCGCCGGCCGCGCCGGTCTCCTCCGGCTGCCCGTGCTCCGCGGCCCCGGCCGCGCCCAGGCCGGGGTACGGCTCCTCGGGCGCGTGTCCTTCGTACCCGTGCCCCTCGTCCGCAGGGCCCGGCTGCGCCCCGGCCGGCGGCTGGGCCTGCGCGGGCCCGTGCCCCGTCGTCCGGGCGACCGGCACGCCCGCGGGCACGGCGAGCCGCTCGGCCGGTGTTCCGCACCCCGGGCAGGCCAGGGCGCCGTTGAGGTGCCGTCGGCACGGGAGGCAGAAGTCCATGACGCGGGAAGACTAGAGTCCGAAAACGCTCGGCTTCCAGGTGTGACTGTGAAGGTTCCGTGTGGAATCGGAACGGTTTTCGAAGTCCGCGCCCCAACCGCCACCCGTTCGACCCATTGACACCCCCCTCGCCCCCTCCTTACTGTCACGCCAACATTTCGAACGCGTGACGAAATATCGAACAGGCTGAGGGGCAACTGCCGTGCGCATCACCGGAATCAGCACGCACGTGGTCGGCACACCGTGGCGGAACCTGACCTACGTCCAGGTGCACACCGACGAGGGCATCACGGGGGTCGGCGAGACCCGGATGCTCGGCCGCACCGACGCGCTGCTCGGCTACCTCCGGGAGGCCGAGGCCAACCACATCCTCGGCGCGGACCCGTTCGCCGTCGAGGACCTGGTGCGCCGCATGAAGTACGGCGACTACGGCCGCGCCGGGGAGATCGTGATGTCCGGCATCGCGGTCGTCGAGACGGCGTGCTGGGACATCAAGGGCAAGGCCCTCGGCGTGCCGGTCTGGCAGCTGCTCGGCGGCAGGGTCACCGACCGGGTCAAGGCGTACGCCAACGGCTGGTACACGACCGAACGGACCCCGGAGGCCTACCACGAGGCCGCGCAGCGGGTCGTGGAGCGCGGTTACAAGGCGCTGAAGATCGACCCGTTCGGCACCGGGCGCTTCGAGCTGGACCGCCGGGAGACCCTGTACGCCGTCTCGCTCATCGAGGCCGTACGGGACGCCGTCGGCCCGGACACCGAGCTGATGCTGGAGATGCACGGCCGCTTCTCCCCCGCCACCGCCGTCCGGCTGGCCGGGGAGATGGCCCCGTTCGAGCCGGCCTGGCTGGAGGAGCCGGTGCCGCCGGAGAACCTGAAGGCGCTGCGGAAGGTCGCCGGGAAGGTGGACCTGCCGGTCGCCACCGGTGAGCGCATCCACGACCGGATCGAGTTCCGCGAGCTGTTCGAGGACCAGGCCGTGGACATCGTCCAGCCCGACGTCGGACACATCGGCGGCATCTGGGAGACCCGGAAGCTCGCCGCGACCGCCGAGGCCCACTACATGCTGGTGGCCCCGCACAACGTGGGCGGCTCCGTGCTCACCGCCGCCTCCCTCCAGATCGGCTTCACCACCCCGAACTTCAAGATCCTGGAGCACTTCAACGACTTCGCGGACGCGGAGATCAAGCAGGTGGTCAAGGGGGCGCCGCAGGTCGTGGACGGGTACTTCCACCTGTCCGACGCACCCGGCCTCGGCGTCGAGCTGGACGTCGACGCGGCGGCCGAGTTCCCGCAGCAGCAGGCCCGGTTCGACCTGTGGGCCGAGGGCTGGGAGCAGCGCAGGCCGAAGGGCTCCCGGTGAGTTCCCAGGTCGTGGTCGAGGCGCCCGGCGTGCACCGGGTCGAGGCCCACACGCCCCGCGAGCCGGGGCCGGGCGAGGCGCTGGTGGCCGTGCACGCGGTCGGCGTCTGCGGCAGCGACCGCGAGGTCTACCGGGGCGGCCGGCCCAAGGGGTACGTGCGGTATCCGCTCACGCCCGGGCACGAGTGGTCCGGGACCGTGCGGGCCGTGGGCGCCGGGGCGCCGGCGGACCTCGTCGGCCGCGGGGTCGTCGGCGAGGGCTTCCGCAACTGCCAGGTCTGCGACCGCTGCCACGCGGGCGAGACCACGCTGTGCACGGCCGGGTACGAGGAGACCGGCTTCACCCGGCCCGGCGCCATGGCGGCCACGCTGACCCTGCCCGCCCGGCTGCTGCACGTCCTGCCGGACGGGGCCGACCTCACCGCCGCGGCGCTGCTGGAGCCGGCCGCCTGCGTCGCCGCCGCGGTGCTGAAGGCCGACGTCCGGCCGGGCGAGCGGGTCGCGGTGGTCGGCACGGGCACGCTCGGCATGCTCGCCGTGCAGTTCCTGAGGGCCGTCTCGCCGGCGGAGCTGCTGGTGGTGGGCCTCCGCGACGACCGGGAAGCGCTGTCCAGGCGGTTCGGCGCCACCGGCTTCCGGCTCGGCGGCCGGCGGCTGCCCGGTGACTTCGACGTGGTGGTCGAGGCGGCCGGGTCGGCGTCCGCCGCCCGCTCCGGCGCCGCCCTGCTCCGGCGCGGGGGGCGCCTGGTCCTCACCGGGATCCCGGCGCCGGGCGCGGACGGGCTGGACCCCACCGACCTCGTCGTACGGCAGGTGGAGGTGCGCACGGTGTTCGGTGCGCCGCCGGGCGCCTGGGCGCACGCGGTGCGGGTGTTCGGCGCAGGGCTGCTGGAGCCGCTGCCGCTGGTCACGCACGAGCTGCCGCTGGCCGACTTCCCGCGGGCCATGGAGCTGGTCGGGGCCGGTGATCCGGGCGTGGGCAAGGTGCTGCTGCGCCCCTAGCGACGCCGGCCGGGGCGCGACCTGACGGCGTCCCGGCCGGCGACCCCCCTCGCTCTCCTCCGCCCGTCTTCCCGAACTCCGTCCGACATACCGAACACGAAGGAGGGCTTGTGACCGACGCCTCCGCCCCGGCGGCCCGCCGGCCCGGCGAGCAGGTGCTCGCCGCGCTCGGCCTGGGCGCGCCCGCCCCCGACCCCGCCGACGCCTCCCCCCACACGTTGCCGGGCGGCGGCCGCTGGCGCACCGAGATCCCCTCGTGCGAGGGTCCCGAAGCGCTGGCGGCCGTCCTGGAGGAGGCCGCGCGCCTCGACGTGCCGGTCCACCGGATCAGCCAGGGCAGCGGCGTGTGGATGCTCACCGACGCCGAGATCACCGAGATGGTCGAGGCGACCGGCGCACGCGACATCGAACTGTGCCTGTTCACCGGCCCGCGCGGCACCTGGGACATCGGCGGCTCGGCGCGCTCCGACTCGCGGGGGGCCGGACCGCGCGCCCGGGGCCACGACGCCGTCGCCGGCTGCGTCGAGGACGCCGTCCGGGCCACCGAACTGGGCGTCAGGTGCCTGCTGGTGGCGGACGAAGGCGTGCTGTGGACGCTGCACCGGGCCCGGCAGCGGGGCATCCTGCCGGCCGACACCACGCTGAAGGTCTCGGCGCTCATCGGTCCGGTCAACCCGGCCTCGTACGCGGTGTACGAGCGGCTCGGCGCCGACTCCGTCAACGTGCCCAGCGACCTGACGCTCGATCACGTCACTGAGATCCGCCGGGTGTCCGGCGCCCCCATGGACATGTACATCGAGGCCCCCGACGACCTCGGCGGCTATGTGCGGATGTACGAGGTCGCCGAGCTGATCCGGCGCGGCGCACCGCTCTACCTGAAGTTCGGCCTGTCCAGGGCCCCCGGCATCTACCCGTGGGGCGCCCACCTGCGGGACGTGACCCTGGACACCGCCCGGGAGCGGGTGCGGCGCGGCCGGCTCGCCCTGGACCTGCTCGCCCGGCACGGCGCGGACGGCGACATGGCGCCGCTCGGCTCCCGGCTGCCGGGCCCGCTGCACCGGTTCCCCACCGAAGGCGCCGCCGGATGACCGGCCGGTGCCGCGGGCCGCGCAGTTCCCCGCGCCCCCCTCAGGGCGCTTCCACCGCATTCCCCCCGAACACCTCGACGGAGAGAAGGACAGGGACGATGACCATGCGCACGCGCAGAGGCGCCCTCGCCGCGACAGCCGGAGCGGCCTCGCTCGCCCTCGTCCTCACCGCCTGCGGCCGGAGCGGCGACGGCGGCAGCGAGGAGAAGCCGGGCGACACCAAGGGCGCCACCATCGGCATCGCCATGCCGACCAAGTCCTCCGAGCGCTGGATCTCCGACGGCGCCAACGTCGTGAAGGACCTGCGCGCCAAGGGGTACAGGACCAAGCTGGTCTACGGCGAGGACGACCCGGACACCCAGGTGGCGCAGCTGGAGAACCTCATCACACAGGGCGTCAAGGGCCTGATCGTCGCGGCGATCGACAACAAGTCGCTCGCCAACGTCCTGCAGGAGGCCGCCGACGCGCACATCCCGGTCATCGCCTACGACCGTCTCATCCTCGGCACCCCGAACGTCGACTACTACGCCTCCTTCGACAACGAGAAGGTCGGCACGCTCCAGGGCCGGTACATCGTGCACAGGCTCGGGCTGGACAAGGGCCGCAAGGGCCCGTTCAGCATCGAGCTGTTCGCCGGTTCGAACGACGACAACAACACCAAGTACTTCTTCTCCGGCGCGATGAAGGTGCTCCGGCCCTACCTCGACGACAAGCGGCTGGTGGTCAGGTCCGGGCAGACCGCGCTCAACCAGGTCACCACCCTGCGCTGGGACGGCACCACCGCGCAGAAGCGCATGGAGGACATCCTCACCTCCTCCTACAGGTCCGGCAGGGTCGACGCGGTCCTCTCGCCGTACGACGGCATCTCCATCGGCGTCCTGTCCGCGCTGAAGTCCGACGGCTACGGCTCGGCGGCCAAGCCGCTGCCGGTCGTCACGGGCCAGGACGCCGAGCTGGCCTCGGTGAAGTCGATCATCGCCGGGCAGCAGACGCAGACCGTCTACAAGGACCTCCGCAAGCTCGCCGACGTCGCCGCGACGATGCTGGACGACTCCCTGAAGGGCAAGAAGCCGCAGGTCAACGACACCAAGACGTACGACAACGGCGTCAAGGTCGTGCCCGCCCACCTGCTCCAGCCGGTCAGCGTCGACAAGTCCAACTACCGCGAGGTCCTGGTCGGCGGCGGCTACTACACCGAGTCCGAGCTGAAGTGACCCGCTCCTGTCCCCTCTTCGATCGGAAGGTACGGCCATGGCGGGACCCGTCCTGGAAATGCGCTCGATCGTCAAGACCTTCCCCGGTGTCACGGCCCTGTCGGACGTCACCCTGAGCGTCCGGCGGGGCGAGGTCCACGCCGTCTGCGGGGAGAACGGCGCCGGCAAGTCCACGCTGATGAAGGTGCTCTCCGGCGTCCACCCGCACGGCAGCTACGGGGGCGACATCCTCTTCGAGGGGGAGGTCTGCCGGTTCAGGGACATCCGGGCGAGCGAGCGGCGCGGCATCGTCATCATCCACCAGGAGCTGGCGCTGGTGCCGCACCTGTCCCTCGCGGAGAACCTCTTCCTCGGCAACGAGCACGCCCGGCGCGGCATCGTCGACTGGCGGGAGACCCTGCGCCACGCCACCGAACTGCTGCGCCGGGTCGGCCTCGACGAGCACCCGGAGACCCGGGTCGCCGACGTCGGCGTGGGCAAACAGCAGCTCGTGGAGATAGCCAAGGCGCTGTCCAAGCGGGTGCGGCTGCTGATCCTGGACGAGCCGACGGCGGCCCTGAACGACGAGGACAGCGGCAAGCTGCTCGACCTGATCCTGGAGCTGAAGAACCAGGGCATCACCTCGATCGTCATCTCCCACAAGCTGAACGAGATCCGCCGGGTCGCCGACTCGGTGACGATCCTCCGGGACGGCCGGTCCGTCGAGACCCTCGACGTGAGGGCGCCGGAGACCACCGAGGAGCGGATCATCGCCGGCATGGTCGGCCGCGACCTCGACCACCGCTTCCCCGAGCGCACCCCGCACCGGCCGGAGCAGGGGGCGGCACCGGCGCTGGAGATCCGCGGCTGGACCGTGTTCCACCCGATCGACCAGCGGCGCAAGGTCGTCGACGACGTGTCGCTGCACGTCGGCCGCGGGGAGATCGTCGGCATCGCCGGCCTGATGGGCGCCGGCCGCACGGAACTGGCGATGAGCGTGTTCGGCCGGACGTACGGCCGGTACGGGGGCGGCACGGTCTGGAAGGACGGCAGGCGGATCCGGACGAGGACGGTGGCGGAGGCGATCGGGCACGGCATCGCCTACGTCACCGAGGACCGCAAGCACTACGGCCTCAACCTCATCGACACCGTCGCCCGGAACGTGACGCTGACCGCGCTGGACAAGGTCGCGCACCGGGGCGTGGTGGACGAGTACCGGGAGCGGCAGGTCGCCGAAGGCTTCCGGACCGCCATGAACATCAAGGCGCCCACGGTGTTCGAGCCGGTGGGCAAGCTGTCCGGCGGCAACCAGCAGAAGGTCGTGCTCAGCAAGTGGATCTTCGCCGAACCCGATGTGCTGATCCTGGACGAGCCGACCCGCGGCATCGACGTGGGCGCCAAGTACGAGATCTACACGGTCGTCGACCAGCTCGCGGCCCAGGGCAAGGCGGTCCTGCTCATCTCCTCCGAACTGCCCGAACTGCTCGGCATGTGCGACCGCATCTACACGATGGCCGCCGGGCGGCTGACCGGTGAGGTGCCGCGGGCCGAGGCCACGCAGGAAGCGCTGATGCGCCGTATGACCAAGGACACGCAGGACGAAGAGGTGAGGCGATGAGCACGGACGTGACCGCCGGGGCCCCGGCCCCCGCGCCGCCGGACGGGAGCGGACCGGCCGCCGGCGGCGGACTGCTGCGGCTGATGCTGACCGGCCTGCGCCGCAACATGCGCCAGTACGGCATGCTCATCGCGCTCGGCCTGATCGTGGCGCTCTTCGCGGTCTGGACCGACGGCGACCTGCTGCTGCCGCGCAACGTCTCCAACCTGGTGCTGCAGAACAGCTACATCCTGATCCTCGCGATCGGCATGATGCTCGTGATCATCGCCGGGCACATCGACCTGTCGGTCGGCTCGCTCACGGCGTTCACCGGCGCCTTCGCGGCCGTGCTCACCGTCCAGCACGGGGTGTCCTGGCCCATCGCGCTGGTGCTGTGCCTGCTGGCCGGCGCGGCCGCCGGGGCGGTGCAGGGCGCTCTGATCGCCTATCTCGGCATCCCGTCGTTCATCGTCACCCTCGCCGGGATGCTGCTCTTCCGCGGCCTGACGGAGATCCTGCTCAAGGGCCAGACCCTCGGCCCGTACCCCGGCGGGATGCAGAAGCTCGGCAACGGCTTCCTGCCCGAGGCCGGCCCGGACACCGACTACCACAACCTCACCCTGCTGCTCGGGCTCGTCCTGATCGCCGCCGTGGTGCGGCAGGAGTTCCGGGACCGCCGCCGCCAGCAGGAGTTCTCCCTCCGGGTCCTGCCCGCCCGGCTGTTCCTGCTCAAGCTGACCGCCCTGGTCGCCGCGGTCCTCGTCCTCACCCTGCTGCTCGCCAGCTACAAGGGCGCCCCCGTCGTGCTGATCGTCCTGGGCGCGCTGGTCGCCGGGTACGGCTACGTCATGCGCAACGCGGTCTTCGGCCGCCACGTCTACGCCATCGGCGGCAACCTGCCGGCGGCCAAGCTGTCCGGGGTGAAGGACAGGAAGGTCACCTTCCTGGTCTTCCTGAACATGGGCGTGCTCGCCGCCCTCGCGGGCCTGGTGGTCGCCGCCCGGCTGAACGCGGCCTCGCCGAAGGCCGGCGTCAACTTCGAACTGGAGGCCATCGCCTCCTCGTTCATCGGCGGCGCGTCCATGAGCGGCGGGGTCGGCACCGTCCTCGGCGCCATCATCGGCGGCCTCGTCCTCGGCGTGCTCAACAACGGCATGAACCTCCTCAGCGTCGGCACCGACTGGCAGCAGGTCATCAAGGGCGCGGCCCTGCTGGTGGCGGTCGGGTTCGACGTGTGGAACAAGCGCAGGTCCGGCGCGTAGGCCGGCGCCCGGCGTGTGAACCCGTTCACATCGCGGGCGAGTTGAACGCCACAACCGCCCCCTCCGTATCCAAGGACGGCCCGCGCTCCCCGCCCGGGCCGCCCCGAACGGAGGTCCCCTTGGCCGGCAACGTCACCTCGTTGTTCCGCGGCACCGCCGCGCACAGCCCCTCCATGGCGGCGCTGACGCGGGAGGGCGGCGACGCGGCCGGACCGGTGGACTTCTGCATCCCCTGCAACCCGTACTTCCCGACGCCGGCCATGTTCGAGGAGATGGCGGCCCGGCTGCGCGACATCATCACGTACTACCCGAGCGGCGCCGACACCATCACCGGCGAACTGTGCGGGCTCCTCCAGCTGCCGCCGCAGTGCGTGGCGATGGGCAACGGCTCCACCGAGCTGATCACGTGGATCGACCACCTCCTCGTCCGCGAGTCCCTGGCGGTCCCCGTCCCGACCTTCGGCCGCTGGACCGACCAGCCCATGGAGACCGGCAAGCGCGTCGACATGTTCCCGCTCCAGGAGGCGAACGGCTTCGCCCTGGACCTCGACCGGTACGCCGAGTTCATCCGCGCCCGCGGCACCCGGGTGGCGGTGATCTGCAACCCCAACAACCCCGACGGCGGCTACCTGCGCAAGCAGCAGGTCGTGCAGTTCATGGACGCCATGGCCGGCCTGGACCTGGTGGTGATCGACGAGTCCTTCCTGGAGTTCGCCGACGCGGAGGCGGAACCGAGCGTCGTCCAGGAGGCCATGCTCCGCCCCAATGTGATCGTGCTGCGCAGCCTCGGCAAGAACTTCGGCCTGCACGGCATACGCTTCGGCTACCTCGTCGCCAACCCGGCGCTCGCCGGCAAGGTCCGCTCGATGCTGCCGAAGTGGAACCTCAACTCCTTCGCCGAGCACGTGGTGTTCATGCTGAAGGAGCACGGCGCCGAGTACGCGCAGAGCCTCCAGCAGGTCCGCCGCGACCGGCTGGAGATGGCCGCGCAGCTCTCCGCGCTCCCCGGTCTCACCGTCTACCCCTCCCAGGGCAACTTCCTCTTCGTGCGCCTGCCCGTCGGCGCCGAGGGCACCGTGGTCCGCGACCGGATGCTCACCGAGCACCGGATCCTGGTCCGCGAGTGCGGCAACAAGATCGGTTCCTCCAGCCGCTTCCTGCGGCTCGTGGTGCGCCCCCAGGTCGACGTGCGTCGCCTGGTGTCCGGCCTGGAACAGGTGCTCTACGGGTCCGGGAGGGAGGCCGCCGTACCCGAGCAGGGCACCGAGACCGGCTACAGCTCGGGTACGGCGGCCGTCGACCGGCTGATCAGCGAGACCAACGGGGCCGGCCTGCCGTTCGCCGCCCCCGCTCCGGCCGCCGGCACCGGCATGCCGCTCCCCGCCGCCGTGACCCCGGCCGGCGGGATGCCGATGCCGGCGGCAGCCCAGCCCGCACCCGCCCCGGTCCCGCAGCCGGTCCCCGCCCCGGTCCCGCAGCCGACGTTCACACCGCCGCCCGCGCCCGTCCCGGCGCCGCCCGCGCCCGTCGCCCCTCCCCCTCCCCCGGCGCCCGCGCCCGTCGCGCCTGCCGCGGCCGTCGCGCCCACCCCGCCCGGTGTTCCGGCGCGCGGCGGGCTCACCGCGGCCCAGGTGCGCGGGATGACGGCCCCGGCCCCCGCCCAGGGCCTGACCCCGGCCCCGGCGACGGGCTGGCCGAACGCCCAGAGCTGGCCCGACGCGGCCGGGGGCCAGGCGGCCGGCTGACCGCGGCCGGGCGCCCCGCCCTCAGCCCCGCGGTCCCCGACCGCCGGGCCGCCGGCCGGGCAGGTCGACCTCGGCGCGCACGGTCTTCCCCGGCGGATCGCGGTCGACCACCTCCCACCGGTCGGCCAGCGCGTCCACCAGCACCAGCCCGCGTCCCGCCTCCGCCAGGGGCACAGGCTCACGTACGTCCTGCGGGGCGGGCGGGCGGCGCTCGGCGAGGGTGTTGCTGACCTCGATCCGCACACTCCCGGTGACGAGAGCGACCCGCAGTTCGAAGTCACGCCCCGGCACCCGCCCGTGGGTCACGGCGTTGGCGGCGAGTTCGGCGACGATCACGGCGACGGCCTCGGCCGTCCGGGAGCCGGGCGGAATGCCCCAGTCGTCGAGCTGGGCGAGCGCGAGCCGTCTGGCCAGGCGAGCGCCGCGGGGCGTGGAGCTGAGCCGCTGCGTGAGCACGGCCGCGCGGACGGGTGGTGCTGTCATGGGGCCCAATGTGGCCGCTGGGACGCCCCCTTCACCAGGTCCGACCCGCGTACGCCGCGCGAGCGTACGCGGTTACGCGCTGGACAGTACCGATTACGGCACGTGACCATGGGGGCCGGGAGGTGGCCGAGGTGGTCGTAGTATGTGAGCCTGAGCCGTCCGACAGCTTGCGGACGTTCGGGGCGGTGGTGCAGGCGCTGCGGGAGTATCACCGGCTGAGCCGGGAGGAGCTGGGGCGGCACGTGGGCTACTCCAAGCACACCGTTGCGTCGGTGGAACTGGGCAGGCGCATGCCGGACACCGTCTTCGTCGAGGCGGCGGAGAGCGTGCTGGGGAACACGGGCGCGTTACGGAAGGCAGCGGGGCACCTGGTGCGGCAGCCGGGACTGGCCTCCTGGTTCCAGCGGTGGGCCACACTGGAGAAGACCGCCATCCACCTGTTCAACTACGAGTGCAGGATGATTCCCGGCCTGCTGCAGACGGAGGCGTACGCACGGCAGCTGTTCGCCGATGAGCTGCCGCCGCTGACCGACGCCCAGATCGAGGCCACGTGGGCCGCCCGTGCGGCGCGGCAGCGCCTGCTGCGCGAAAGGCCGAACACCGCGTTCAACTTCATCATCGAGGAGCACGCGTTCCTCCGCCGCACAGGCGGTGCGGAGGTCACCCGTGAGGTGATCGACCACATCCTCGACCTCGCGCGATCACGCAACGTGGAAGTACAGATCATGCCGCTTCTCCAGCGGTCGCACGCCGGGCTGCACGGGCCGATCGCTCTGCTGGAGACCCCCGCCCACAAGTGGTTCGCGTACAGCGAGGGGCAGGAAAGCGGTCAGTTCATCTCCGACGCGAAGGTGATCAGCACACTCCAGAGCCGGTATGCCAGGATTCGTTCGCAGGCTCTCACCATCGCGGACTCCGTGAGCCTGCTGCAACGGATTCGAGGAGACCTATGAGCAACCCTGAACTGGCGTGGTTCAAGAGCAGCTACAGCAGCGGATCCGGTGACAACTGCATCGAGGTCGCCCGCACTCCCACCGCCGTCCACGTCCGCGACTCCAAGGCCCAGGACGGCCCCCGGCTGACCCTCTCCCCCGCCTCCTGGTCGGCTTTCGTGGGGCACGCCGGGAAGTGATAGGAGGGGGCGCGGCGCGCCCCCTCCGTGGGCGGTCAGGACGGCGGGCAGGTCTTCCACGCCATGTGGTACACCGTGCTGATGTCCCCGTCCGTCGAGTCCATCGTCATGAAGCTGACCTTGTCGGGGGCCGCCGTCCCGGCGTTCACGCGCAGCTCCGTGTTGATGTTGAAGTTGCGCAGCACTCCGCAGGGAGCCCACACCAGTTGCGCCCAGTCGGTGGAGTCGGTGGCCTGCCAGTCGTCGTTGTAGGGGCCGTTGAGCGGGTGGGACCGGGGCACGGTGCTGGAGGAGCCCTGGAAGTAGTACGACGCCTTCTGCAGGGCCGTGGCGCCCTGCTGGAGCGAGGCGAAGCCGCGGTAGTCGGCGCTGGCGACCGCGTAGGTGAAGCCCTGGGGGACGTGCACCACCAGGTTGAGCTGGCAGTTCTTGCGGAAGGCCGTGGGGTCGGAGTCGCCGCCGGCCTGGGCCAGGTAGGCGCTGTAGGTCACGGTGAAGGCGGTGTTGTCGGGGGACACGGCGACGGCCGCGGTGCCCGCGGGACAGCCCGAGCCGTTCACGGTGGCCACATCGATGACGATCTTGTCCGGGGGCGGGTCGTCGAAGACGGAGGACGGGTTCTGGGCGGGTAGCGCGGTGGTGAGCAGAGCGGCGACGGCGCCGCTCAGGAGGAGTCCGCCAGCCATGGTTTCTCCCGGTCGTCGGGGTGGGGGGTGCGCCTTCGGTCCGTCCGCCTCGGCGGAAACCGTGCTTCTTCCGTGAAGGAACGGGGGAGGCGTGGGCAGCGTAGGGAGCCCCGTCCGCGGCGGGGAGTGCGAACTCCGGCCATTCACACCGGTGTTTTCACGTCCCTAGGGGTTCTCCCAGGCCGCCGGTTCCGCCGCCAGCGCCCGGACCGGTTCCGGGAGCGCGTCCGCCGCGAGGTCGGCGAGGGTGACGCCCTCCAGGATCCTGCGGACGTTGGCGCGCAGGGCGATCCACAGGGGCAGCAGCGGCCGGGCGGTGCCGGTGTAGGCCAGGTGCGTGGGGCGTTCGCCGCGTACCGACACGATCGGGCCGTCCACCGCGCGGACGACGTCCGCCACGGTGATCGCCGCCGCGTCGCCCGCCAGCCGGTAGCCGCCGCCCCCGCCGCGCCGGCTGTCGACGATCCCGGCGCGCCGCAGGTCGCCCAGGATGCCCTCCAGGAACTTGTGCGGGATGCTCTGCACGGCGGCGATCTCCTCCGCCTTCACCGGGCCGTCACCCTGCCGTACGGCCAGCTCCAGTGCCGCCCGTACCGCGTAATCCGCCCGTGCCGAGATCCTCATGCGTCCATTGTGGGGCCCGCCTGCGTGGAGAATGGCCGCATCCGCGCCCCGCAAGATCGCCCGGAGGATCCACCTTGGCGCTCAGCAGACGTTCCTTCAGTGCCCTGGCAGGCTCCGCCGCCCTCGGGCTCGCCCTCGGCGGCAGCGGCGGCCCCGGAGCGCCCTCGGCGTACGCGGCACGCACCGTGCCGACCGGTCCGGCGCCCGCCCCGCCGGGCGCGGACGGCGAGCGGCACACCATCGGGTACGACCGCTACTCGCTGATCGTGGACGGGCGGCGGCTGGTCGTGTGGTCCGGCGAGATGCACCCCTTCCGGCTGCCGAGCCCGTCCCTGTGGCGGGACGTGCTGCAGAAGATGCGGGCGCACGGCTACAACGCCGTCAGCGTCTACGTGGCCTGGAACTACCACTCCCCCGCGCCCGGCGAGTACGACTTCACCGGTGTCCGGGACCTGGACCTGTTCCTGCGGACGGCCGCGGAGACCGGGCTGTACGTCATCCTGCGGCCCGGCCCGTACATCAACGCCGAGGTCGACGGCGGCGGCTTCCCCGGCTGGCTGACGGTGACGAAGGGCGCCGCCCGGACCGACGACCCGGTCTATCTGGCGTATGTGGACGAGTGGCTGACGCAGGTGAACCGGATCGCCCGCAGGCACCTGTTCACGCAGGGCGCCGGCACGATCCTGCTGTACCAGATCGAGAACGAGTACGACGCCCATGTGAACGAGGCGACCGGCCGGAACTACATGGCCCACCTGTACCGGAAGGTGCGCTCCGACGGCATCGACGTCCCGCTGTTCCACAACGACAAGGGGCGCAACGGCCACTGGGTCCCCGGGGCGTTCGACACCGGCGGCGAGCGGGGCGGCTGGCTGTACGGCTTCGACGGGTACCCGTCGCCGTCGCAGACCCCGCCCGACTGGGGGTCCTACGGTCCCGGCGGGCCGAAGGGCGGGGCCACCGCCTCGCCGTCGACGCCCGGGTTCGTGCCCGAGTTCGGGGGCGGCTGGTTCGATCCGTGGGGCGGGGCCTGGTTCGGCGGCAAGGGGTACGCCGAGGCACGGCGGACCCGGGACGCGGCCTACGAGCGCCGCTTCTACCTCACCAACCTCGCCAACGGGCTCACCCTGCACAACGTGTACATGACGTTCGGCGGGACCTCGTGGGGCTGGCTGCCCGCGCCGGTCGTCTACACGTCGTACGACTACGGCGCCGCGATCGACGAGGCCCGCAACGTCACCGGCAAGATCGCCCCGATGCACCAGCTCGGGCACCTGCTCCAGCGCGTGCCCGACTTCGCCAAGCTGGACCGGGCGGCCGAGGTGAGGGCCGACGGGCTGAAGGTCTACCACCTCACCAACCAGGACACCGGCGCCCACGTGTACGTCGCCCGCAACGACGGCGCCGACGACGTCACCACCGACCTGCCGACCGACGCCGGGCCGGTGCGGATCACCGTGCCCGGCAAGGACGCCAAGCTGCTCGCCACCGGGCTGCCGCTGGGCAGGCGGACCCTGAAGTACTGCACCGCCGCGCCGGTGATGCGCCTGACCACGGGCCGGCTGGACATCGCCGTGTTCGCGGGCCGGCGCGGCGAGATGGCCGAACTGGTGCTGAAGTGCCCGGTCGAACCGTGGGTGCAGCGGCTGGACCCGGAGGCCGCCTGGGTCTACGACCGGGGCGAACTCCATGTGAACGCCCCCCTCGGGCAGGGGGGCCTGACCCGGGTGCTGGTGCAGAAGGGCGAGTCCGACACGCCGCTGCTGCTGCTCTTCGCCGACGACGACACCTCCGTCCGCGTCTTCCCGTACGACACCCCGTCCGGGAGCCTGCTGGTCTACGGCCCGGCGCTGCTGCGGCACGCCGAGGTGCGCGGCTCCGAGGTGCACCTGACGGGCGACGTCACCGAGACGACCAGCCTGGAGGTGTGGGGGCCGCGCGGGATCGACACCCTGGTGTGGAACGGGCGCCGGCTGTCCACCCGGGTCACCCTCTCCGGCAGCCTGATGACCACCGGGCTGCTGCCGGCCGTCCCCGAGGTGCGGCTGCCCGAACTGGGCGGCTGGCGGATGCGCAGGGAGAACCCGGAGGCGGGCCCGGGCTTCGACGACTCGTCGTGGCGGGTGGCCGACAGGACCACGTCGCACAGCACGACGGCCGTCCCCGACGGCGGGCCGGTGCTGTTCGCCGACGACTACGGCTTCCACTACGGGGACGTCTGGTACCGGGGCACGTTCACCGACGCCACCGGTCTCGAGGAGGTCTCGCTCGCGTACAGCACCGGCACGCAGGGCCTGCTGATGGCCTGGCTGGACGGTGAGCCGCTGGGCACGCACCGCATGCCGGTGCCGGACAAGGACGTCACCATCCGCAAGGGCACCTGGGCCGACACGGCGGTCTTCCCGGTGCGCGAGCGGCTGCGCTCGGCCGGTCGGCACGTGCTGTCCGTCCTCGTCCGGCGCATGCAGCACGACCAGGACGGCAAGGCGCTCGACACGCACAAGGCGGCCCGGGGGCTGACGGCGGTCACGTTCAAGGGCGGCTCGCCGAAGGTGACCTGGCGCATCCAGGGCGAGGGCCCCGCCGACCCCGTGCGCGGGCCGATGAACAACGGCGGCCTGTACGGCGAGCGCGAGGGCTGGCACCTGCCCGGCTTCCGCGACCGGGACTGGGAGGAGGTGGCCTTCCCGCGCGCCGAGCGCTACCAGGGCGTCACGTGGTACCGCACCGCCTTCCGGCTGTCGGTGCCGGCCGACATCGACGCCTCGGTGGGGCTGGTGCTCCAGGACGACCCGTACCGCGCCTACCGCGCCCAGATCTTCCTCAACGGCTGGAACCTGGGCCAGTACATCAACGACGTCGGCCCGCAGCACACCTTCGTCCTGCCGAACGGCATCCTGCGCACCCGGGGCGCCAACACCCTCGCGCTGGCGGTCCTCTCGGAGTTCACCACGCTGTCCGGGCCCGGGACGGTCCGTCTGGCCCTGCTCGGCCGGGCGGCCGGCGGTGTCCCGGTCAGGCCCGTCTGACCGCACCGCGGGCGCCGCCCGCGCCCGCGGGTGGTTCGCCCGCCGACGGCGGTCGCCGTATCACATGACGCGGACACATCCGGACGCGTACGCTCGGACCGGCCGCACACCGCGGGGAGAAGGGAGACCGATGAGCTTCACGGGCGCGCGCGAACGGGCGGAACGCCTGGCCGCACGCCTGCGCCGCTCCCGGCCGGGCACGGCGATGCGCTCCCTGGCCGGCGAGCTCGCCGCGGCCGTCCGCGCCCGGCCCGAGCCGCCGGACGGCGTACGGGAGTTGTGCCGGGCCCTGTGCGAGGAGATGAGCGCGCTGCGCGGCGGGCGGCCGGTGGAGCTGCGGTTCGAGCGGTTCCCGGACGAGATCGAAGTCACCGGGCTGTGGGTGGAGTTCGCCGACTTCGACCTGATCATCGTGGAGGAGCGGGCCGAAGCCCTGCAGCAACTGGTCATCCTCGGCCACGAACTGTGGCACCTGCACGCCGGGCACCGGCACCACCACCTGGCCGGGGCCGCCGCGGCCCGGGCCCTCGCCGACACGCCCGGCTGGCGGGAGGCCGCCCTCACGGTGGCCGCCCGCAACGGGTCCCGGGAGGCCGACGAGGCCGAGGCCGACGACTTCGGGCACCGCCTGGCCACCCAGTTCCGGTGCCGGCTCACCGGGGCGCTCGACACCCCCCTCGACCCGGTCCAGCGTTCCCTCGGCTACCGCGGACGCGAGCAGCCGGACCGGGCGTCCGGGAAACGGGGAGCCGGGCGGTGACCCCGCTGGCGCTGAACCCCTCCGGGTTCCTCAGCGACTTCTACATCTCCTTCTGGATCCCCACGGCGGTGCTCACCGCCGCCCTGGTCATCAAGCTGCCCACGATCATCCGGCTGTGGCGGGACCCGCTGCTGCGCGCGGTCGGCGGACTGCTGCTGCTGGCCTGCGCGGTGTTCGTGTTCTGCACGCCGTCCACCATCGCGCGGGTCAACCGGCTCACCGGCGTGCCCAACATCTCGGCGCCCTGGTGCTACTCGCTGATCACCGCGTTCTGCGGCTCCTGCCTGCTGCTCATCATCACCTGGCGCAACGGCCTGTCCGACCGCTCGGCCGCCACCCGCCGCGCGATGCGCTGGGTGATCTCGGTGTACTCGGGGGTGATCGTCGCGCTGTGGGTGCTGTTCCTGCTGGCCGACGCCCCCGTGGAGCGGCTGCGGGACCTTGACACCTATTACGCCACCACGCCGTTCATGCGCGAGGAGATCCTGCTCTACCTCGTCGCGCACGCCGTGGCCTGCCTGATCACCTCGCGGCTGATCTGGAACTGGGTGCGCACCGAGGGCCTGGACGCCTGGCTGCGCTGGGGCCTGAAACTGCTCGGCGCGGGCTACGTCCTCAACCTCATCTTCGACGCGAGCAAGCTGACCGCCGTCGCCGCGCGCTGGTGCGGCCTGCGCCTGGACTGGCTGAGCACCGATCTCGCCCCGCCGGTCGCCGCCCTGTCCGCCATCCTGATCGCGGTCGGCTTCATCCTGCCGCACGCCGGCCAGTACCTGCACGACCGCTGGCGGGTCCGGCTCGCCCACCGCGAACTGCGGCCGCTGTACCAGCTCATGCGCACGGCGAGCGGCGAGGGCGTGCCGTTCGTGCTGCGGGCCACGCCGGAACTGCGGCTCACCCGGCGGGAGACGTTCATCCGGGACGTGCTGCTGCCGCTGGCCCGGCACATCGACACCGACCTGGGCAGGCGGTCCTACGAGGCCGCCCTCGGGCTCGGGCATCCGGCGGAGCGGGCCCGCGCGCTGGCGGCCGCGGTGACCATCCTGGACGCCGTCGGCGCCAGGGCCCGTACCCCGGAAGGGGCCGAGCCGGCCGCCGGGCCCGACATCACCAGCCTGCTCAAGGAGATCGGAGCCGTCTCCCGGGCCCTGCGCCGTACCGACGACATCGAGGCGGTCCGCGCGCGTGCGACCGCCCCCGCAGAGAGCTATGCCGCACATGAGTGATCACAGACCCGTGGCCGTCGTCCTCGGCGGTTCCCTCGCCGGCCTGCTCGCGGCCGGCGCCCTCAGCCGCGCCGGAGCCCGGGTCACCCTGGTCGAGCGGGACGTGCTGCCCGACGGGCCCGAGCCGCGCAGGGGGCTGCCGCAGGCCCGGCACGTGCACCAGCTGTGGTCGGGCGGGGCGCGGGCGCTGGAGGAGGTGCTGCCCGGGGCGATCGGGCGGCTGCGGGCGGCCGGGGTGAGCCGGGTGCCGATGACCACGGAGATGGTGGCGCTGTCCCCGTACGGCTGGTACCGGCGCTGGGCCGAGTCCGCGTTCATGCTGCCCGCCAGCCGGGACCTGCTGGACTGGGTGGTGCGGCGGCTCGTCCTGGACGACGGGCGGATCGAGCTGGTGGAGGGGGCCGAGGCGACCGGGCTCACCGGCACGGCCGCCGCGGTGACCGGCGTCCGCGTCCGCGCCCGCGGCCGCGGCGAGCGCACGCTGACGGCCGGCCTGGTCGTGGACGCCACCGGCCGCGGCTCGCGGGCCGCGCAGTGGCTGGCCTGCCTGGGGCTGCCCGCGGTCGAACGGCGGGAGGTGGACTCCGGGCTGGCGTACGCGAGCCGGCTGTTCCGGGCGCCGGAGCCGGCGAGGGAGGGTTTCCCGGTCGTCAACATCGAGCCGGACCCGCGGGGCACGGGGAGCGGCCGCGGCGGCGTGCTGATGCCGGTGGAGGACGGCAAGTGGATCGTCACGCTGTTCGGCGGCCGGGGCGACGGACTGCCCACCCGCCCCGACGACTTCGCCCGGTACGCCCGCGAGGAGCTGCGCCATCCCCTGATCGGCGAGCTGCTGGCCCGCGCGGAGCCGCTGACGGAGGGCGTCGCGGTGACCCGGACCACCGCGAACCGGCGGCACTACTTCGAGCGGATGCCGGTGTGGCCGGAGAACTTCGCCGTCCTCGGGGACGCGGTGTGCGCGCTGAACCCGGTGTACGGCCACGGCATGGCCGTGGCCGCCCGCTCGGCTCTGGCCCTGCGGGACGGGGTGCGGCGCCGCGGGCTGGGCGGCCCGGGGCTGGCCCGGGAGGTGCAGCGGGCGGTCGGGCGCACGGTCCGACCCGCGTGGGAGCTGGCGGTCGGCGCGGACGTGTTCTACCCCGGCGCGACCGAGGGCGGGCCGACGCTGCGGGACCGGTTGACGGCCGCGTACGTCGGCCGGCTGCTGCACACGGCGACGGGCAACGGCCGCATCGCCCGCCGGGTCACCGATGTGACGGCCCTGCAACGGGGGCCGGAGGCGCTGCTGGCGCCGAGCGTGCTGGTCGCCGCGCTGGCGGGGCCGTTGAGGCCTCCGCTCGCGGTCCCGCCGCTGACCGCCGAGGAGAGGAAGGCGGCGGGACTGTAGGGGCGGGCGACCCCGCCGGCTGCGGCTGCGTCCGGGGAGCGCACGGCCGGCGGCGAGGCCACCGGCCGAGACTCCGCCGGGACCGCCCGCGCGAACGGGGGCGGGGTCGCCGGCCGCGGCTCCGCCGGGACCGCCCGCGCGGGGGCGGAGGCGCCGGCCGCGGCTCGGCCGGGGCCGCCCGCGCAGGGCCCCGCGCGCCCGGGCGGCCGGCTCGGCCGGGTGAACGCCGGACGCGGCGGGGGCAGCGGCACGCGCAGGGGTGATGCTGCCGACCACCGGTCCGCCGGGACCGCCCGCGCGGTGCCCCACGTGCCTGGGCGGCCGGGCTCGGCCGGGTGAACGCCGGACGACGGCGGGGGCAGCGGCACGCGCAGCGGTGACGCCGCCGACCACCGGTCCGCCGGGACCGCCCGCGCAGTGCCCCGCGCGCCCGGGCGGCCGGGCTCGGCCGGTGAACGCCGGACGACGGCGGGGGGGCAGCGGCACGCGCAGCGGTGACGCCGCCGACCACCGGTCCGCCGGGACCGCCCGCGCAGTGCCCCGCGCGCCTGGGCGGCCGGGCTCGGCCGGGTGAACCCCGGTCCGCCGGGATCGCCCGCGCGGTTCCGCGCGTGCAGAAACGCACGGGGCGACGGCACGCCGGCCCCGGCTCCGCCGGGCCGCCCGCGCGGTGCCCCCCGCGCCCGGGCTCGGCCGGGTGAACGCCGGACGCGGCGGGGGGGCAGCGGCACGCGCAGCGGTGACGCCGCCGACCACCGGTCCGCCGGGACCGCCCGCGCGGGGGCGGAGGCGCCGGCCGCGGCTCCGCCTGGGCCGCCCGCGCAGTGCCCCGCGCGCCTGGCGGCCGGGCTCGGCCGCCGGACGCGGCGGGGGGCTCGGCACGCGCAGGGGTGATGCTGCCGACCACCGGTCCGGCGGGGCCGCCCGCGGGGCACCGTGCCGCGGCAGCCCGTTCAGCCGGTGAACGCCGGTTGCGGCGAGCCCTTCCCGGCGCCGGGCACCACCAGCAGCGAGCCCGACAGGGGATGCGGCGCGGACAGCCCGGTGCGCGCCGTCGTGACGTACAGGTCGGTCAGTCCCGCGCCGCCGAACGCGCAGGCCGTCGTGCGCGGCGTCGGGAAGGTGAGCACCCGGTCGAGCTCACCGGCCGGCGTGTACCGGCGCACCGCTCCCCCGTCCCACAGCGCCACCCACACGCATCCCTCCGCGTCGACCGTGAGGCCGTCCGGGAAGCCCGCGCCCTCCTCGATCCGCACCAGCGGGCGGCGGTCGTGGAGGCCCCCGGCGTCGTGGTCGAAGACGTCCACGCGGCGGGTCGGGGTGTCGACGTAGTACATGAGGCTGCCGTCCGGGCTCCAGCCCGTGCCGTTGCTGACGGTGACGCCGGTGAGGACGGTCCGCGCCGTCCCGTCCCCGGTCACCCGGGACAGCGTGCCGCCGCCCGCCGCCTCGTCGTACCGCATGGTGCCCGCCCAGAGGGAGCCGTCGGGGGCCACCGCCGCGTCGTTCGCACGGCGGCCGGCGACCGGTTCGCGGTGCAGCCAGCGGAAACCGCCGCCGGGGTCCAGCAGGCCCACGCCGTCCCGCAGGTTCAGCACGAGGCCACCGCCCGCGCGGGGCTTGGCCGCGCCGACGTGCTGCTCCGTCGTGCGGACCGTGCGGCGGCCGGTCACCGGGTCGTAGGCGTGCACCCGCATGCCGAGGACGTCGACCCAGATCAGCCGGCCCGCCGCCGGGTCCCAGGTCGGTCCCTCGCCGAGCGCGGCCCCCGCCCGGACGGCGACCTCGTACGCCGTCATGCCGCGCCCCGGTGGCCCAGCCGCTCCGACAGCTCCGCCGCGCCCTTCACCGCGAGCCGCTCCAGCTCGGCCCGCCGCTCCTCGCTCCAGCGGATCATGGGCACCGAGATGGACAGCGCGGCCACGACCTCGCCGGTGCGGTCGCGGACCGGCGCGGCCACGCAGGAGACGTCCGGGTTGGACTCGCGGCTCTCCACCGCGGTCCCGCGCTGCCGTACGTCCGCCAGTTCCGCGCGCAGGGCGGCCGGTTCGGTGATGCTGTCGGGGGTCATCGCGGCCAGTTCGGCGCCGTCCGGGATCCGCGCGGCCAGCTCCTGCTCCGGCAGCGAGGCCAGCAGCATCTTGCCGACCGAGGTGCAGTGGGCGGGGAGCCGGCGGCCCGCGGCGGAGACCATGCGGACGGCGTGCGTGGAGTCGACCTTGGCGATGTAGATGACGTCGGTGCCCTCCAGGATGGCCACGTGGACGGTCTCGTCGCAGGTCTCGGCGACCGAGCGGGCCACCTGCTGGCCCTCGGCGGCGAGGTCGAGCTGCTCGGCGTAGCGGCTGCCGAGCTGGTAGGGGCGTACGCCGAGCCAGTACCGTCCGGGCTGTCCCGGCACCGGCACGATGTAGGAGCGTGCGGCGAGGGTGGTGACCAGCTCGTGCACGGTGGTGCGCGGCAGCTGGAGCCTGCGCACGATCTCGGGGGCGGACAGCGTCCCGTCCCCGTCGAGGAACAGCTCCAGGATGTCGAGAGCCCGGGTCACGGCGGGCACGAGGCGTCCCACGTGCGGCCCCCTCCCTTGGTTCGTGTGGTTCTTGGCGCCGCTGCGTTCGAGATTTCAACGGACGATCGGCATGACGAACACAGGCTAGTCATGCGGGGACGCCCGGACAATGGCCCGGGACCGGGGAGACCGGCGGCCGGCGGTGCGCTCCCCCGCCCCCTCGCCCGGGCACCATGGGGGCATGGAGCTCGACTTCCAGCTGGTACTGCTGCGCCGCATGGCCGACCACAATCCCGGCCTGGTCGAGGACGCCCGGCGGCGGCTGGGCGCCTCGATCGCCGACATGCGAGAGGCCAACAAGCGCTGGCAGGCCCTGGTGCGTTCGCCCAGGTCCCGGGGCGCCGCCGCGCGGTACCGGTCCGTCCTCGGCCCGCCCGAGTCGGTGCAACCGCGCCGCCTGGGCGACGTCGACTGCGAGGCCCGGCGGTGGGCCCTGCCGCTCTGGCCCGACCTGCGCTTCGAAGTGCTGGTCGGGCCCGGCGGCGGGGTCTGGAACGAGTGGCTGGTGCGGGCTCCCGGCGCCCCCTCGCCGCGGCTTCGCACCCTCGACGACCTCACCCCCTGGTCCTGCACCGTGGACGAGGCCGCCCGCGCCTTCGCCCCGGCCCGCCCGCTGGAGGGCACGGCGCCCACCCGGTGGGGGCTCGCCTTCACGGCGCCCGGCGGGGACGGCACGGCGCACGAGGTCGTCGCAGAGTTCACCTGGGGCCTGCTCCAACGGACGGCGGTCGTCACCTGATCCCAGGGGCGCGGGCGTGCTACGGGGCGTCGAAGCCCGTGGCGCGTGTCCGGTCCTCCCAGGCCGTGACCTCCGCGCGGACGTCGTCGAGATGGGCGAGGACGGCGCTCACCGCGTCGTCGCCGAGCGGCAGCCGCAGCGGGGTGCGCTCGGCCTCCAGCGCGGCCAGGATCACGGCCGCCGCCTTCGCCGGGTCGCCGGGCTGGGAGCCGTCGCCGCCGGACACGAACGCGCGGGTCTCGCCCACCTTGGCGTACGCCCCGCTGTCGGTGCTCAGCCCGGCCCGGCCGGTGCCGAACAGCGACGTGCGGAACGCGCCCGGCTCCACGATCAGCACCTTGACGCCGTACTCGGCCACCTCGTCGGCGAGCGCCTCGGAGGCGCCCTCCAGCGCGAACTTGGTCGCGCTGTACGCCCCGAAGCCCGCGAAGGACATCTGCCCGCCCATGCTGCTCATCTGCACGATCGCGCCGGAGCGCCGTTCGCGCATGTGCGGCAGCACCGCCCGCACCAGCGCCAGCGGCCCGAACACGTGCACCTCGAACAGGTCCCGCAGTTCGGCGTCGGTGGTCTCCTCGACCGCGCCGACGTGGGTGCGGCCCGCGTTGTTGACCAGCACGTCGATCCGTCCGTGCCGGGCCACCACGTCCCGCACCGCGGCGCCGACCGCGTCCGGGTCGGTCACGTCCAGGCGCAGCGGCTCCACCCGGCCGGGGTGGGCGGCCACCAGTTCGTCCAGGGACTCCGGGCGGCGGGCCGCGCCGATCACCACATCGCCGGCGGCGACGGCCGCCTCGGTGATCGCGCGCCCGAAACCGCTGCTCGCCCCGGTCACCAGCCATACCTTGCGCACGCCAATACCCCCGTGATGCATCGTCAGAAGTGTGTCCCTGCAACCTACTGCACCCTCTCCGCGCCGCGCGGCCGCCCGTCCGGGGCCGACAGGATCAAGCGGGGCCGGCCGCCCGCAGGATCGCCTCCGTCACCGGCGGCAGCGAGCCGGGGTGCAGCCACAGGAACAGGTTCGGCTCGACCAGCTCCAGTTCCATCAGGCGGGGTTCGCCGTCGTCGCCGTCCACCAGGTCCACGCGCGCGTACAGCAGCCCGGACGTGCCGGGCACGGCCGCCAGCGCCTTCTCGGCCACGGCGATCTCGGCGTCCGTGGGCTGCCAGGGCTCCAGGCCGGGGTGGGCGACCTTGTCGGCGTCGTACGGGGTGCCGGGCGACAGCACGGCCGCCTTCCGGCTGGCGTGCAGCAGCCGGCCGCCGAAGAACTGCAGCGCCCGCTCCCCGTTCACGTCGATGCCGGGCAGGTACGGCTGCACCATCGCCGTCAGGCCCTCCGCGTGCATCCGCGCGAGCTGCCGCAGCGCCGTGTCCCGCTCGGCGGGCGTGTACCGGGCGGCGTACCGGGCTCCCGCCCCCGAGGTCGGCTTGATCACGAACTCGCGGTCCGCGGGCAGGACGGCCGGCTCGCCGGGCGCCACGTACCGGGTGTCGACGGTGGGCACACCGGCCGCGGCCAGCTCCCCCAGGTAGCGCTTGTCGGTGTTCCAGCGCACCACGGGGACCGGGTTGGCCAGCCGGGTCAGCGCCCCGGCCCGCTCCACCCAGGCGGCGAACTCCGCGGCCCGCCAGCTGTAGTCCCAGGTCGAGCGGATGACGACGAGGTCGTACCCGCCCCAGTCCACCGCCGGGTCGTCCCAGTACCGGGACTCCGCCTCGGCGCCGGCGTCCCCGAGCGCCCGCACCAGCACCGGCAGATCGGTGTCGTGGCTCGGCTCGGCTCCGGGGTCGTACGTGGCGAGGGCGATACGGGGCACGGCGGGCTCCCTGTCGTACGGAGGTTCGATGGAGGGGGTGCGGCAGCGAGGCTAACAAGCGCAGCGAGCCGGGACAGCCCGATCGGCCCTCCCCCCGGGGCGGGCCCCGGTTCGCGGGCGGCTCGGCCGAGCACGCTCGTCGGGACGGGGCACCTGGTGTAGGAAGGGTGCTGCCGTCCCCGGTGGCCGGCACCGCCGACAGTCAGGAGTGCGCCGCGTGTCCTCTCTCTTCCCCGCCCTGGCGGACGGCCCGGCCGAGCGGGTCGCCCTGCGGTTCGGCTCGCGGAGTCTGACGTACGGCGAGCTCGCGGGCGCCGCCGGCGCCCTCGCGGCCCGGCTCCGCGGCGCGGGGATCGCCCCGGCCCCGGCGGGTGCGGGAGCCGGGGGCAGGGTCGCCGTGTGGGCCACCCCCGAGCTGGAGACCGCCGTCGCCGTGACCGGGGTGCTGCTCGCCGGGGCGGCCGCGGTGCCGCTCAACCCGAAGTCGGGCGAGAGGGAGCTGGCGCACATCCTCTCCGACAGCGCGCCGTCCCTGGTGCTCACCGCGCCCGGCGCCGAACTGCCGCCCGTCCTCGGCGCGTCGCGGCGGATCGACGTCGACGCGTCGGCCGCCGGCGCCGCCCCCGCGGAGGAGGCCGTGGAGGAGGCCGCGGACGGCGATCCGGCACTGGTCGTCTACACCTCCGGCACCACCGGCCCGCCCAAGGGCGCGGTGCTCCCGCGCCGGGCCGTCGCCGCCACCCTGGACGCGCTCGCCGACGCCTGGCAGTGGACCGGGGACGACGTCCTGGTGCACGGGCTGCCGCTGTTCCATGTGCACGGGCTGGTGCTGGGCGTCCTCGGGCCGCTGCGGCGCGGCGGGTCGGTCCGCCACCTGGGCCGGTTCAGCACCGCCGGCGTGGCCCGCGAGCTGAACGACGGCGCCACCATGCTGTTCGGGGTGCCGACGATGTACCACCGCATCGCCGAGGCCCTCACGGACGACCCGGAACTGGCCGGCGCCCTCGGCCGGGCCCGGCTGCTGGTGTCGGGCTCTGCCGCGCTGCCCGTCCACGACCACGAGCGGATCACGGCGGCGACCGGCCGCCGGGTGATCGAGCGGTACGGCATGACCGAGACGCTGATGAACACCAGCGTGCGGGCCGACGGCCCGGCCCGGCCCGGCACGGTCGGAGTGCCGCTGCCCGGAGTGGAGCTGCGCCTGGTGGAGGAGGACGGCACGCAGATCACGGCGTCCGACGGGGAGAGCGTCGGCGAGATCCAGGTGCGCGGCCCGAACCTGTTCACCGCGTACCTGAACCGGCCCGACGCCACCGCCGCCGCCTTCACCGCCGACGGCTGGTTCCGCACCGGGGACATGGCCGTGCGCGAGGCCGACGGCCACATCCGCATCGTCGGCCGCAAGGCCACCGACCTGATCAAGAGCGGCGGCCACAAGATCGGGGCGGGTGAGATCGAGAACGCGCTGCTGGAGCATCCGGGGGTGCTCGAGGCCGCGGTCACCGGTGAGCCGGACGCCGACCTCGGTGAGCGGATCGTGGCCTGGATCGTCTCCGCCGACCCTCGGCGGCGGCCCGCCGCCGAGGAGCTGGCGGACCATGTGGCCCGGCGCCTGGCCCCGCACAAGCGCCCGCGCGTCGTCCGCTATCTGGACGCGCTGCCCCGCAACGACATGGGGAAGATCATGAAGCGGGCGCTGGCCGATGGCTGAGCGGCTGTCGGCGCGGGAGGTCCTGGCACTCGTCACCGACGCCGGCAGCTTCACCGAACTCGCGTACGCGCCGCGGGAGTCGGCGCCGGACGGCCCGCTCGGCCGGCCGGGCTACGACGCCGCGCGCGCCCGCGCCGCCGACCGCACCGGCGAACGCGAGTCGGCGGTCTGCGGCACCGCGAGCGTCGAGGGCTCCCGGGCGGTGCTGATCGCCATACTCAAGCGGCCGCCGGAGGAGGTGGAGGCGACCGCGGACCGGTTGCGTCTGCGGCCGCAGGACCTGGTGGAGCTGGGAGTGGTCCGGGGCGTCGTCGGCCGGCGCGGACCGGACGCCGCCTCCCCGCCGCCGCCCGGCCGACCCCGGTCGCCCGGACCGCCGCCGCCCGGCCGACCCCGGTCGCCCGGACCGCCGCCCGCGTCGTGCTGCGGAAGGGCCCCACGGCGGCACCGTCCTTCCGCCACAATGGCGTGGGTCGAGCACACGGGGGGGCGTCATGCACAGGCTGCTGGAGTTCACCACGGAGGACGGCGCCGTGGTCGTCGTGGAGAGCCCGGACGGCGCGGCCGGCACCCGGCTGGTCTCGCGCGGGGACGGCGCGGCGGCACAGGCGTCCCGCACGTTCGAGGGCGCCCTGGACGGGGTCCGCGCGGCGGCGCACTCCGCGCTGCGGGTCTTCCGGGACGGCGCCCTGCGCCCCGACTCGGTGGAACTGGAGTTCGGTGTGAAGCTGACCGCGGAGGCCGGCGCGGTCATCGCCAAGGGCACGGCGGAGGGGCAGCTGGTGGTGCGGCTGAGCTGGACCGCCCCCGGCACGGCGCCGCGGCCGGAGGCCCCGGCGCCCGGACGCGCCTCCGCCCCCACGGTCGCGGCGACCGCCCCGGCGCCCGGACCGCCGTCCGCCCCGAGTGCGGATCACGGGCCGCCGTCCACCACCTGACGGCGAGCCGCGCCGGGGACCGCCCGTTCGGCCGCGCCCCGCCCGGCCCCCTCCAGCGGGCGCCCGCTCCCGCGCCCCGCGCAAGATGCCAGTGGGCCCGCCGAACGGGCGGCACCGCATGGCCCGCGCACTCGGGAGGATCCGCCGTGACCGTCAGCCTGGAGCACTTGCGCCGCTGCCACTTCGCCGTCGACCTGGGCGCGGCCCGCACCCGGGTGTACGTCAAGGGCGCCGGCCTCGTCGTCGACCAGCCGTCGGTCGCGGCGGTGAACACCCGGAGCGGCGCGCTCATCGCGGTCGGCGAGTTCGCGGAGCGGATGACCGGGCGGACGCCCGGCTACATCCGGGTGGTCCGGCCCGTCTCCGGCGGCACGGTGGTCGACATCGAGATGGCCCAGCGGATGCTGCGGCACCTGCTCGGCGACAGGTGCCGCCGGGCGCTGCGCCGCAAGCCCCGGCTGCGCGCGGCGGCCTGCACCCCGTACGACGCCGATCCGCTGGCCCGGCGGGCGACGATCGAGACGCTGGTGGGGCTGGGGGCCAGGAAGGTGGTGCTGGTGGACACCCTGATCGCCGCCGCCGTGGGGTGCGGGCTGCCCGTGGCGCGGCCCGAGGCCAGCATGATCATGGTGTGCGGGGCGGCTGCCACCCAGGTCGCGGTGCTGTCGCTGGGCTCCATCGTCACCGCCGAGCGGATCCCGGTGGGCGGCGAGGCCGTGGACCACGCGATCGTGCAGCATCTGCGGCACGCGCACCGGCTGATGCTGCCCACCCAGTCGGTACGGCCGCTGCAGCTCGCCCTGTCCGGCGCCGGACTCACCCCGCACGGCCCGAAGTCGACCGAGATCCACGGCCGGGACGTGGTGACCGGGCTCCCCCGCAGCATCCGCGTCGACACCGCCTCCGTGCGCGACGCCATCCGGACGCCGCTGACGTCCGTCCTGGACGGCATCGGCAAGGTGCTGCGGGACTGCCCGCCCGACCTGGTGGCCGACCTCGCCGACCGCGGGATCACGATGGTCGGCGGTTCGGCGCTGCTGCCCGGCTTCGACCAGCTGCTGCGGCAGGCCACCGGGATGCCGGTGCACATCGCCGAGCGGCCCGACGTGTGCGCGGCCGAGGGGCTGGGCGCGATGCTGGAGGGCCGGATCGAACCGCTGCTCCTGGCCCCGCTGGCCGCCTGACCCGGCGCCGGGGGCGGGCGGCGGCCTCAGCGGGCCAGATAGGCGCGGACGGTCGTGCCCTCCGGGCCGGTGTGGAGGCGTACCAGGTCGGAGATCAGGTTGACGAGCAGCAGCCCGCGTCCGCCGCGCTGGTCGCGCACGGCGGGACGGCGCCCGGCCAGCGGGTCGGTGAAGCGCCCCCGGTCGCGGACCTCGCACAGCACGTGCCCGTCCTCGGCCCACACCGTCAGCACGCCCCTGCCGCCGCCGTGCACCACGCTGTTGGTGGTCAGTTCCGCGGTGATCAGCGCCAGGTTCTCCAGGGCGAGGCCGCTCAGGCCCAGCCGGGCGCCGTGGCCGGTGGCCAGGTGGCGGACCGCGGACAGCGTGTCCTCGCCGAAGCCGACGGACAGCACGTCCGCACCGGCGCCGGGGGCGGGCGGCAGCGGCTCGTTGTAGCGGGCGACCACGCCGTCGGGGTCGTAGGCCTCGCTGGTCCGCCCCGCGCCGGAACCGGCCGGGATGACGACCGGGTGGGTGGCGTGCGCGTCGGCGAGCGCCCGCTCGTCCAGGCGGGCGGTGTCGTACGGGCACAGGATGGTGACCTCGCGGCCCCGGAACGCCGCGTTGATCAGCGCCTCGTGCTGGGCGCAGGCCGGGTACTCGGCCGGGCTGCGGCCCGCCCAGACCGGCTCGCCGATGATCCGGACCCGCCGGCCGGGCGGCTGGGCGTCGGCGAAGGCGCGCAGGACGCCGGGGATGATGCGGCCGGGGTTGCGTCCCACCTCGCGCATGTCCAGGAACCGCACGCCGTCGCCGTCGGCGCCCAGCTCGCCCCGGATCAGCCGCAGCCTCTCGCCGGGCACGGCGACCGCCACCGGCTCCTCCGCCGCCAGCGCCGCGCGGACGAAGGGCACGGTGCCGGCGAGGTACTCCTGCGTGTCGCCGTAGAACAGCGCGGGATGCACGAACGGGTCGACGCCCTCGGCAGTCGTGGTCATGACGTCGACACCTCGATCCCCGGGAGTCCGGGCCACAGCAGTTCCAGTATCCGGGGCAGGGCGGCCGGGGGCCGGTCCAGCACCAGCCGCCGCCGCTCGCCGCGCCGGCGGGCGGCGTCCACCAGCGCGCCGGCCCCCGCGACGTCCACGAAGGTCAGCGCGGAGAGCTCCAGGCAGTACACGTCCCCGCCCTCGCGAACGGCCCGCTCCAGCGCACGCTCCCAGATGCCGCGCGTGGGCAGGCTCACCTCGCCCGCCGCCCGGAACCCGGTCCGTCCGGGCAGCGGGTGCACGTCGAGCCGCGGCGCCGCGGGCGCCGGCGCGGCGCCGGCCCCCGGGGGCCACGTCGGCTCAGGTCCGCTCACGCCTTCTCCCCGCTGCACAGGTACATGAAGTGCCCAGTATGGCCCCTGGCCCGCGTCCGGCCGGGTGCGGGTGCGGACGGGAGGGCGACCACGCACGGCGGACCGGGACGAAAGACCCGATCCGGGCACGGCCGCGCCGGGCGTGCCGGCGGCGGGCCCGGAGCCCGGCCCGCCGCGGCGGGTGGCGGCGGCCACGGCGGGGGCGGCCCCCGGCGGCCCGGCACCGCCGAAGCCGCCGCGGACCGCCCGGACCGCACGGACCGTCCCGGCCGCACGGCCGCCCGCCGTTAGTACGGCAGGACACGCCCCGACGGGGTACGGCGGTCGATCTCCTGCCCGCGCGGCGCGGCGGGCCGCCGGCTGACGCGTACCCGGATGCGACGGTCCATGACGCCCTCCTCCTGCCGGCACCGCCCGGCGCCGGACACCGGTAGGAGGTCCGTGCCCAGGACATGACCGTTTCAAGCCTCGGGGGCGTCAAGTCGTGCGGAGGGCGCGATCGTTGGCCACCGGTGCGCTACCGGGTCAGGTACCGGCCGAGAACCGGGTCGAGTTGGGCCAGCCAGGCGGTGAGCCGGGCCCTCCGGCGGGCGTTGATCTCGCAGGAGTACACGGCGCCGTCCCACAGCCGCACGGTGATCGTGAGGCGGTTGCCCCGCCAGGTGCGCTCGACGCGCGCGATCTCGTCCCACGGGAAGTCCGCGCCGGCGCCCCGCACTTCGAGGAGGACCCCGGCGGCGTTGACGACCGCGCCGGCCTCCGCGTCGGCGAGCACCACCTCCGGACTGCCGAACGGCACCGGCGGCCCGAACCCGTAGGGGGCGGGCGGCGGTCCGGCGGGCGGCACGGGCAGGTGCGGGGGCGGCAAAGGCGCGAGGAACCCCTGCGGGGGCGCGGCCGGCACGGGCGGCGGCGCTCCGAACTCCGGCGCGGGGGCGGTGAACCCGGGCGGCGACGCGGTGAACTCCGGCGCGGGGGGTGCGGGCGGCGCGGGAGGGGGCGGGGCCGGCGGTGTCCGCGGGCCGGGCGGCTGCGGGGCCGGGTCCGTCAGCCGGTCCAGCAGCGCGGTGGGCGTGGGCCGGGCCGCCGGGTCCTTGGCCAGGCACGCGGCGACCAGGTCCACCAGCCCGGCGGGCACGGCGGACACGTCCGGCGGCTCGTGAACGGAGCGGTACATCAGGCCCATCGGCGTGCCCTCGCCCCACGCGCTGCCCCCGGCGGCGGCGACCAGGACGGCGCCGAGCGCGAACACGTCGGCGGCGCCGGTCACATCGTGGCCGAGGGCCTGCTCGGGGGCGAGGAAGCCGGGCGTGCCGAAGGCGGTGCCGGTGGCGGTGAGACGGGTGGACTCCACGGCCCGCGCGATGCCGAAGTCGATCACGCGCGGCCCGTCGACGGCCATGATGATGTTCCCGGGCTTCAGGTCGCGGTGCACCAGGCCGCAGGAGTGGATGGACTCCAGCGCCTCGGCGAGCGCGGCGGCCAGCGCCCGCAGCCGGGGTTCGTCCATGGCGCCCTCGGCGGCGAGCCGGGCCGCGAGGGTCGGCCCGGGGATGTAGGCGGTGGCCAGCCAGAGCGGGTCGCCGTCGACGTCGGCGTCCACCACCGGCGCCGTGTGGAAGCCGCCCACCGCGCGGGCCGCCTCGGCCTCGCTGCGGAACCGGTCCCGGAAGACGGGGTCGGCGGCGAGTTCGGGTCTGGCCACCTTCAGCGCGACGGCCCGGCCGCCCCGCGTCCGTGCGAGATACACGGTCCCCATGCCGCCCTCGCCGAGCCGGCGCTCGACGAGGTACCCCCCTATGCGCTCCATGGGCACAGTATGAACACCGCGGGCGCCGCGGGACCCGACGGCCCGGGAAGCGACCGCTTCTGTCCGCGCAGGTCCCATCGTTTCTGCACCTGCGGTGCCTGGTGGGGCGGGTGGGACTCGAACCCACGGCCGACGGATTATGAGTCCGCTGCTCTAACCGGCTGAGCTACCGCCCCATAGCGGCGTGTCGCGTACATGTGTGCGCGCCGTCTGCCGCAGCATAGCCGCTCATACGATCTCCTGCTTCGGATGGTCGGCTTCCGCGCTGCTCATGCCCCTGAGGACATCCCCGCAGGCGCGGCGGTTCCCGCGGACATGAAAAAGGACCCCTGCGGGGTCCTCGTTCAGCGCGTGCTCCCCCGACTGGACTCGAACCAGTAACCTGCCGGTTAACAGCCGGCTGCTCTGCCAATTGAGCTACGGAGGACCGAAGCTCCCCCGACTGGACTCGAACCAGTAACCTGCCGGTTAACAGCCGGCTGCTCTGCCAATTGAGCTACGGAGGATCGCCTCGATTGCATCGAACGCGCCTACCTGGGTATTCGCCAGGGGGCGCGCGCTCGCTGCGACACATACATTAGCGCAAGCAGGGGGGTGCTTCGCCAATCGGTATCCCTCGGCGCCAGCGCCGCACCAGAGACCTACACACGGGAAGGGTGGCAGCCATGCGCTACCGGCTCACGTTCCTCACGGGACTGGCCCTCGGTTACGTACTCGGCACGAGGGCCGGACGCGAGCGTTATGAGCAGCTGAAGAAGTCGGCCCGGCAGATCGCGCAGAACCCCGCCGTGCGCAACACCGCGGAGACGGCCGTCCACCAGGGCCGCGTCTACGCGGGCAAGGCGTTCCACACGGTCAGCGACAAGGTCGGCGACCGGGTCCCGGAGTCCGTGGCCCAGCGGGTGCGGTCGCTGCGGGACCGCAACGGCGCCACCACGGCGGGGGACGACTGGGGCACGTCCACCGTGTGAAGGCTCCGCTGCCGCGGCCGCGGCCGGGCGCCCCGCCCCCGGCGCCCGGCCGGAGCAGCGGCGGCGGTACGGCAAAATCTTCGGTATGGGGATAGTCGCCGGCTTGGACAGCTCGCCCGATTTCACGCGCATCGTGGTCTGTGACACGGACACCGGTGCCGTGCTGCGCCAGGGGTACGCCCCGCACCCGGTCGAGCCGCCCGCAGGCGGTGGGGGCCGCCCCAGCGACGTCGACCCGCAGGCCTGGCTGCTGTCCCTGGGCGAGGCCGCGGGCGGCGGTCTGCTGGAGGGCGTGCAGGCCATCGGCGTCTCCGCGCAGCAGAACGCGTTGGTCCCGCTGGACGCCCAGGGCAACACCGTCCGCCCGGCGCTGGTCGGCGGCGACAAGCGCGCACAGGTCGCGGCGGCCGATCTCGTGGACGCGCTCGGCGGCCGGGAGGCCTGGGCGCTGGCGGTCGGGAGCGTGCCGCAGGCCGCCCACCCGGTCACCAAGCTGCGCTGGCTGGCGAAGAACGAACCCGAGAGCGCGCTGCGGACGGCGGCCCTCCTCCAGGCCCATGACTGGCTCGTCTGGCAGCTGCTGGGGCGGCCGGTCCGCCGCACCACCGACCGCGGCGGGGCCTCCGGCACCGGGTACTGGTCGGCGGCGACCGGCGCCTACCGCCCCGACCTGGTCGAGCTGGCCCTCGGGCACCACGCGGTGCTGCCGGAGGTGATCGGCCCGGCGGAAGCGGCCGGCACGACCCCGGAGGGGCTGCTGATCTCGGCCGGCACCGGGGAGACCATGGCCGCCGCCTTCGGGCTCGGGCTGGGGCTGGGCGACGCCGTCGTGTCGCTCGGGGCGTCCGGCTCCGTGACGGCCGTGCACACGGAGGCGCTCACCGACCGGTCCGGCATGATCACCTCGCTCGCCGACGCCACCGGCATGCACCTGCCGGTCGTCACCACCCTGAACGCCGTGCGCACCCTGCGCGGCACCGCCGAACTCCTCGGGCTGCCGGACCTGGAGAGCCTGTCCGACCTGGCGATGAAGTCGACGCCGGGGGCGCACGGGCTGGTGCTGCTGCCCTATCTGGAGGGCGAGCGCACGCCGAACCTGCCGCACACCGCGGGCACCCTCGCGGGGCTGCGGCGCGAGTCGATGCGGCCGGAGCACCTGGCGCGGGCCGCCTTCGAGGGGATGCTGTGCGGGCTCGCCGACGCGCTGGACGTGCTGCGCGGGCGCGGCGTGGACGTGCGCCGGGTCTTCCTGCTCGGCCCGGCCGCGGAACTGCCCGCCGTGCAGGCCTCGGCGCCCTCGCTGTTCGCCGCGCAGGTCGTCGTGCCGCAGCCCGCGGACTACGCGGCGATCGGCGCGGCCCGGCAGGCGGCCTGGGCGCTCGGCGTGTCGCAGGGCGCCCTCGACCCGCGGACCCCGCCGGCCTGGCAGGGCGCCGCGGCGCAGGTGCTGGAGCCGGGCGAGGAGCTGGCCGTCGGGCAGGCGGTGCGGCAGCAGTTCACGGCGGTGCGGGAGCAGACCCATCCGGGGGCGTTCGGGCTGTGACCGCGGGTCGGCGGCGCGGCGCACCGGACCGGTCGGGTTAATCGGTTGAGGTAACGCGGGTGGAGTGTCCGACGATAGGGGCCAGGGGCAACCGACCAGCCCCCTGTCGCCGACTCCGAGAGACCTAGCGTGCTCATACGACTTCTTCGGGCGTATCTCAGGCCCTACAAGAGACCCATCGCACTTCTGGTGCTGCTCCAGTTCCTGCAGACCTGCGCCACCCTCTACCTGCCCACCCTGAACGCCGACATCATCGACAACGGTGTCGTGAAGGGTGACACGGGGTACATCGTGTCCTTCGGCGCGCTGATGATCGGCATCTCACTGGTGCAGGTGGTGTGCAACGTCGGGGCCGTGTTCTACGGCGCCCGGACCGCCGCCGCGCTCGGCCGGGACGTGCGCGGCGCCGTCTTCGACCGGGTGCAGTCCTTCTCCGCGCGGGAGGTGGGGCGTTTCGGGGCGCCCTCCCTCATCACCCGTACGACCAACGACGTACAGCAGATCCAGATGCTGGCCGTGATGTCGTTCACCCTGCTGGTGTCGGCGCCCATCATGTGCGTGGGCGGGATCGTGCTGGCGCTCGGCCTGGACGTGCCGCTGTCGGCGGTGCTGGTCGCGGTCGTGCCCGTGCTCGGCGTCTGCGTGACGCTGATCGTGCGCCGGCTGCGCCCGCTGTTCCGGTCGATGCAGGTCCGCCTGGACACGGTCAACCGGGTGCTGCGCGAGCAGATCACCGGCAACCGGGTGATCCGCGCCTTCGTCCGGGACGAGTACGAGCAGCGCCGGTTCGGGACCGCGAACGCCGAACTGACCGAGATGCAGCTGGCCACCGGCCGGACGCTCGCCCTGATGTTCCCGGTCGTCATGACGGTGGTGAACGTGTCGTCCATCGCGGTGGTGTGGTTCGGCGCGCACCGGATCGACAGCGGCGGGATGGCGATCGGCGACCTGACCGCGTTCCTCGCCTATCTGATGCAGATCGTCATGTCCGTGATGATGGCCACCTTCATGTTCATGATGGTGCCGCGCGCGGAGGTGTGCGCCGAGCGCATCCAGGAGGTCCTGGACACCGAGTCGAGCGTGGTGCCCCCGGCGGCGCCCGTCACCGAGCTGCGCGGGCACGGGCACCTGGAGCTGCGGGGCGCGGGCTTCCGCTATCCGGGCGCCGAGGAGCCGGTGCTGAAGGCCGTCGACCTGGTGGCCCGGCCCGGTGAGACCACCGCCGTGATCGGCTCCACCGGCAGCGGCAAGTCGACGCTGCTCGGACTCGTCCCCCGGCTGTTCGACGCCACCGAGGGCGAGGTCCTGGTCAACGGCGTGGACGTCCGTCAGGTCGATCCGCGGCTGCTCGCGCGGACCGTCGGACTGGTGCCGCAGAAGCCGTACCTGTTCGCGGGCACGGTCGCCACCAACCTCCGCTACGGCAACCCGGACGCCACCGACGAGGAGCTGTGGCACGCGCTGGAGGTGGCGCAGGCCAAGGACTTCGTGCAGCGGCTGGAGGGCGGGCTGGACGCGCCCATCGCGCAGGGCGGCGGCAACGTCTCCGGCGGTCAGCGCCAGCGTCTCGCCATCGCCCGCACGCTGGTGCAGCGCCCGGAGATCTACCTCTTCGACGACTCCTTCTCCGCGCTCGACTACGCGACCGACGCGGCCCTGCGCGCCGCGCTCGCCCGGGAGACCGCGGAGGCGACCGTCGTCATCGTCGCCCAGCGGGTGGCGACCATCCGGGACGCCGACCGGATCATCGTCATGGACGAGGGCCGGGTGGTCGGCTCCGGCCGGCACGCCGAACTGATGGCGACCAACGAGACCTACCGGGAGATCGTGCTCTCCCAGCTGACGGAAGCGGAGGCCGCCTGATGGCCGGGCCCATGGGACGCATGATGACCGGGGGCGGCCCCGACCAGCGCTCGATGGACTTCAAGGGGTCGGGCAAACGGCTCGTCGCCCAGTTCCGACCGGAACGCCTCACGATCTACGGCCTGCTGCTGTGCGTGGTCGTCAGCGTGGGCCTGAGCGTGATCGGCCCGAAGATCCTCGGCCGGGCCACCGACCTGGTCTTCGCCGGCCTCGTCGGCCGGCGGATGCCCGAGGGGGCCACCAAGGAGCAGGTGCTCGCTTCCATGCGCGAGCGCGGCCAGGACCGGGTCGCGGACATGCTCCAGGGCACCGACTTCACCCCCGGCCAGGGCATCGACTTCACCGCCGTCGGGCACGTCCTGCTGCTCGCGCTCGGCACGTTCCTGGTCGCCGGCCTGCTGATGGCGGTGGCGACCCGGCTGGTGAACCGGGCCGTGAACCGCACGATGTACCGGCTGCGGGAGGCCGTGCAGGGCAAGCTGTCGCGGCTGCCGCTGTCGTACTTCGACAAGCGGCAGCGCGGCGAGGTGCTGTCCCGGGCGACGAACGACATCGACAACATCGGGCAGACGCTGCAGCAGTCGATGGGGCAGCTGATCAACTCGGTGCTGACCGTCGTCGGCGTCCTCGCGATGATGTTCTGGGTCTCCTGGATCCTGGCGCTGGTCGCGCTGGTCACCGTCCCGCTGTCGTTCGTGGTCGCCACCCGGGTCGGCAAGCGCTCGCAGCCGCACTTCGTGCAGCAGTGGCGCTCCACGGGCAAGCTGAACGCGCACATCGAGGAGATGTACACCGGGCACGCCCTGGTGAAGGTGTTCGGGCGGCAGGACGAGTCGGCGCAGCAGTTCGCCGAGCAGAACGAGGCGCTGTACGAGGCCGCGTTCCGCTCGCAGTTCAACAGCGGCGTCATGCAGCCGCTGATGATGTTCGTGTCCAACCTGAACTACGTGCTGGTGGCGGTCGTCGGCGGTCTGCGGGTCGCCTCGGGCGCGCTCTCCATCGGCGACGTGCAGGCGTTCATCCAGTACTCCCGGCAGTTCTCGATGCCGCTGACGCAGATCGCGTCGATGGCGAACCTGGTGCAGTCCGGCGTCGCCTCGGCCGAGCGGGTCTTCGAACTCCTGGACGCGGAGGAGCAGGAGGCGGACCCGGTGCCGGGCGAGCGGCCGGCGGAACTGCGCGGGCGGGTGCGGCTGGAGCACGTGTCGTTCCGGTACGACCCCGACAAGCCGCTGATCGAGGATCTGTCGCTCACGGTCGAGCCGGGGCACACGGTGGCGATCGTCGGCCCGACCGGCGCGGGCAAGACCACGCTGGTCAACCTGCTGATGCGGTTCTACGACGTCTCCGGCGGCCGGATCACCCTGGACGGGGTCGACATCCGAACGATGACGCGGGACGAACTGCGCGCCGGCATCGGCATGGTGCTCCAGGACACCTGGCTGTTCGGGGGCACCATCGCGGAGAACATCGCCTACGGCGCCTCGCGCGAGGTCACCCGCGGCGAGATCGAGGAGGCGGCGCGGGCGGCGCACGCGGACCGGTTCATCCGCACCCTCCCCGACGGCTACGACACCGTGATCGACGACGAGGGCACCGGTGTCAGCGCCGGTGAGAAGCAGCTGATCACCATCGCGCGGGCGTTCCTGTCCGACCCGGTGATCCTGGTGCTGGACGAGGCGACGAGTTCCGTGGACACCCGGACCGAGGTGCTGATCCAGAAGGCGATGGCCAAACTGGCCGCCGGCCGGACGTCGTTCGTGATCGCGCACCGGCTGTCGACGATCCGGGACGCGGACACGATCCTCGTCATGGAGAACGGGTCGATCGTGGAACAGGGCGCGCACGCCGAGCTGCTGGCGGCGGACGGGGCCTACGCCCGGCTGTACAAGGCGCAGTTCGCGCAGGCGGTCGCCGAGGTGGACTAGGCCGTGTGTCTTTGATGGGTTGGTCGGTTGACCGGATGTGTCCGTCCGGTCAGTGATCACCGATGCGGTGTGGACCGGATCGAGCCGCTGATGCCGGCCGATCCGGTCCGCGTGCGGCGACGGGCCGACCACCGCGGCCCGCTCGAGGCCTGTCGGCGCGGGCGCGGAGCTGCTCGGCGTGAAGATCAGTGCGCACCATGTTGCCGCAGCCGGCGCAGCGGTCCAGGGCCGGGACGTGGCGGCTGGTGGTGCGTTCGATGGCGACATCCGCTCTGTGGTTTGTCGAGCAGATCGTCGATGGCCTGGTCGAATGCGGCCTGACCCCCGAGCGGGCAGTACACGGTTACCGCGCGGTCTCGACCCGGGCGACCTACCCCGTTCGGCACAGGTAGCGGGCCACTGGTCGTCACTGACCGCCGAGGTCAGCCAGACCGGCAGTATGTGGGCCGTGGCGCCTACGGCGACGGGCTCCGCGTGGAAACCGCCGACGCGGTGAGAGTTCGACGAGGCCCGCCCGGCGGACGCGGCGCTGATCGAGGCGAAAGGCTGGACGGCCTCAGCCGGCTGAGCGACGGCCCCGCCAGGCCCCGGGCGGTGGGAGGCCGCCTCAGCCGGGTACGTCCATCCGCTGAGTGCCGATGACCGACAGCAGCCGCAGCGCCTCCTCCGACGGTGAGCCGGGCGTGGCGGTGTAGATAACGACCCGCTGGTCCCGGTCGGTGATGTCCAGGACGTCGCAGTCGACGGAGACGGGACCGACGAGGGGGTGGTCGAAGGTCTTGCAGAGGGTGGGCCGTGCGGTCACCTCGTGCTCGGCCCACAGCCGGGCGAACTCCTCGCTGCCCGCGAGAAGTTCCGCGACAAGTCCACTCACCTCAGGGGAGTCCGGGTAGCGGGCCGCCGCGGCGCGCAAGTGCTGGGCGGCGGTCCGGGCGAACTCGCCCGCGCCCGACACGCTGTACAGCCGCCGGCCGTCCCGGGACGGCTCAAGGAAGGCCCGCCGCAGCAGGTTGCGGTCACGGGGCGGCAGCGCGGAGAAGTCTTCCATCAGGGCGGCGGCCAGATCGTTCCAGGCGATGACCTCGTAGGTCGCGGACAGTACGATCGCCGCGGCCTGCGGCAGGCGGTGCAGCAGGGCGGTGATGCTGTCCCGCACCTCCCGGCAGGGCCCGGACGGCGGGCCGGGAGGGGTTCCGGCCAGGTGGTGCAGGTGGTCGCGTTCGGCGTCGGTCAGGCGCAGCGCGCGCGCCAGCTGGGCCAGCACCTCGCGGGACGGGCGGGGGCCGCGGGCCTGCTCCAGGCGTGTGTAGTACTCGGTGGAGATGTACGCCAACTGCGCCACCTCCTCGCGTCGCAGCCCCGGGGTCCGGCGGCGCGACCCGGCGGGCAGTCCCACGTCGGCGGGTGTGATGCGTTCACGTCGGTTGCGCAGGAAGGCGCCCAGTGCTCGTCGGTCCACCGGTCCAGTGTGCGCGGCCCGCGAAGAGTCCAGCCAGGTACTCGCGGTGCCTGGATGAGCGCAGCGGCCGGGCACAGGCTCGACGGCATGAACGACACACCGAACTCGACCCTCGTCCGCACCGGCCTGCTCGACGGCAAGGTCGCTCTCGTCACCGGCGCCAGCCGCGGCATCGGCGCCGCCGCGGCACGCCTGTTCGCCCGGGAGGGCGCCCGCGTGCTGCTGGCGGCGCGCACCGAGCACCGGCTGGCGGCGGTGGCCGAGGAGATCCGGGCTGCCGGCGGCACCGCCGACCACGTCCGCTGCGACCTGGCCGACGCCGTCAGTGTCCGCGCCGCCGTGGGCCGTGCCGTGGAGCTGTACGGCCGGCTCGACGTCGCCTTCAACAACGGTGCGACGGGCCAGACTCCGGGCCCGCTGGACGCGATGACCGAGGACGACTTCGACCGCATCTGCACCGTGAACCTCAAGGGTCCGTGGCTCGCCATGAAGGCCGAGGTAGCCGCCATCCGGGCCACCGCCGGACGCGGCGCGATCGTCAACACCTCCAGCGTCGGCAGCCTCATGGGCAACCCCTGGCTGCCCGCGTACGGGGCGGCGAAGCGGGCGCTGAACAGCCTGACCGCGTCGGCGGCGGTGACGTACGGCCCGGAGGGCATCCGGGTCAACGCCGTCGCGCCCGGCACCACGCTCACCGAGATGCTCGGGGAATGGGAGGCGGACTCTCCCGGTGTCGTCGACCGGCTCAACGCGCAGACGCCGCTGGGCCGGGCCGCCGAGCCGGAGGAGATCGCCGAAGCCGCCGCCTGGCTGCTGAGCGACCGGGCCTCCTATGTCACGGGCGAGGTGCTGCGGGTGGACGGCGGCATGCGGGCGTGAGCCCGGCGGGGGCCTCCGCAGGTCGTCAAGGTGCGGCCGATCTCGTCGCCCGCCCTGTCCGCAGCACCTGCCCGACTAGATGTTCCCTGTCCGTTGGGCAGCTCATGCCCTTGACGGCCTTCCGCGGAGCGGTGGGGCCGAGGTCAGCCACGGCAGCCCCCCGCGCATCAACCTCGCAGGCATCCTCATCCGGGCACAGCGCTGACCGGAGAGGCAGAACCCAGGACGTCGCGTCCGGCCGCGAGGGGGGCCGCCGTGCGGCGGTCCCCTCAGTCCAGGTAGCCGCGCAGCTGTTCCGCGAAGGTGTGGTCCCTGAGCTTGTTCAGGGTCTTGGACTCGATCTGGCGTATCCGCTCCCGGGTCACGCCGAAGAGGCGGCCGATCTCCTCCAGGGTGCGCGGGCGGCCGTCGACCAGGCCGTAGCGGAGCTGGACGACCTTGCGTTCGCGTTCGCCGAGCGTGGACAGCACGGCGTCCAGGTGCTGGCGCAGCAGCAGGAACGCCGCCGACTCGACGGGGCTCGCCGCGTCGCCGTCCTCGATGAGGTCGCCGAGGGCGACCTCGTCCTCCTCGCCGACCGGGGCGTGCAGCGACACCGGTTCCTGGGCCAGGCGCAGCACCTCGCCGACCCGCTCGGGCGTCAGGTCCAGCTGGGCGGCGACCTCCTCGGGCGTCGGCTCGCAGCCGCGCTCCTGGAGCAGCCGCCGCTGCACGCGGACGACCCGGTTGATCAGCTCCACCACGTGGACCGGGACGCGGATGGTGCGGGCCTGGTCGGCCAGGGCGCGGGACATGGCCTGGCGGATCCACCAGGTGGCGTAGGTGGAGAACTTGTAGCCGCGCGCGTAGTCGAACTTCTCCACGGCGCGGATGAGCCCGAGGTTGCCCTCCTGGACCAGGTCGAGCATGGTCAGGCCGCGGCCGACGTACCGCTTGGCGACGGACACCACCAGCCGCAGGTTGGCCTCGATGAGCCGCCGCTTGGCCATCCGGCCCATGACCACCAGCCGGTCCAGGTCCAGCGCCAGCCGGCTGTCCAGGTCGGGGGTGCTGCTCAGCTTCTCCTCCGCGAACAGGCCGGCCTCCACGCGGCGGGCCAGCTCCACCTCCTCGGCCGCGGTCAGGAGCGGAACACGGCCGATCTCGCGCAGGTACTGGCGGAACAGGTCGGCGGAGGGGCCGCCGGTCTCGGCCCGGGCGGCGGGGACCTCGACCGGCTCCACCGGCTCCACCGGCTCCACGAGTTCCCGCTCCGCGAGCTCCACGGGCTCCACCAGGTCGGCCGGTCCCACGGGCTCCACCAGCTCCGCCAGATCCACTGGCTCGGCCAGGTCCGCCGGCTCCCCGGACTCCGCCAGGTTCACGGGCTCCACCAGGTCCGCCCTCCCCGCGGGCTCGGCCAGGTCCGCCGGCTCCGCGAGATCCACGGGGCCGGCAGGCCCGGCGGCTTCGGCAGACCCGGCCGGCTCGGCGGCTCCGGCGGCTCCGGCGGCTCCGGCAGGCCCGGCAGGCCCGGCAGGCCCGGCCAGCTCGGCAGGCTCGGCCGGCTCGGCCGGCTCGGGTAACTCGGCGGGCTCCTCGATCTGCCCGGTCTGCTCGGTCTCCGCGGACACCCCGGTCGCGTCCGACTCGGCGGCGGGCGGTTCCGCCGGGTGGCGGGTGCCCTGCGGGGGCACGGCCGTCAGGGCGTTCGACTCCGCGTCCTGCTCGTCCGCGGTGGTGCCGGTGGCGCTGGTGCTGCTGTCGGTCTGGGCGAGGGTCTGGGTCTGCACGGGGGCGACCTCCAGGATGTTCGCTGCTGAAGGAGGGCGGCAGCGCTGCTTCGGGAGCGGGAGCGGAGAATCGACGGCCTGGGACTCGGGCACCGCCCCCCAGTGTGGGGTACGACGCAACCCCGCCACGAGGGGCGTGCGGTGACTTTTTGCGTCCGCTCCGTGACGGGGTGCTGACCCCCGCGGCCCCGGCTCCTACAGAGCGGACGGACCCTCGTCCTGCAGCGCCCTGTCGTACCTGGTGAGGATCATCATCTCGTTCTGCACGGCGGCCGACTGCGCCGGATCCGAGTGCCCGAGCCGGGTCAGCGTGCTCTGGAGGTCGGTCAGCCGGCGGGCGACCGCGCGGCGGCGTACGGTCACGAGCTGTTCGCCCGCGTAGGTCTCGTCGACCGTGCGCCGCAGGATCGCCTCCACCGCCAGCTCCGTCACCATGGCGCGGACGGTGTCGTCGGGGGCCGCCTCGCGGACGCGGACCAGGTACTCCTGCGGGTCCTGGACGCCGAACCCGGTGCCGCCCGCCTCCGCGATCGCCTGGCGCACGGCGGCGTACGGCGGGGCGGTGAACTCGTCGACGCCGTACGCGTCGAAGGCCGGGGAGACCAGCTCGGGCCGCTGCAGGGCGAGTTTCAGCAGTTCCCGTTCGGTGGCGTAGACGGGGTTGCGCAGGGTGAGCGCCGGTCCCGAGGGAGCGGGGCGGGGGCCGGCCTCCCACTGCTGCTGCTGCGCGGGGCGCGGCCGCTGCGGGCCCTTGCCGTCACGGGCCCAGCGGGCGAGCTGGGCGACCCGGCGGACCACGAACTGGGTGTCGAGGATGCCGAGCATGCCGGCCAGTTCCACGGCCACCTCGTGCTGGGCGCCGGTGTTCTTGATCCGGGCGACGACCGGCGCGGCCTCGTCCAGGGCCGCGGCGCGGCCGGCCGGAGTGTCCAGGTCGTAGCGGCCGACGATCTGGCGGAGGGCGAACTCGAAGAGCGGGGTGCGGGGTTCGACCAGGTCGGCGACCGCCTCGTCGCCCTTGGCGAGACGCAGGTCGCAGGGGTCCATGCCGTCGGGCGCGATGGCGATGTACGTCTCGGCGGCGAACTTCTGGTCGTCCTCGAAGGCGCGCAGGGCGGCCTTCTGGCCGGCCGCGTCGCCGTCGAAGGTGAAGATGACGCGCGCGCTGCCGTTGTCCATCAGCAGCCGGCGCAGGATCTTGATGTGCTCCCCGCCGAAGGCCGTGCCGCAGGTGGCGATGGCCGTCCGCACCCCGGCGAGGTGGCAGGCCATGACGTCGGTGTAGCCCTCGACCACGACGGCCCGGCTGGTCTTGGCGATCTCCTTCTTCGCCAGGTCGATGCCGTACAGCACCTGGCTCTTGCGGTAGATCGCCGTCTCGGGGGTGTTGAGGTACTTCGGGCCGGTGTCCTGCTCGTACAGCTTGCGGGCGCCGAAGCCGACGACCTCGCCGCTGATGTCCCGGATCGGCCACATCAGGCGGCCCCGGAACCGGTCGATGGGGCCCCGGCGGCCCTCCTGCGCCAGGCCGGACAGGAGCAGTTCCTTGTCGGTGAAGCCCTTTCCGCGCAGGTAGCGCGTGAGGTGGTCCCAGCCCTGGGGGCTGTAGCCGACGCCGAAGTGCTCCGCGGCGGCCTGGTCGAAGCCGCGCTCGGCGAGGAACTTCCGGCCGGTCTCGGCCTCGGGGCCGGTGGCGAGCTGCTCCGCGTACCACTGGGCGGCGATCTTGTGGGCCTCGACCAGGCGGATGCGCTCGCCGCGCTGGTGGGCCGGGTTGTACCCGCCCTCCTCGTACCGCAGGGTGATGCCGGCCTGGGCGGCGAGCCGCTCGACCGCCTCGGAGAAGGAGAGGTGGTCCACCTTCATCACGAAGGTGATGGTGTCGCCGCCCTCCTGGCAGCCGAAGCAGTGGAAGAGTCCCTTGCTGGGGCTGACCTGGAAGGACGGCGACTTCTCGTCGTGGAACGGGCACAGGCCCTTGAGGTTGCCGCCGCCCGCGTTGCGCAGCTGGAGGTACTCGGAGACGACGGCGTCGATCGGGACCGCGTCCCGTACCGCCTTCACGTCCTCGTCGTTGATCCGTCCTGCCACGCGTGAATTCTACGGGGGTGCTGTGACAGCGCCGGGCCTCCGTGAGCGGCGGGGGTCAGGGGACGAGGCCCTCCAGGGGGACGTGCGGGTCGGCGAGGGCATCGGTGTCCACGCGGGCCCGGGCGCGGATCAGCTCCTGGATCGGCCCTGTGACGTCCCACACGTTCACGTTCATCCCGGCCAGCACCCGTCCCTCCTTCACCCAGAAGGCGATGAACTGCCGTTTCCCGGCGTCGCCGCGGATCACCACCTCGTCGTACGACCCCGGCGGGGCCCACCCGCTGTACTCCATGCCGAGGTCGTACTGGTCGGTGAAGAAGTACGGCACCCGGTCGTACGTCACGTCCCGGCCGAGCATGGCGCGGGCCGCCGCGGGACCGCCGTGCAGGGCGTTGGCCCAGTGCTCGACCCGGACGCGGGCGCCGGAGGGGGCGAGCGGGAAGGCGGCCACGTCACCGGCCGCGTGGATGTCCGGGTCGGAGGTCCGCAGCCGCGCGTCGACCAGGACGCCGCCCCCGTGCGCCGGGTCGGCCAGCTCCAGGCCCGCGGCTTCGGCCAGGCCCGTGCGCGGCACCGCCCCGATCGCGGCGAGCACGTCGTGCGCCGGGTGTTCCTCGCCGTCGTCGGTGCGGGCCGCGAGGACCATGCCGTCCTGGCCGATGATCTCCGTCAGCCGCACCCCGAAGTGGAAGCGGACGCCGTGCTCGCGGTGCAGTTCGGCGAAGACGGCGCCCAGCTCGGGGCCGAGGGCGCCGTACAGCGGGGTGGGCGCCGGTTCGATCACCGTGACCTCCGCGCCGTACCCGCGGGCCGCCGCCGCGACCTCCAGGCCGATCCAGCCGCCGCCGGCGATCACGATGTGCCCGTTGTCCCGGCCGAGCGCGGCCAGCATGCCCCTGAGCCGGTCGGCGTGGGCGAGCCGGCGCAGGTGGTGCACGCCGGCCAGGCCGGTGCCGGGGACGTCGAGGCGGCGGGGTTCGGCGCCGGTGGCCAGGAGCAGCTTGTCGTAGCGGACGAAGGTGCCGTCGTCGCCGAAGTGGACCGTCTTCGCCGTGCGGTCGATCCGGTCGACGGTCTGGCCGAGGTGCAGCTCGACGTCGTTGCGCGCGTACCAGGCGGGCTCGTGCACGAAGAGGCCGTCGCGTTCCTCCCGGCCGAGCAGATAGCCCTTGGACAGCGCGGGGCGCTCGTAGGGGTGGTCGCGTTCGTCGCAGATCAGTATCACGCGGCCGGTGAAGCCCTCCGCCCGGAGCGTCTCGGCCGCCTTCGCGCCGGCGAGACCGCCTCCGACGATGACGAATGTCTGATCCGCGTCGACCACTTGTTGCCTCCTCGTCGGACTGCCGCCACATGCGAGCGTCCCGCACGCGGCGTGGTGCGGGAAGAGGGAGTGACCCGATCAGGCCAGCGGGGGTCACGTTCCTCTCACCTGTGCCCCGTCAGTCTCGCGTGCAGCGACAGGGCGGAGGCGTCGGTGAGGGAGGCGATCTGGTCCACGATCACCCGCTTGCGCGCGCGGTCGTCGGCCGCCGCGTCGAACAGCGCCCGGAACTGAGGGTCCAGGCCGTACGGCGCCCGGGCGGTCAGCGCCTGCGCGAGCTCCGCGACGATGACCCGCTGGTCGGCGCGGAGCCGCTCCTGCTCGGCGCGCTGCATCACGTACCGGTCGGCGACCGCCTTCAGCACCGCGCACTCCATGCGGGTCTCGCGGGGCACGACGAGTTCGGCGCCGTAGCGGGCGAGCCGGCCGCCGCCTCCCGCGTCCGGGCGGCCCGGGCGGTGTCCCCACGCGGCGCGGGTGGCGCCCTCGGCGGCCAGGCAGAACCGGCCGATGAGCTGGCTGGTGGCGTCCTTGAGGCGGGCCTGCGCCAGCGCCGTGCCGTCGTAGCCGTGGGGCCACCACTCCTGGTCCTGGAGGCGGTCGAGGGCCTCGGCGAGTTCGGCCGGGTCGGCGCCGGGCGCGTACCGGCGGACGGCGACGTCGAAGACCGCCTGCCGTTCCGGCCCGGAGTGCAGGCAGGCGGGGTCGATGTGGCCGGCGTGCAGGCCGTCCTCGATGTCGTGCACCGAGTAGGCGACGTCGTCCGACCAGTCCATGACCTGGGCCTCGAAGCAGGTGCGCAGACCGGGGGCGTGCCGCCGGACCCAGTCGAACACCGGGCGGTCGTCCTCGTAGACCCCGAACTTCCGCGATGCCGGGTCGGTGGGGTGGCCGCCGCGCGGCCAGGGGTACTTGGTGGCGGCGTCGAGGGTGGCGCGGGTGAGGTTGAGGCCGACGGAGCCCTCCGGGGTGAACCGCTTGGGCTCGATGCGGGTGAGCAGCCGCAGGGACTGGGCGTTGCCCTCGAAGCCGCCGCAGTCGTCGGCGAACTCGTGCAGCGCGCTCTCGCCGTTGTGGCCGAAGGGAGGGTGGCCCAGGTCGTGCGCGAGGCAGGCCGCCTCGACCAGATCGGGGTCGCAGCCGAGGGCCGCGCCCAGTTCCCGGCCGACCTGGGCGCACTCCAGGGAGTGGGTGAGGCGGGTGCGGGGACTGGCGTCCCACGCCATGCTGCGGGCTCCCGGGGTGACGACCTGGGTCTTGCCGGCGAGGCGGCGCAGGGCGGCGGAGTGCAGGATCCGGGCGCGGTCGCGCTGGAAGGCGGTGCGGCCGGGGCGTTTGTCGGGTTCCGGGGCCCATCGTTCGACGGACGCGGGGTCGTATGCCGTGGTGAGTGCGGTGCCTTCCATGATCTGACAGTAAGCGCCCGCGGTGACGAGCGGGGGCCGCCGGCGCCCACCCGTCCGGCCTGTCCGCGTGCCGGGGGGCGGCGGGCGGGCGAACGGCTCTCCGCTTCTCCGGCCGCCGTCCCCCGCTGCTACGCCGAGGCGAGCTCCGCCACCGTCGCCCCGCGAGCCTGGTCGTAGCGGTGCAGCACCAGGCGGGCCATGTCCTCGTGGGCTCCGAGGGGAGCCGCGGCGATCCAGGGGGCGGCCTCGGCGCACTGGGCCGCGAAGCGGCCGGGCGCCGTGAAGTACGAGGCGATCGCCACCCGGCGCCTGCCGCGTGCGGCGAGGGCCCGCAGGGCCGCCGGGACGTCCGGCGCCGCCGCCGAGGCGTAGGCCGGGACGACGGGGACGCCCAGGCGGCCGGCGAGGAGACGGGCGGTGCGGCGGGTGTCGGTCGCGGAGTCGGGGTCGCGGGAGCCGGCCGCGGCGAGGACCACTGCGCCGGTGCGGCGGCCGGCCTCGTCCATGGCCGCGGGCCAGCCGGCCTCCAGCAGGCGGTCGTGCAGGGTCCTCGCCAGGAGGGGGTGCGGGCCGAGGGGGGCGGCCAGGCTGGTGCGGGCCGCCGCGGCGGCGGCCGCCTCGGGGATGTCCCGCCCGACGTGGTGGCCCCGGCCCAGGAGGAGCGGGACGAGGACGGCGGGCGTGTCGCCGAGGGCGGCGAGGGTGTCGGGGAGCAGGGGCTCGTTCAGTTCGATGTGGCCCAGGTGGACGGCGAGGGCGGGACGCAGTGCGCGCACCCGGTGCTGCAGCGCCCGCACGGTGGTGAGCGCGCGGGGGTCGCGGCTGCCGTGGGCGACCAGGACGAGGGCGGGCGGTGCCGGGCGGCTGCGGCCGGGCGGCGGGACGAGCCGGAGCCGTCCGGTGAGCCGGTCGCCGGTGGCGTGCATGCGGTGCGCCGTTCTGTCGGGGCGGGTGCGGGGGGCCGTCCCGCCGGGGCTGGTGCGGTGCGCCGTCCCGCCGGGGCTGGTGCGTGCGCCGGTCTGCCGGGGCGGGTGCGGGGCTCGTCGCCGTGCGGGTTCGACGCCGTCATGGAAGGAGTGTCGCGGCCGGAGGTTGCGCCGCCGTTGCCGGGCGGTCACGGGTGTTTTCCGCGGCTTCACGGCGGACGGACGCACCGCGTGAGGTGAACCGGACCGGCGCCGGTGACGTCCTCCCGGTCGGAAGCGATCACTGGGGGGCCGTATGAGGATCCACCGACCGCGGCTGCCGCGCACCCGCACCGGGCAGCGGCGGCTCGCGCAGGCCGTGGCGGCCGCGTGCGTGCTGGCCCTGCTGCCCGCCACCTGGCTGCGCCTGTCCACGGCGGACCGGCTGCGCACGACGGCGGACGTGCCCCGCACCGAGGTCGCGGTCGTGTTCGGGGCCGGGCTGTGGAAGAAGGGGCAGCCGTCGCCGTACCTCGCGCACCGGCTGGACGCGGCGGCCGAGCTGTACCGGAAGGGACGCGTCGAGGTCGTCCTCGTCACCGGCGACAACAGCCGGGAGGACTACGACGAGCCGGACGCGATGCGCGCCTACCTGACCCGGCACGGCGTGCCGGACCGGCGGATCGTCAGCGACTACGCCGGCTTCGACACCTGGGACTCCTGCGTCCGGGCCCGGAAGATCTTCGGGGTGGACCGGGCGGTGCTGATCAGCCAGAGCTTCCACGTCCGGCGGGCGGTCGCGCTGTGCCGGGCCGCGGGCGTGGAGTCGTACGGGGTCGGGGTGTCCGCCGTGCACGACGCGACCTGGTACTACGGCGGCACGCGCGAGGTGTTCGCGGCGGGCAAGGCGGTGCTGGACGCGGTGTTCCGGCCGGATCCGCGGTTCCTGGGTCCGAAGGAGCCCGGGGTGGCGCGGGCGCTGGCCTCGGGGCGGTGACCGCGGCCGCCCGGCGCGCGGTGGCTCCCTGACCGCGGCGCGGACGGGACGGGCGCGGCCTCACGGCGCGCCGGGGGGCGCGGGGAGGCGGCCGTGCCGGGCGTGTAACCGGATGCGACCAGGGGCCGTAACACGCCCGGCGCAGGCTGGGCGGCATGGAGAACGCCCCGACGCCCACCCACTGCCCGTACTGCGCCCTGCAGTGCGGGATGAACGTCACGCCCCTGCCCCAGGGGGGCGTCGAGGTCACCGAGCGCCCGGACTTCCCCGTCAACCGGGGCGCCCTGTGCGGCAAGGGCCGCACCGCAGCGCAGGTGCTGTCCCCCGCGGTGCGGCTGACCGCGCCGCTGGTGCGGTCGGGCGGCCGGCTGGTGGAGGCGGGCTGGGCGCAGGCGCTGGACCTGGTCGCCGAGCGGCTCGGGGCGACGCGGGAGCGGTACGGCCCGGACGCGCTCGGGGTGTTCGGCGGGGGCGGGCTGACCAACGAGAAGGCGTACGCGCTCGGGAAGTTCGCGCGGGTGGTGCTGGGCACCTCGCAGATCGACTACAACGGCCGTTTCTGCATGTCGTCGGCAGCGGCCGCCGGCACGAAGGCGTTCGGCCTCGACCGGGGGCTGCCGTTCCCGCTGGAGGACGTCCCGAGGACGGGCTGCGTCGTCCTGGTCGGCTCCAACCTCGCCGAGACCATGCCGCCCTCCCTGCGCTTCTTCACCGAACTGCGGGCCAACGGCGGCACGCTCATCGTCGTCGACCCGCGCCGGACGAGGACCGCCGAGCAGGCCGACCTGCACCTGGCGCCCCGCCCGGGAACCGATCTGGCCCTCGCCCTGGGTTTGCTGCACCTGGTGGTGGCCGAGGGCCGCACCGACGAGGAGTACATCCGGCGGCGGACGTCCGGCTGGGAGGCCGCCCGGGCCGAGGCGCTGGCGCATTGGCCGGAGTACGTGGAGCGGATCACGGGGGTGTCCGTTCCCGAACTCCGGCAGGCCGTGCGGATGTTCTGCGAACCGGAGGCGGCGATGGTGCTCACCGCGCGGGGGCCGGAGCAGCAGTCCAAGGGCACGGACACCGTCGGCGCGTGGATCAACCTGTGCCTGGCGACCGGCCGGGCGGGCCGCCCGCTGTCCGGGTACGGGTGTCTGACCGGGCAGGGCAACGGGCAGGGCGGGCGCGAACACGGTCAGAAGGCCGACCAGCTGCCCGGCTACCGCAGGCTGGACGACCCGGCGGCGCGGCGGCACGTGGCCGGGGTGTGGGGCGTGGACCCGGACAGTCTGCCGGGCCCCGGGCGCAGTGCGTACGAGCTGCTGGACGCGCTGGGCACGGACGTCAGAAGCCTGCTGCTGATGGGCTCCAACCCGGTGGTGTCCGCTCCGCGCGCCGCCCACGTCGAGGAGCGGCTGCGGTCGCTGGACTTCCTGGCGGTGGCCGACGTCGTGCTGTCGGAGACGGCGGAGCTGGCGGACGTGGTGCTGCCGGTCACCCAGTGGGCGGAGGAGACCGGGACGACGACCAGCCTGGAGGGCAGGGTGCTGCTGCGCCGCCGGGCCGTAGCTCCCCCGCCCGGCGTCCGCAGCGACCTGTACGTCCTGCACGAGCTGGCCGCCCGGCTCGGCGTGGAGAAGGGCTTCCCGACCGACCCCGAGGAGGTCTTCGAGGAACTCCGCCGCGCCAGCGCGGGCGGCCCCGCGGACTACTCCGGCATCACCTACCGCCGCCTGGCCGAGGAGGACGGCGTCTTCTGGCCCTGCCCCGACACACCGGCCGAGGGGGCGGCCGGGCGCCCGGGCGCGCCGGAGGGCACGGCCACGGGTCGGGCGGCCGCCCCGGCAGGGACGCGGCGCACCCCGGCCCCCGGCCGCAACGGCGGCACGGCACCCGAACCCGCGGGCCCCACGGCGCCGGGACTCGCGGGCCCCACCACCGCCGCCCCCGCCCTCCCCGGCCGCAACGGCGGCACGGCGCCGGGACCGGCGGGCGATGCGGTGGCCGACGGGGAGGACGCCGCCCTGGACGCCCTGCCCGACGACCCGACGGCCGACGCCCCGAGCGGCAGCTCCGCGCCGTGCGCCGCAGCCACCCCGCCCGGCCGGTGCGCGACGGACGGCACGGCCGCACCGGCGGACGGCGGGTGGGCGCACGGGGGCGGGCGGCATCCCGGCACCCCGCGGCTCTTCCTCGACCGTTTCGCCACCCCGGACGGCCGGGCCCGGTTCGTTCCCGTCGCCCACCGGCCGACCGCCGAGGAGCCGGACGCCGAGTACCCGCTGCTGCTCACCACCGGCCGGGTGGTGTCGCAGTACCAGTCGGGGGCGCAGACCCGGCGCGTGGCGGAGCTGAACGCGGCGGCGCCGGGGCCGTTCGTGGAGCTGCACCCGCGGCTCGCGGCCCGGCTGGGGGCGGCCGACGGCGACCCGGTCGCGGTGGTCTCCCGGCGGGGCCGGGCCGTCGCACCGGCCCGGATCACCGGCGCGATCCGCCCGGACACCGTCTTCATGCCCTTCCACTGGCCGGGCGAGGGCCGCGCCAACACCCTCACCAACCCGGCCCTGGACCCGACCTCCCGGATGCCGGAGTTCAAGTCGTGCGCGGTGCGGGTGGAGGTCGTACGTCCACCGGAGTAGGGCACGTCCGGTCCCGGGGAGGGGGCGGCGCGGGCGGGGCCCGCAGTAGGTTCGGGGCATGTCCGACAGCGAGCAGCAGTACGACCTCGACGCCTACCTCGACCGCATCGGATGGAAGGGCGCACGGCGGGCCGATCTCGCCACGCTGCGCGGCGTGCACCTGGCGCACGCGCTGTCCCTGCCCTTCGAGAACCTGGACGCGGTGCGTGGCCGGGCCCCCTCCCTCGCGCCCGCCGACCTGACGGCCAAGATGATCCACGGCCGGCGCGGCGGCTACTGCTACGAGCACAACACCCTGCTGTGGCGGGCTCTGGAGGCGCTGGGCTTCCGGGTGACCCCGCTGGCCGGCCGGGTGGTGGTGGGCGCGGAGACACCGGGGAGCCGGCCCCGGACGCACGCGATGCTCGAGGTCGAGGTGGCGGGTGAACCGCAGCCGTACCTGGCCGACGTGGGCTTCGGCGCGCCCGGTGCGCTGCTGCTGCCGGTGCCGTTGGTGACCGGCGCGGTGTTCGAGGGCGGCGGGCGCCGGCACCGGCTGGTGCGGCTGCCGGACGACGGGCCGCTGGAGCTGTGGGAGTTGCAGGCGTACGACGTGCAGGGCGGGGGCTGGGCCGGCCAGTACGCGTTCACGCGGGAGCCGTTCACCGCGAGTGACTTCGAGGTGTTCAACTGGTACGTCGCCACCAGCCCGCGCTCCCCGTTCACCCGCCGCCCGTATCTGCAGCGGACCACGGCGGAGCGTCATCTCGCGCTGGACGGCGCGCTGGTGACCGAGACGCGCGCCGACGGCACGGTGTCGGTGCGGACGTTGACGGAGGAGGCCGAGGCCAGGCGGGTGGTGGCGGAGGAGTTCGGCATCGAGGCGCCCGAGGGCCTGACCCTGCTGGGCTGACCGGCCGAGGCCGCTCCTGCCGGGCCGACCGGGCCGGGCCGCTCCTGCCGCTCCTGCCGGGCCTGCCGCTCCTGCCGGGCCGGGCCGGCGGCGGGCGAGCCGGTCGCTCCGCCTGCGGTCGCTCCGCCTGCGGTCGCTCCGCCTGCGGCCGGCCCGCCCGCGGCCGCAGCCGGGCGGCGACCGGCGGGGCGGCCAGGTACGCCCGGACGCGGGCGGCGCCGCCCCGGCCCGCCGGCCGCCGGTCCCCGGGCGGGGATGCGGCCGGCAGGTGGAGGGCCGATCGTGTGCTTTTCGCACCCGGCCCCCCACACGGCCGTGACCTGCCGGAACCCTCCCCCGGCTGGGCCGTGTGGGGGGCCGTGCGCGCCACCCGTTCACCGCATCGACGCCGGCTGCCCGGCAAGCGGATCTCCCCGACTGCGACTTACCTCGGTAGGGCAGGGGCGCACCCCTGGACGAGTCGGACAAGCTCTGGGGAGCACCATGCGACGCACCGCCCGTCTGCTGACCGGTACCGCGCTCGCCGTGGTCGCCGCGGCGCCCGCCCACGCCGGCGACGCCGGGCACACGGCGGCCCACCCGCGGGGCGCCCGGGCCGGCGCCGAGAGCGCCGGCCGGCTGGACGTGTACCCGTCGACGGTGGCGCCCGGCGGCGAGGTCACGGTGAACACCGCCGCGTGCGGCGCCGAGGGCTCCGCCACCGGGGACGCGGGCGCGATCGGCGCCGGGGTCTTCCCGCTGGCGCCCGGCGCGCCCGAGGGCGAGGCGACCGGCGGGTTCCGGGTGCCGCCGAGCGCCCAGCCGGGCACGTACGAGATCGTCGCCCGGTGCGCCGAGGGCGACCGGCTGGCCAGGGGCGACCTGGTGGTGGCGCTGAGCGCGGGGCACGAGCAGGTGCAGCCGCGGGGAAGCGTGAAGACGGGGGTCGGCGGCGGACTGGGCCCCGACCCCGTGCAGACCGCGGCGGGAGTGGCGGCGCTGGCCGTCGCCGCCGCGGGCGGTACCTGGCTCCTGCATCGCCGGGCGAGAGGCGACGGGTTCTGACGGACACCCTCCGCTGTCCGTCGGCCGGTACCGCACGTCCCGCCCCCTCCGGGTCCGACGCCCCTCGCGGCCCGGAGGGGGAGGGGGCCGGCCCGGACGCCGGTCCCCCAGGTCCCGTCCGGGACGCGCCCAGGGAGGAGGGGTCGGTATGCGCAGGCTCGCCCGGCTCGGCGACACCGCCATAGCCGCGGTCACCGTCGTCGCGCTCGGTTCGGGCGTCTGGCTGCTCGGCGGCGCCGGCACGCACGCGCCCCCGCAGCCGCCGGCCGCCGAGGGCCGCCCCGACCCCGGCGCCGAGCGGCTCGCGGCCCCCGCGCTCGCGCCGTCCCCGCCGGTCCGCATCCGCATCCCGGCGATCCGGGTGGACGCCCCGCTGACCGGCCTGGCCCTCACCCCTTCCGGCAGCCTTGAGGCGCCGCCCGCCGGGCGGAAGAACCTGGCCGGCTGGTACGAGGCCGGCACCGTCCCCGGCGAGACGGGCACCGCGATCGTCGCCGGCCACGTCGACGACGCCGACGGCCCCGCCGTGTTCTACGACCTCGGCGCGCTGAAGCGGGGCGCCGCCGTGGAGGTGGACCGCCGCGACGGCAGCGTGGCCGTCTTCACCGTGGACGCGGTCGAGGTGTACTCGGCCCGCGCCTTCCCCGACGACAAGGTCTACGGCGCCGCGTCCCGCCCGGAACTGCGCGTCATCACCTGCGGCGGCGGCTACTCCCGGACGACCGGCTACCAGGGCAACGTGGTGGTCTTCGCCCACCTGACGGGAAGCCGCTGACCGGGTGCGCGCGCCGGCGCGTCGCGGACCCGCGGCCGTACCGGCGCCGCCGCGGGCCGGCCGGGCCCTCACACGCGCCGCCCGCTCCGGCTGAGGGCAGCGTTCCTCGCGGGTAACAGAGGTGATGCCGCCGGGTAACGTCCACGTCGCACGCTCGGGGACATGACCTCGAACTCGCGCGTGGTGGTGATCGGCGCCGGCCTCGCGGGCGTACGGCTCGCCCGACGGCTCGGCGAGCTGGGCACGCCCGCGCTGCTGGTCGGCGAGGAGGAGCACCCGCCGTACAACCGGGTCCTGCTGGCCGAGGTGCTGGCCGGCCGGTACGCCCCGGAGGTGATCGCCCTCCCGCCGCCCGCCGGGCTGCTGCGCGCCCGGGTCACCGGCGTCGACCGGGCCGCCCGCACCGTCACCTGCGCCGACGGCACCTCGCTCGGCTACGACACGCTGGTCCTCGCCACCGGCTCCAACCCGGTGCTGCCGCCGCTGCGCGGCCTGTTCCCGGACGCGTGGCCCGCGTCCGCGCACCGGGCGGCCGGGCCCCGCGCGTCCGGCCGGGGGTCCTTGGCCGGCCGCCCGCCGGGGCGGCACGGCGCCCCGGACCACCGGCTCCCCGACGGCGTCCACGCCTTCCGCACGCTGGACGACTGCCTGGGGCTGGCCGCGGCGGTCCGGCCCGGCGTGCGCGCGGTCGTCGTCGGCGGCGGGCTGCTGGGGGTCTCCGCGGCCCGCGCGCTCGCCGTGCGCGGCGCCCAGGTGGTCCTCGTGCAGCAGGCCGAGCGGCTGATGGAGCGCCAGCTCGACCCGGAGGCCTCCCGGCTGGTGCTGCGGCACCTCACCGGTCTCGGCGTCGAGGTGCACACCGAGTGCCGGGTGCGGGACGTGCGCTGCGTCGCGGGCGCGGTCCGCTCGGTGGAGCTGGCCGACGGGTACGCCCTGGACGCCGACCTGGTGGTGCTCGCCTGCGGGGTCCGTCCGCGCACCGGCCTCGCCGAACAGGCCGGGCTCACCGTCGGCAGGGGCGTCGTCGTCGACGACCGGCTGCGCACCTCCGACCCGCACATCCGGGCCGTCGGCGACTGCGCCCAGCACGACGGCACGGTCTACGGCCTGGCCGCCCCCGCGCTGGAACAGGCCGAGGCGCTCGCCGCGTCGCTCGCCGGCGACCCCGGCGCCCGCTACCGCGGCACCCGTTCCCTGACCCGGCTGACGCTCACCGGCCCGGGCTCCCCCCTCGACCTCGCCGCGTTCGGCGAGACCGATCCCCTGCCCGGCGACGACGTGGTGCGGCTCGCCGACGCCACCCGGGGCACCTACCGCAAGGTCGTCGTCCGCGACGACCGCCTGGTCGGCGGGGTCCTCGTCGGCGCGCTCGGCACCGTCGGCGCGCTCGCCCGCGCCTGGGAGGGGGCTGAGCCGCTCCCCGGCGACGGCCCTCTTCTCCACCTGCTCACCAACGACGGAGGCTCCTCATGACCGCCACCTCGGGGGCCACCCCCACGATCGTGCTCGTCGGCCACGGCATGGTCGGCCAGCGCTTCCTCGAGGCGCTCGCCGAACGCGGCCTGACCGCCACGCACCGCGTGGTCGTGCTGTGCGAGGAACCGCGCCCCGCGTACGACCGTGTGCAGCTGACCTCGTACTTCTCCGGCAGGACGCCGGAGGACCTCTCCCTGACCGACCGGACGTTCCTCACGGACCACGGCATCGAACTGCATCTGGGCGACCCGGCCGAGACCGTCGACCGCGCCGCCCGCAGGGTCACCGCACGCTCCGGGCTGACCGTCGACTACGACGTCCTCGTCCTCGCCACCGGCTCCTACCCGTTCGTGCCGCCGGTCCCCGGCAAGGACGCCGCCGGCTGCTTCGTGTACCGGACCGTCGAGGACGTGCTGGCCATCGAGGAGTGCGCGAAGACGCGGCGGACGGGCGCCGTGGTCGGCGGCGGACTGCTCGGGCTGGAGGCGGCGGGCGCCCTCAAGGGCCTCGGACTCGACACCCACATCGTGGAGTTCGCGCCGCGCCTGATGCCGGTGCAGGTGGACGAGGGCGGTGGCGCGGCGCTGCTGCGGACCGTCGAGGGCATGGGCCTGACCGTGCACACCGGCACGGGCACCCAGGAGATCGTGACCGGTCCGGACGGCGCGGTCACCGGGATGAGGCTGTCCGACGGTTCCGAACTCGCCGTGGACATGGTGGTGTTCAGCGCCGGTGTCCGTCCGCGCGACCAGCTGGCCCGGGACTGCGGACTGGCGGTCGGCGAGCGCGGCGGCATCGCCGTGGACGAGCGGTGCCGCACGGTGACGGACCCGCGCGTGTACGCGATCGGCGAGTGCGCGCTGGCGGCGGACGGCCGGGTGTACGGTCTGGTCGCGCCCGGGTACGAGCAGGCGGAGACGGCGGCGGCGGCGATCGCGGCGGACCGGGCCGGCGAGGCCGGCGCACGGGCGTTCACCGGCGCCGACCTGTCCACCAAGCTGAAGCTGCTCGGCGTGGACGTGGCGTCCTTCGGCGACGCCCACGGGACCACCGAGGGCTGCGTGGACGTCGTCTACGCCGACTCCCGCGCGGGCCTGTACAAGAAGCTCGTCATCGGCCGGGACGGGACGCTGCTCGGCGGCGTCCTCGTCGGCGACGCCGAGGCGTACGGCACCCTGCGCGCGCTCACCGGCTCGGTGCCGCCCGTCCCCCCCGAGTCGCTGGTCCTGCCCGCCGCAGCCGGCCCGGGGGACCGGCTCGGCCCGTCAGCGCTGCCGGACGCGGCGATCGTGTGCTCCTGCCACAACGTCAGCAAGGGCGCGATCCGCGGCGCGGTCGGCGAGCACGGGTGCACCACCGTGCCCGAGGTGAAGAAGTGCACCAGGGCGGGCACCGGCTGCGGCAGCTGCGTGAAGGTGCTGGAGCAGCTGGTCGCCGCCGAGCTGGAGGCGTCGGGCGTCGCGGTCGACAAGGGCCTGTGCGGCTGCTTCTCCCGGACCCGCCAGGAGCTGTACGAGATCGTCCTGGCCCTGCGCATCGCCTCGTACCAGGAGCTGCTGGACCGCTACGGCCGCGAGGGCGCCCGGGGCGGTGACGGCTGCGAGGTGTGCAAGCCGGCCGTCGGCTCGATCATCGCCTCCCTCGCCCCGGCGATCGGCGCGAGCGGCTACGTCCTGGACGGCGAGCAGGCGGCCCTGCAGGACACCAACGACCACTTCCTCGCCAACCTGCAGAGGAACGGCTCGTACTCGGTCGTGCCGCGCATCCCCGGCGGGGAGATCGCCCCGGAGAAGCTGATCGTGATCGGTGAGATCGCGCAGGACTTCGGCCTCTACACGAAGATCACCGGAGGCCAGCGGATCGACATGTTCGGCGCGCGGGTCGAACAGCTTCCGCTGATCTGGGCGCGGCTGGTGGACGCCGGCTTCGAGTCCGGCCACGCGTACGGCAAGGCGCTGCGCACGGTGAAGTCCTGTGTGGGCTCCACCTGGTGCCGCTACGGGGTGCAGGACTCGGTCCGGATGGCGATCGACCTGGAGCTGCGCTACCGGGGACTGCGGTCCCCGCACAAGCTGAAGTCCGCCGTGTCCGGGTGCGCGCGCGAGTGCGCGGAGGCCCGGTCGAAGGACTTCGGGGTGATCGCCACCTCGAACGGCTGGAACCTGTACGTCGGCGGCAACGGCGGCGCCACCCCGCGCCACGCGGACCTGCTGGCCCAGGACCTGTCCGACGCCGAACTGGTCCGGCTCATCGACCGGTTCCTGATGTTCTACATCCGCACGGCCGAACCGCTGGAGCGCACCAGCACCTGGCTGGAGCGCCTTCCGGGCGGCCTGGAGCACGTGCGGGACGTGGTGGTGCACGACGCGCTCGGCATCTGCGACGAGCTGGAGGAGCTCATGCGGGCGCACGTCGCGCACTACCGCGACGAGTGGGCCGAGACCGTGAACGACCCCGGGAAGCTGGCCCGGTTCGTGTCCTTCGTGAACGCCCCGGACACCCCGGACCCGGTCGTCTCCTTCGTCCCCGAACGTGACCAGATCAAGCCCGACCTGCCGTGGCCGGCCGTCGGCCCGCGGCCCGCCGACGACATCCTGGAAGGAAGCGCCCAGCGATGACCCTGACCCTCGCGACGACCGACCTGAAGGTGCAGCTCCAGCTGGCGGACGGCTGGTTCACCGTCTGCGACCTGAGCATGCTGGTGCCGGGCCGCGGGGTGGCCGCGCTGCTGCCGGACGGCCGTCAGGCGGCCGTCTTCCGCGACCGCGCGGACCGGCTGTACGCCGTCGACAACCGCGACCCCTTCACCGGTGCGGCCGTCCTCTCCCGCGGTCTGACCGGCAGCCACCGGGGCCGCCCGTACGTGGCCTCCCCGCTGCTGAAGCAGCGCTTCGACCTGGCCGGCGGGCAGTGCCTGGACGACGAGGCGGTGCGGGTGGCGGTGTACGAGGTCCGGGCCCGGTGACACACGGGACCGGTCACCCTCGGCGGCACCACGCTCCGACCCCGGTCAGTCGATCCCGGACCGTTCCACCCCCGCCACGATCCACCGCTGGAAGCACAGGAACACCAGCAGCAGCGGCAGGACCGACACGGCGGCCGCGAGGAACAGCTCGTGCAGCCGCACGACCTGGGACGTGGTGAACGACGACAGCGCCACCTGCACCGTCCAGGCGCTCTGGTCCTGCCCGATCACCAGCGGCCACAGGAAGGAGTTCCAGGCGCCCAGGAACACGATCGTCCCGACGGCCGCGAACACCGGCCGGGCGCCCGGCACGACGACGAGCCAGTACGTCCGCCAGTACCCGAGCCCGTCCACCTGCGCCGCGTCCTCCAGCTCCCGCGGGAAGCCGAGGAAGTACTGCCGGAAGACGAAGCAGGCGAACGCCGGGAACAGCGTCGGGACGATCAGCCCCCGCAGTGTGGAGATCCAGCCCAGCGACGACACCAGCACGAAGCTCGGCACGAAGGTGACGGCCGCCGGGACCAGCAGGGTGCCCAGGATGCCGTGGAACACCTTGTCGGCGTGCCGGTACGGGATGCGGGCGAGGCCGTATCCCGCGAGGGAGGCGAACAGCAGCGTCCCGAGGGTCGTGGCGACGGCGATCAGCGCGGAGTTGAGGAGGGACCGGGCGAAGGGCACGGCAGGGTCGCCGAACAGCTCGCCGACGTTGTCCCACCGCACCCGGTGCGGGAAGAACGTCCAGCCGGGCGAGGTGATGTCCCGCTCGCCGGCCAGGCCGTTGCGCACCAGCAGGTAGAAGGGGATCAGGAAGAGCAGCGCGAGCACGATCAGCAGCACCAGCCGCAGCGCCCGCCCGGCCCGCACCAGCGCGTCATCCATCGCGGCCCGCCCTTCCCGGCCCCAGCCAGCGCGCCTGGCCCACCGCGACGACGGCGATCACCAGCGCGAGGATCACCGCGCCCGCGCTGCCGAGCCCCAGGTCCTGCCCCTGCCCGAGCGCGGTGTAGTAGAGGTACACCAGCGGCGGGCGGGCGTAGGGCGGGTAGCCCCTGGCGTCGGACAGCAGGTTGTAGAACTCGTCGAAGGCCTGGAAGGCGTTGACGACGAGCAGCAGCACCACCGCCACCGAGGTGGCCCGCAGCTGGGGCAGGGTGATGTGCCGCAGCACGGTCCAGCCGGGCCGGGCCCCGTCCACGGCCGCCGCCTCGTACAGCACGGGGTCGATCCGCTGCAGCCCGGCGAGGAACAGGATCATGTAGAAACCGGCCTGCAGCCACAGCCGTACGGTCACCACGACCAGCCAGTACCAGGGCGGATCGGGTGCGGACAGCCAGGCGACCGGATCCGCGCCGAACCATCCCAGCACGGTGTTCGCCAGCCCGAACCGCACCCCGCTGAAGATCGACATCTTCCAGACGAGCGCCGCCACCACATAACTGCACGCGGCCGGCAGGAAGAACACCGACCGGAAGAAGGCCTGGGCGCGGCCGACCCGGTTGACCATCAGGGCCAGGCCGAGGGAGCACCCGTAGGTGACGGGAACGATGAAGGCGGTGAAGACGAGGAAGGTCCACAGGCTGTCGGTGAACGCGTCGTCCCGCAGCATCGCCGTGTAGTTGGCCAGGCCGACGAAGTGCGTGGGCGTGACGGTGTTGCGCGCGTCGAAGAAGCTGAGCGCCAGGCTCCACAGCAGCGGCACGTAGGTGAACAGGGCGAGCCCGAGCGCGAACGGCCCGACGAACACCCAGAACCACAAGGCCCCGCCGCGCCTCACGGCTTCTTCTTCACGCGGTCGAGCTCCGCCGACACCTTCCGTACCACGGCCCGCAGTTCGCGCTCCGGACGGGCGCCGTTTCTGATGATCCGGCTGAGCGCGTCCTGGTAGGCGCTCTGGCCGGCCGGGGTCCACAGCAGCGGCTGGGCGTACCCGTGGTCGGTGGCGTACCGGACGGCGTCGGCGGCCGGACCCTTGCGCAGCGCGGTGGCCTTGCGGGCGAGGGAGAGCCGGGCCGGGATGTGGAATCCGTAGGACAGGGCGAAGTCCTGCTGGAGGTCGGTGCGCTCCACCCACAGCCACTTCACGTACTCCTTCGCGGCCCGCCGGTTACGGCTGCGTGTGCTGACGGCGGCCGCGTAGGCGCCGACGGGCACGGCGGGCCGGCCCTCGCTGCCGTCCGCGGGGAAGGGCAGCACCCCGAAGTCGTCGCCGAGTTCCTCGCGCACCCGGGGCAGCGCCCACAGCCCCGACCACTGCATCGCGGTCAGCCCCTGGAGGAACGCCGACGGGTCGGACCAGTCGGCGGGGGCGCCGAGGAGCAGGGACCCGTCGGCGTACAGCCGGTGCAGCTTGCCGAGGGTGCGGGCGGCCGCGGGATCGTCGAAGCCGACCTTCCCGTCGTCGGTGACGAGCGGGAGTCCGGCCGCGTACAAGGGGGTTGCGCCGAGGACGCCGGCTCCGCCGTCGTTGCCCAGGAACAGCCCCTTGACCTTGCCGCCGGTCAGCTCCCTCGCCGCGTCGACCAGGGCGTCCAGGGTGGTGGGCGGTGCCACGCCGGCGTCGGCGAGCAGGCTCTTGCGGTAGTAGAGCAGCTGTGTGTCGATCGTCTGGGGGATGCCCCAGACCCGCCCGTCGTACGTCTTCGGTGTGAGCACCGCCGGGTCGAAGTCGTCCCTCACCCCCTCCACCAGGTCGGTGAGGTCCGCCACCTGGCCGCCCCGGATCTGGTCGAGCGTGGGCCCGTTGACCTCGAAGACGTCGGGCCCGGAGTCGGTGAGCAGGGCGGCGGCGGTCTGCTGGTCGTAGTTCCCGGGCCGCCACTCCACCGTCACGTGCGCCTTCCGGTAGGCGCGGGCGTAGCGCCGGACCGCCTGCTGGGCGCCGGCCTCGCCGTACTGGTGGTACCAGTGGGACAGCGACGGCCCGGAACCGCCGCCCCCGCGCCCGGTGTTCGACCCGCACGCCGTGAGCAGTCCCGCGCCCGCGCCCGCGGCCAGCAGGGTCCTGCGGCTGATCGTCATCCTGTGCCCCCTGACGTCCGTCATCGATGCACGGCCCAACGATCAACCATGCACGCCGATTACGAAAGGGGTGTTGCACGGACGTGTCGCGGTCGGTGCGCCGCTCCCGCCAGGACGACCAGCAGACCGGCCGGCCCCCTGCCGGAACCGGCCGGGCACGCCGAAGGGGCGGCGTCCCCCGCACGGGACGCCGCCCCTTCTCTTTCGTGCACCGGAGCCGCCGCCGATCGGTCTGAGGGTCGGGGACCGACGACGGCTCCGGGGTCCGCGTGGCCGCGTGGGCCTACCGGTGGTCGCTGCCCTCCGACTGGGTGGCGGCGCGGCCGGCCTCCAGGCGGGCGACCGGGATGCGGAACGGGGAGCAGGAGACGTAGTCCAGGCCGGCCTCGTGGAAGAAGTGCACCGACTCCGGGTCGCCGCCGTGCTCGCCGCAGACGCCGAGCTTGAGGTCGGGGCGGGTGCGCCGGCCCGCCTCCGCCGCCGCCCTCACGAGGGAGCCGACGCCGTCCTTGTCGATCGTCTCGAAGGGGCTGACCCCGAAGATGCCCTTCTCCAGGTAGGCGGTGAAGAAGCTCGCCTCGACGTCGTCGCGGCTGAAGCCCCACACCGTCTGGGTCAGGTCGTTGGTGCCGAAGGAGAAGAACTCCGCCGCCTCCGCGATCTGGCCCGCCGTCAGCGCCGCCCGCGGCAGCTCGATCATCGTGCCGATCGCCAGGTCCAGCTCGGCGCCGGTCGCCGCCTGCACCTCGGCGATCACCTTGTCGGCCTCCTCGCGGACGATCTCCAGCTCCTGGACCGTGCCGACGAGCGGGATCATGATCTCCGCGCGCGGGTCGCCCTTGGCCGCCTTGCGCTCGGCCGCCGCCTCGGCGATCGCGCGGACCTGCATGGTGAACAGGCCCGGGATCACCAGGCCCAGGCGCACACCGCGCAGGCCCAGCATCGGGTTCTGCTCGTGCAGGCGGTGCACCGCCTGGAGCAGGCGCAGGTCGTTCTCGTGCGGCTCCTGGCGGGACTCGGCGAGGGCCACGCGGACCGACAGCTCCGTGATGTCCGGGAGGAACTCGTGGAGCGGCGGGTCCAGGAGGCGGACCGTGACGGGCAGGCCGTCCATCGCCTCGAAGAGTTCCACGAAGTCCTTCTTCTGCAGGGGCAGCAGCGCCTGCAGCGCCTCCTCGCGCTCCTCCTCCGTGTCCGCGAGGATCAGCCGCTCGACCAGCTCGCGGCGGTCGCCGAGGAACATGTGCTCGGTGCGGCACAGGCCGATGCCCTGCGCGCCGAAGCGACGCGCCCGCAGGGCGTCCTCGGCGTTGTCGGCGTTGGCGCGGACCCGCAGCCGGCGCTTGCGGTCGGCGAAGGCCATCATGCGGTGGACCGCCTCGACCAGTTCGTCCGCGTCGTCGGCGCCCGGGTGCATCCGGCCCTCGAAGTACTCCACGACCGGGGAGGGCACGACCGGCACCTCGCCCAGGTAGACCTTGCCGGAGGAGCCGTCGATGGAGATGAGGTCGCCCTCCTCCACCACGTGCCCGCCGGGGACCGTCATCCGGCGGCGCTTGGTGTCGACCTCCAGCTCCTCCGCGCCGCAGACGCAGGTCTTGCCCATGCCGCGGGCGACGACGGCCGCGTGGGAGGTCTTTCCGCCGCGCGAGGTCAGGATGCCCTCGGCGGCGATCATGCCGTCCAGGTCGTCGGGGTTGGTCTCGCGGCGGACGAGGATCACCTTCTCGCCGGAGCGGGACCACTTCACCGCCGTGTACGAGTCGAAGACCGCCTTGCCGACCGCCGCACCCGGCGAGGCCGCGATGCCGCGCGCGACCTGGGCGACCTTGGCCTTCTCGTCGAACCGCGGGAACATCAGCTGGGCGAGCTGGGCGCCGGTGACCCGCTGCAGGGCTTCCGTCTCGTCGATGAGCCCCTGGTCCACCAGCTGGGTGGCGATGCGGAAGGCCGCGCCCGCCGTGCGCTTGCCGACGCGGGTCTGGAGCATCCACAGCCGGCCGCGCTCGATGGTGAACTCGATGTCGCAGAGATCCTTGTAGTGGTTCTCCAGGATCTCCATGATCTGCATGAGCTGGTCGTACGACTTCTTGTCGATCTGCTCCAGCTCCGCGAGCGGGACGGTGTTGCGGATGCCCGCGACCACGTCCTCGCCCTGGGCGTTCTGCAGGTAGTCGCCGTAGACGCCCTGGTGGCCGGAGGCGGGGTCGCGGGTGAACGCGACGCCGGTGCCGGAGTCGGGGCCCAGGTTGCCGAAGACCATGGAGCAGACGTTGACGGCGGTGCCGAGGTCGTGCGGGATGCGCTCCTGGCGGCGGTACAGCTTGGCGCGCTCACCGTTCCAGGAGTCGAAGACCGCCTTGATGGCGAGGTCCATCTGCTCGCGCGGGTCCTGCGGGAAGTCCCGGCCGGCCTCCGTCTCGACGATCTCCTTGAACCGGGCGACCAGCTTCTTCAGGTCGGCCGCGTCCAGTTCGGTGTCGACCGCGACGCCCTTGGCCTCCTTGGCCTTGTCGAGGGCCTCCTCGAAGAGGTCGCCGTCGACGCCGAGGACGGTCTTGCCGAACATCTGGATGAGCCGGCGGTAGGAGTCCCAGGCGAACCGCTCGTCGCCGGCCTGCTGGGCGAGCCCCTGCACCGACGCGTCCGACAGGCCGATGTTCAGGACCGTGTCCATCATGCCGGGCATGGAGAACTTGGCGCCGGAGCGGACGGACACCAGCAGCGGGTTGTCGGGCTGGCCGAGCTTCTTGCCCATCCTGGCCTCGAGCGCTTCGAGGTGCGCACTCACCTCGTCACGCAGTGCCGGGGGCTCCTGGCCGCTCTCCAGGTAGACCTTGCAGGCCTCGGTGGTGATGGTGAAGCCAGGAGGCACCGGGAGACCCAGGTTGGTCATCTCGGCGAGGTTGGCGCCCTTGCCACCGAGGAGGTCCTTGAGGTCCTTGTTGCCCTCGGTGAAGTCGTAAACGAACTTCGCTACGTGGGGTTCTTTGTTTTCCGACACGGGACTCGACTCCTTGAGGCCACGGTGGCTGCCCTGACGGCGAGGAACATACCCAGATCGAAGGTCTGTGGGTATGTGCACTTGCGGGTCATACGGCTGTAACCACCCGTCCGCCAGCGGATCGAAAGTCACGGCTTGGCAATCGAAGCCGCGACCGTGTGTTCACTTCTTGAAGACATGCGCGCCCACCGGTGCAGTTTTCCGCTCAGATGAGCGGATGGCGGCGCGGACTGACTTCGGTCGGTGAACGCTCAGGGGGTGGCACCCAGTGCCACTCCTTGGAGAAGTGCAGCCGCGGCCGAACCGCTCATCTGAGCGGAACCCTTATCAAGGGTGGCGAGAATCACGCTGCCACAGCATGCGCCGTTTCACCATGCGGACCCCGCGGCGGACTCCTCCCGGGCCTCCGGGCGGACCCCGCGGCGGACTCCCCGGCGGACCCCTCGGCGGACGTCTCGGCGGCTCGCGCACAGGGAGCCGGGTACCCCCGTGCGGACGGCCGCCGGCGGTGTTGACCAGGTGTTTGCCCGGCGGGCGTGAACGCCGCCGGCCGGCCGGCCGTACCGGAGCGCGCAAGGGTCTCGCAGGGAAGGACGCCGGGGTGCCTCAGGACATGAGCACGCGTCAGTCGGTCGAAGCGGCAGCGGCAGCGGAGGAGAGCGGGCAGGAGGAGGCCGCCGCCCCCGAGGCGGCCGGGCCCCCCGCCCGCCGCCCCTGGGCGGTCCGGACGGCGTGGACGGCGTGGACGGGGCGGTGGTCGGCGTGGACGCGGCGCCGGCGGGAGGAGCACCCCGCCGCGGCCCGGGCCCTGTCCGTCGCCGTCACGGTGCTCGCCGCGGCCCTCGTCGTCGCCGCGCTGGTGATGCCCGACTCGGTCGTCCGGCTGGAACCCGCGGCGTTCCTGCGGATCCCGGCGGAGGCCGTGGTGGGGGCCGCCGTGCTGCTCGCGCTGCCGCGCCGGCCCCGGGTGGCGCTGGCGGCGGCTTCGGGGGTCCTGCTCGGGGCGGTGACGGTGGTGAACGCCCTGGACATGGGGTTCAACCAGTACCTGGGCCGCGGCTTCAACGTCGTGCTGGACTGGAGTCTGCTGGGCGACGCGGAGTCGTACCTGGAGGACTCCCTCGGCCGCGCGGCCACCCTCGCCGCGGTCGGCGCGGTGATCGTGCTCGTGCTGCTGCTCTTCGTGCTGCTGGCCCTGTCCGTGGTCCGGCTGAGCAACGTCCTGGCCCGTCACCCCGGCGCCGCGACCCGCGGCACCCTCGTCGCCGGCGTCACCTGGATCACCTGCTCCTCGCTCGGGCTGCAGGTGTCCGGGGTGCCGATCGCCGCCGACCGCACCACCACGGCCCTGCAGACGCAGACCCGCCGGATCTCGGACACGCTGAAGGACGAGGCGGAGTTCCGGAAGGTGGCGCGGGTCGACGCGTTCGGCAACACCCCGGGCGATCAGCTGGTGCCCGATCTGCGCGGCAAGGACGTGATCTTCACGTTCATCGAGAGCTACGGCCGCAGCGCGATCGAGGACCCGATCATGGCGCCGGGTGTGGACCGCACCCTCGACGCCCGCACCGAGGCCCTGGCCGAGGCGGGCTTCCACGCCAAGAGCGGCTGGCTGACCTCGGCGACGTACGGCGGCAGCAGCTGGCTGGGCCACTCCACGACCATGTCGGGCCTGTGGATCAGCAACCAGCAGCGCTACCGCACGGTCATGGCCAGCGACCACCTCAGCCTGACCGAGGCGTTCCGCAGGACGGGCGCGTGGGACACGGTCGGGGTGATGCCCGGCGTGCAGAAGGGGTGGCCCGAGCAGAAGTGGTACGGCCTGGACAAGGTCTACAACGCCTTCGAACTCGGCTACCGGGGGCCGAAGTTCAGCTGGTCCACCATGCCGGACCAGTACGCGCTGCAGCAGTACCAGGAGCGGGTGCACGGCCGGAAGCGGGCCGACGGCAAGCCGCTGATGTCCCTGCTGATCCTCACCTCGAGCCACCAGCCCTGGGCGCCGATCCCCGAGATGGTCGGCTGGGACGAGCTGGGCGACGGCTCGGTCTTCAAGGCCGTGCAGGCGGCGGGCAACAAGCCGGCCGACGTCATCGCCGACACCAGCAGGTCCCGCGAGGAGTACGGCAAGTCGATCCAGTACTCGGTGACCGCGCTGACCGAGTGGCTGGAGCGCTACGGCACCAAGGACACCGTCCTGGTCTTCCTCGGCGACCACCAGCCCATCGCCCGCGTCAGCGGCAACCACGCCAGCCGTGACGTCCCGGTGGCGGTCGTCGCCAAGGACCCCGCGGTGCTGGACAGGATCGCCGACTGGAACTGGACGGACGGCCTGCGCCCCGCCCACGACGCCCCGGTCTGGAAGATGAGCGCCTTCCGGGACCGCTTCCTGCGGGCGTACGGCTCGACTCCGCACCCCAGGCGGGGCTGATCAGCCACCCGAGGTGTCGAGTTCCGCCTCGTCGCTCACGCCCGCGCAGTCGTACGGGTCCTTCAGCCAGCCGTCCGGCAGCACCACCCGGTTGTTGCCGGACGTACGGCCGCGCGGGCCGTCCGCGCCGGCCGGCCACGGCTGGTCGAGGTCCAGCTCGTCCAGTCCGGCCCGCAGCTCCTCCAGGGACGAGGTGACCGCGAGCCGCCTGCGCATCTCGGAGCCGACCGCGAACCCCTTCAGGTACCAGGCGACGTGCTTGCGGAAGTCGACGACGCCCTTGGACTCGTCGCCGATCCACTCGCCGAGCAGCCGGGCGTGCCGGACCATGACGTCGGCCACCTCCCGCAGCGAGGGGCGCGCGACCTCCTGCGGCCGCCCCTCGAACGCCGCGACCAGGTCCGCGAACAGCCACGGCCGCCCCAGGCACCCGCGTCCCACCACGACACCGTCGCAGCCGGTCTGCCGCACCATGCGCAGCGCGTCCTCGGCCGACCAGATGTCGCCGTTGCCGAGCACGGGGATCTCCGGCACGTGCTCCTTCAGCCGGGCGATGGCGTCCCAGTCGGCGGTGCCGCCGTAGTGCTGGGCGGCGGTGCGGCCGTGCAGCGCGATCGCCGTGACGCCCTCCTCGACGGCGATGCGGCCGGCGTCGAGGTAGGTGATGTGGTCGTCGTCGATGCCCTTGCGCATCTTCATCGTCACCGGCAGGTCGCCGGCGCCGGCGACCGCCTCGCGCAGGATCGCCCGCAGCAGGTTCCGCTTGTACGGCAGGGCCGACCCGCCGCCCTTCCTGGTCACCTTCGGCACCGGGCAGCCGAAGTTCAGGTCGATGTGGTCGGCCAGGCCCTCCTCCGCGATCATGCGGACGGCCTTGCCGACGGTCGCGGGGTCGACGCCGTAGAGCTGGATCGAGCGCGGCTGCTCGCTGGCGTCGAACCGGATCAGCTGCATGGTCTTCTCGTTGCGCTCGACCAGCGCCCGTGTCGTGATCATCTCGCTGACGAACAGTCCCTTGCCGCCGCTGAACTCCCGGCACAGCGTGCGGAAGGGCGCGTTGGTGATTCCCGCCATGGGTGCGAGCACGACGGGGGGCGTCACGGCGTGCGGGCCGATGGCAAGCGGGTGGGTCATCAGACGACTCCGGGCGGACGTACGGCACTACGACAGAGGACGAGGACCCATTGTCCCTCACCCGGCCGAGGGCCGGGGCGCCGCGGGTGCGGAACCCGGGGTGAGACCGTGTATCACTCATTAGTTAGACGCACTATCGAAGTCGGCGTACGATGGAGCGCATGCCCGAATCGAGCGCCCGGCGACGCATGCTCGTGCTCGCCATCTGCTGCATGAGCCTGCTGATCGTGAGCCTGGACAACACCGTGCTGAACGTGGCGCTGCCCTCCATGCAGCGCGATCTGCACACCGGCACCTCCGGCCTGCAGTGGACGATCGACGCCTACACCCTCGTCCTGGCGTCGCTGCTGATGCTCGCGGGCTCCACGGCCGACCGGATCGGCCGCAAGCGCGTCTTCCTGGCCGGGCTGGTGGTGTTCTCCGCCGGATCGCTGCTGTGCTCCCTCGCCCCGAACCTGGAACTCCTCGTGGTGTTCCGCATGGTCCAGGCGGTGGGCGGCTCGATGCTCAACCCGGTGGCCATGTCGATCATCACCAACACCTTCACCGACGCCCGGGAGCGCGCCCGCGCGATCGGCGTCTGGGGCGCGGTGGTCGGCATCTCCATGGCGGCGGGCCCCCTGGTCGGCGGACTGCTGGTGCAGTCGGTGGGCTGGCGGGCGATCTTCTGGATCAACCTCCCGGTCGGCCTCGCCGCCGTGCTGCTCACCCTCCGCTTCGTGCCCGAGTCCCGCGCGCCCAGGGCCCGCCGGCCCGACCCGGCCGGCCAGCTGCTGGTGATCGCCCTGTTCGGCTCGCTGACCTACGCGATCATCGAGGCGCCGGACGCGGGCGCCGGGACCGTGGCGCCGTTCGCCGTGATCGCGGCGGCGGCCCTGGCGGCCCTGCTGTGGTACGAGCCCCGGCGTGAGGAACCCCTCATCGACCTGCGCTTCTTCCGCTCGGCTCCGTTCAGCGGCGCCACGGCCATCGCGATCAGCGCGTTCGCGGCGCTCGGCGGCTTCCTGTTCCTGTCCACCCTGTACCTGCAGAACGTGCGCGGCCTCGACGCCCTGCACGCGGGCCTGTGGATGCTGCCCATGGCCGCGCCGACCTTCCTGTGCGCGCCCCTGTCCGGCCGGCTGGTCGGCAGCCGCGGCCCCCGCCTCCCCCTCCTGGTGGCGGGCACGGCGATGAGCGCGAGCGGCATCCTGTTCGCCGTGTTCGAGGCGGAGACCGCCGACGCCACCCTGCTGCTCGGCTACGTCCTCTTCGGCATCGGTTTCGGCTTCGTGAACGCGCCGATCACCAACACGGCGGTCTCGGGCATGCCCCGGGCGCAGGCCGGCGTCGCCGCGGCCGTCGCCTCCACGAGCCGGCAGCTGGGCCAGACACTCGGCGTCGCGGTGGTCGGCGCGGTCCTCGCGGCCGGGATCGGCGCGTCGCCGTACCGGCACGCCTTCGTCGCGGCCGCCCGTCCGGGCTGGTGGATCCTCACCGGGTGCGGTCTGGCCGTCCTGCTCCTCGGCCTGCTGACGAGCGGCCCCTGGGCCCGCCGGACCGCCGAGCGGACCGCCGAGATGCTGCAGACCGCGGAGGTACGGCAGGCGGTGGGGGCCCCGGAGCGGACCTAGGTGCGCTGTCCCGGGACGTCGGTGACACGCGTGCCGGACGCCTCGAACCGATGAGGGGCTTCTGGGTTCGGTGTGGATTGCGACATCCACCGCCGACCGCCAGGAGGCCCTCGTGTCCCACCGTGATGCCCCGCCGGCCCCGGCGGGGCGACTGCGTCTGGCCCGGTGCGTCGAGGCCAGAGATCTTGCAGGACAGGCCGCCGCGCGACCGCCGAGTGCCCAGCGCCCGTTGCCGGGGCCCGGCCGCGTGCCGGTGGGCGCCGCACGATCGTGGAGTCGACCGACACCAGCCAGTCGATGTCCCCGTCCGCGTCCGCCCCGGCCTGCGCTGCCTGCAGCATCCGCTCGAACGTGCCGTCCTTGGCCGCGGGTGTGCAGCGCGGCCCACGGGCCGTACCGCTCGTGCACGCCTCACAGGACCACCCCGGCCCGGAACGTCCACACGATCCCGTTCAGGATCCGGCGGTCGCCCAGCCGACTGCGCCCCCGGCGCGGCCGGGGCAGCAACGGACGGATGGACTCCCACTCCGCCTCGGTCGGTTCATGACGACGAACCACCCGACCATGGGGCAAGACCCGCCCCTGTTCGACGACCCTTCCGACCGGGGGCAGCGCCGAGGGCCCCGCAGCCGATGCTGCCGGAGTCCTCGCCGTCCGGGACGAGCCCGGTCGATCCGCCCTGACACACGCGTACGGAAAGCCACGAGGCCGGCCGGAGCACCCGGCACGTGAACGACGCGCCGGGCTCGAATCCCGTGACTCCACGAGCCCGGCGTGACGCAGAACACTCCCTGCTGTTCCCGGGCATACCGACGGGCCCCCGCGGACTGCGGAAATCCGGCCACCGGCGGCGCGCCGCCTCGCGGCCGGCTGGTTGCGTCACCCAAGGAACCGGCCCCTCCGAACGGCCGCCCCACCGCTATTCCACCGGAAAGAACACGCCACGAAAAATATCGACCGGCTGACCGGTTTCTCTGCCGAAGACACCATTCGGCATTGCCTCTCTCCCCTTGCTCGCGGAGATCGCCCTTGCGCCCCGCCCGAGGCATCGCATAGCCTTTACGGCCGACCGATGGGCGATTCCCACCACGTCGCAAGATAATCGACTATTCCTCATGGACCCCCTGCGCACTTCCTTCGACAAACCTTCCATGAACGGCATGTCGCACACCCCGGCCGTGACCGAGCGGGTGCATTGCATTGGTTGAAGGTGCTGCCGCAGCAGGTCGGACGCCACAGCGTAGAAGCCTATCCCCCGAGGAATTCCGTGAAGTTGTACAAGCAACCGGACGACCTTGTGGCCGTCGTCGGAGCCGGTGCCATGGGAACCGGGATATCCCAGGTCGCGCTCCTCGCCGGCCACCCGGTGCTCCTGCTGACCCGCCGCGCGGAGAGCTCCCGCCGAGGCCGGGAGCTCATTGAGAGCCGCATCCTCCGGCTGGTCGACAAGGGACGGCTGGGTAAAGAGGAAGCGCTCGCCGCCCTGGACCGGCTGACCACCTCGGAAGAATTATCGGAAGCGGCATCGGCCAGCCTCGTCATAGAGTCCGTGCACGAGGACATGGCGGTCAAGTCCGCACTTCTGGCGGACATCGAGAAGCATGTGGGCGAGGAAACCGTCATCGCCACCAACACTTCTTCCCTGTCCGTGACCGCTCTCGCGGCCGGCCTGGAAAACCCGGCCCGGTTCGCGGGACTGCACTTCTTCAATCCGGCTCCCCTGATGGCGCTGGTCGAGGTGGTCTCCGCGCCGTCCACGGCCGAGCGCACCACCCGTTTCCTGCACAGGACCGCAGAACGCTGGGGAAAGACCCCGGTGCTCTCCGCCGACCTGCCCGGATTCATCGTCAACCGGGTGGCACGCCCTTACTACGGGGAAGCGCTGCGCACCCGGGAGCACCGGGCGGCGTCACCGGCCACCATCGACGCGGTCCTCACGGGCTCGGGGGGCTTCGCCATGGGCCCCTGCGCGCTGATGGACCTCATCGGCCACGACGTCAACGAAGCGGTCACCCGGGGGGTGTGGAGCGCCTTCCACCACGACGCGCGCTTCGCCCCCTCCCTCGTCCAGCGCAAGCTGGTGGAGGCCGGGTACCTCGGGTGCAAGGCGGGCCGAGGGTTCTACGACCACGCACCCGGCGCCGCCCGGCCCGCTCCCGACACCTGCGCCCCGGTGTCCGTACCGCCACCGCGTCTGGTGCGTCTGCACGGTGACGCCGGGCCCGCCGGAGGACTCGTGGACGTGCTCGTCGCGGCGGGGATCCCCGTCGAGCGGGTGCCGGCGGCCGCCGGCAGTGCGCTGGACGGGATGTTCGAGCTGCCCGACGGGACGCTGCTGCGTCTGACCGACGGGCGTACGGCCGACCGGCACGCCCGGCGTACGGGACGCCCGGTCGTCCTGTTCGACCTGAGCCTGGACTTCGCCACCTCCTCCCGTACCGCCCTGGCGGTGAGCGGCGGGGCGTCCGACGCCTCGCGGGACGCCGCGGTGGGCCTGTTCCAGCTGCTGGGCAAAGACGTCAGCGTGGTGGACGACATCCCGGGGCTGCTGGTGTTTCGCACTGTCGCCATGCTCGTCAACATCGCGCTGGACGCGGTGGCCGGCGGCCTGGCGAGCGCCCCCGACGTCGACACCGCCATGCGTCTGGGCACCAACTACCCGCTGGGGCCGATCGCCTGGGGCGAGCGGATCGGGCTGCCCTCGGTCCTGGCCTTGCTGGAGAACCTCGACGACGAACACCGGGACGGGCACTACCGCCCCTCCCCCGCGCTGCGCCGCGGCGCGCTGCGCACCGGCCCGCTCGCGGCCTGACCCCCCATGCCAGAAAGGGAAGCACCACCCATGCAGGCTCTGTCACACCTCGCCCAGGACGTCGCGTCGGCCAAGGAGCAGGGGCGCTACCGGACGTACCTGAATCTGGAGCGCCGCGCCGAGACGGCACCGCGGGCCGTGCTCCACGCCGCCGACGGTCCGCGCGAGATCACCGTCTGGTGCTCCAACGACTACCTCTCACTGAGCCACCACCCGACGGTCATCGACGCGGTCGCCGACGCGGTGCGCGGCGTGGGCCTGGGCACCGGCGGCGCGCGCAGCATCTCGGGCACCAGCACCTTCCACGAGGAGCTGGAGGCCGAGCTCGCCTCGCTCTACCGCAAGGAGCGGGCGCTGCTGTTCAGCACCGGCTTCGCGGCCAACGACGCCACCCTGTCGGTGCTGGGACGGCGCATACCCGGGCTGGTGATCTTCTCCGACGAGCTGAACCACGCGTCGATCATCCAGGGCATCCGCAACAGCGGCGCGCAGAAGAGGATCTTCCGGCACAACGACACGGGCCACCTGCGCAAGCTGCTCGAGGAGACGGACCCGGACGCGCCCAAGCTGGTCGCCTTCGAGTCCCTGTACTCCATGGAGGGCGACTTCTCCCCGATCCGGGAGATCGTGGACATCGCCGAGGAGTTCGGCGCCCTGACCTACCTGGACGAGATCCACTCGGTCGGCATCTACGGCGAGGAGGGCTCCGGCTACGCGGAGGAGCAGGGCGTCCGCGACCGGATCACCGTCTTCCAGGGCGGTTTCGGCAAGGGACTCGGCGGGGCCGGCGGTTACATCGCCGGGCCGGCCCCGGTCATCGACAGCGTGCGGACCTTCGCGGCCCCGTTCGTCTTCAGCACGTCCGCCCCGGCGCCGCTGGTGGCCGGCGCGCTGTCCGCGCTGCGTCTGGTCCGCCACGACTCCACCCAGCGGGAGCTGCTGCGGGCGCGTGCGTCGGAGCTGAAGGAGGGACTGGCCGCGCGGGGCATCCCGGTCATCTCGCGGGACAGCCACGTGGTCCCGGTGTTCGTCGGCGACCCGCACCGCAACAAGGAGGTCAGCGCGCTGCTCCTGGGCGACCACGACATCTACGTCCAGCCGGTGAACGCGCCGACCGTGCCCGAGGGCACCGAGCGGCTGCGCGTCACGCCCACCTCCCGCCACACGGCCGAGGACGTCCAGGCGTTCGTCGAGGCGCTCGACACCGTGTGGTCGGCGGCCGGTCTTCCCCGCAGCCGCTGATCGCACCGGCCGACAGCCGTCGCCCCGGCACGAGCACCGTTCCGGAACCCGTGCCGGGGCCGCGGCCGAACCTGAACACACGATTTCGAGGATTCCCGTGAAAGACGCCACCCCACCCGTGCTCTGGCTGCTCGCGGTGGGCGCCTTCGCCATCGGAACGGACGCGTTCGTGATCGCCGGTGTGCTGCCGGAGATCGCGGACGACCTCCGTGTCTCCCCTGGTGCCGCCGGTCAGCTGATCACCGTGTTCTCCCTCACGTACGCGCTGTTCGCCCCGGTCAGCGCCACGATCACCGGCTCGCTGTCACGCCGGACCGTACTGGCCTGCGGGCTGGGGATGTTCGTCGCCGGCAACGTGATCTCCACGCTGGGCGACTCCTACGGATGGGTCGCTGCGGGCCGGTTCGTCGCCGCGCTCGGCGCCGCCTCGTACACGCCACAGGCTTCCGCCGCCGCCGCGTCCCTGGTCCCCGAGGAGCGCAGGGGCCGGGCACTGGGCATCGTCATCGGCGGCCTGACCATGGCCACCGCGCTGGGGGTGCCGATCGGCACCTGGATCGGCGGCCTGACGGGCTGGCGGGCCACGCTGTGGGCGGTCGCCGCGCTGGGCACGGTCGCGCTGCTGGGCGTCCTGGTGCTGCCGAAGCTGGCGCCCGCGGGCAGGCACCCGCTGGCCGAACGGCTCTCGGGCCTGCGCAACCCGGCCGTCCTGATCACCCTGTCGGTCACCCTGCTCGCCGTCACCTCCGAGCACGTGGTCTACACGTACATCGGCCCGGTGCTCCAGGACGCCACCCACGGCGGGCGGGCGCTGTCGGTGCTGCTGTTCGTCTTCGGTGTCGGCGCCGTCGCGGGCAACGCCGTCGCCGGGATCGCCACCGACCGGCTGGGCAACCGGGCGGTGCTCCTGCTCGCCGTCGGCGGCATGGCGGTGGACCTGGCCCTGCTGCCGCTGTGGTCCGGGTCCCTGATCGGGGCGGGCGTCGCGCTCTTCGTCTGGGGCGCCACGGGGTGGATGTACCTCGTGCCCCAGCAGCACCGGCTGCTTTCGCTCAGCGAGGCGAGCGGCCCCTTCACCGTGGCGCTCAACAGCTCCGCCCTGTACCTGGGCATCGCCATCGGCGGCGCGGTCGGCGGCCTCCTCGTCGACACCTGGGGCCCCGAGTCGACCGCCGTGCCCGCCTTCGTCCTCGCGGCCGTCGCCGTCGCCGTCGCGGCCCTCACCTACGGACGTCCCACCCCCACCGGTCCGGCGCGGGAGACACGCCGTGATCCCGCGCGGCAAGGAGTTTCCGACGATGACTGACCGACCTGCTGACGACCCCGTCGTCATCACCGGGATAGGCACCCTGCTGCCCGGTACCGGATCGGCCGCGCAATTCTGGCAGCACGTCTCGGGCGGGCGGTCCCAGATCGGGACCCTCACCCGGTTCGACGGCCCCGCCGAGGGGCTGCCCGTGTACGCGGCGGCCGAGATACGCGACTTCGACCACACCGCCCACCTGCCCGGCCTCCACCCCTCCCACGCCCGCAAGTACAGCCGGGAGATCTTGATCGCGATGTCCGCGCTCGTCCAGGCCCGCGACGACGCGGGCCTGGGCCAGGGGGACGTCGATCCCCGGCGGCTCAGCGTGGTCTTCTCCTCGTCGCGCGGCCCGCTCTCCTGGTGGCAGCCGGTGCTGCGCGGCGAGGACCCGACGGCGTACGACGACAAGGGCGCCATGTTCCGCGGGCTGCCCGGCACCCCGGCCAGCCTGGCCGCCATCCACATCGGGGCGCAGGGCCTCGTCACGACCGTCAGCAACGCCTGCGTCGGCGGCCACCAGGCGATCGGCCTGGCCCTGCGGGAGCTGCGGGCGGGCAGCAGCGACGCCGTCCTGGTCGGCGGCCACGAGTTCCCCATCCTGCCCGAGGTGGCGCGCTGCTACCGGGCGCTGGGCAACGGTGTGCTCTCCGCGGAGTCCGAGGACCCGTCCCGCGCGGTGCGCCCCTACAGCGCCGACCGCGAGGGGTTCGCCCTCGGCGAGGGTTCCGTGGTGCTGTGCCTGGAGCGGGAGTCGACCGCTCTGCGGCGCGGGGCCCGGGTGTACGCCCGTGTCCTCGCCCACGCCTCGATGAACGAGGCCGACCACCCCACCACCATGGACCTGACCGGCAAGGTCACCGCCGGTCTGGTGGTGGAGGCCCTGGAGGAGGCCGGGCGCCGCCCGGACGAGGTGGGCTACTTCTGCGCCCACGGGACCGCGACCCGCTACAACGACCTCGCCGAGAGCCGGGCCCTGCGGGCGCTGTATCCCGGCCGCGGGCTCGGGGCGCTGCCCCCGATCAGCTCCAACAAGCCGATCTACGGGCACACCTTCGGCCTGGCCGGGATCATCAACGCGGCCTCCACCGCTTTGATGCTGCACCACCAGCGGCTGGCGCCGACCATCAATCTGACGACGCCCGACCCGGAGTGCGACCACGACCACGTTGCGGAGGGCGCCCGCGACACCTCGTTCGATCTCGCGGTGTCCATGTCGTTCGCCTTCGGGAGCCAGACGTCGGTGTTGGCGATGGGGGCGGCGGCCTGAGGTCGCACCCGGCCACCCCGGTGCGACACGCTAGGCCCTGTCGTCGAATGATCCTGGCTGGTAGATCATGGGTCGGGTGATACGTCGCCATGAACTGACCGATGGCGAGCGGGAGTCCGTTCGGCTGCTGCCGCCGGTCTCGTCGGCGGGGCCGGAAGCGGTTGGACGACCGAACGGTCCTGAACGGGATCGTGTGGAAGTTCCGTACCGGGGTGGGCCTGGCGGGACAGTGGCTGGTGTCACGGTCCCCGAGCGGGCCGCCCCAGTGCGCAACCGCCTCCGCCGCGGCGGCCGGCCCCCGTCCTTCGGCCCGCAGCCCGGCAAGCCGCGCGACGCGGACGGCCGAGCCCTGCCGGGCGGCCGCCGCCCCGCATCCCTGCTGATGCGGGCGCGGCATCGGACGTCACCCCCTAGCCGTCGGCCGACTTAAGTCCCCGTACCAGCAGGTCCACCACCGCGGTGAAGTCCTCGTCGATGCCGGGGCCGGTCCATTCCCGGGCGTAGCAGGGGTCGTGGAAGCGGCCGGTGGCCTGGAAGACGGCGCGGGCGGCGGCGGCCGGGGCGGAGACGCGGAAGGCGCCCTCCTCGGCGCCCGCGGCGATGATCCGGGTCAGCTGGCCGGTGAGGTCGGCCAGGTGCTCGGCGACGACGCCCCCGAGTTCGCCGGTCAGCACCGTGTACGTGGCGAACAGCTCGGGGTCGTCGCCCGCCTTGTGCCGCTTGGCCTCGAACAGGGCGGCCAGCCAGGCCCGGAGCCGGTCCTCGGCGGCGCCGTCCCCGGCGACGATCCCGGCGAGCCGCTCCGAGGTGCGGTCCAGCCACCGCTTGGTCACCGCCTCGCGCAGCGCCGCCTTGGTCCGGAAGTGCCGGTAGACGCTGCCGTGGCTGACGCCGAGCGCGCGGGCCACGTCGACCACGGTGGCCTTGGCCGGGCCGTGGCGGCGCAGCACCTCCTCGGTGGCTTCGAGGATGCGCTCGGCGGTCAGGGTCTCGGTCGTCGGTGCCATGCCTAGACGGTACCCGGCGGTGTGTTCATCGTTCGCTGTCGAGCATGGCCATCTGGGCGGGGGCGTACCGCTCGCCGGCCACCGCGTCCGCGGGGACGGCGGCCTCGACGGCGGCGAGGTCGGCCGCGTCCAGGGTCACCTCGAGGGCGCCCAGCGCCTCGCCGAGCCGTTCCCGGGTGCGCGCGCCGATCAGCGGGACGATGTCCTCCCCGCGGGAGAGCACCCAGGCGATGGCGATCTGGGCGACCGTGACGCCCTTGTCCGCGGCGATCGCGCGGAGGGACTCGACCAGGGCCAGGTTGCGCCGGTAGTTGTCGCCCTGGAAGCGGGGCGAGTGGGCGCGGAAGTCGTTCGCCGCGAACTGCCGGTCGTGCGTGAAGTGTCCGGAGATCAGGCCGCGGGAGAGCACGCCGTACGCGGTGACGGCGATGCCGAGCTCGCGGAGGGTGGGCAGGATCTCCCGCTCGGGCCCGCGGGAGACGAGCGCGTACTCGATCTGCAGGTCGGCGATCGGGGCGGTGGCGGCGGCGCGGCGGATGGTGTCGGCGCCGACCTCGCTGAGCCCGATGTGCCGGACCCAGCCCTTCTCGACCAGTTCGGCGATGGCGCCGACGGTCTCCTCGATCGGCACGTCCGGGTCGAGCCGGGAGGGGCGGTAGACGTCGATGTGGTCGACGCCGAGGCGCTGCAGGGAGTACGCGGCGAAGTTCTTCACGGCGGCGGGGCGGCCGTCGAAGCCGGACCAGCCGCCGTCCGGGTCGCGCAGGGCGCCGAACTTCACGCTGACCAGCGCGTTCTCGCGCAGCGAGGCCGGCGCCGCGCGCAGGGCCTCGCCTATCAGCATCTCGTTGTGGCCCATGCCGTAGAAGTCGCCGGTGTCGAGGAGGGTGACCCCCGCCTCGAGGGCGGCGTGGAGGGTGGCGATCGATTCGGCGCGGTCCGCGGCGCCGTACATGCCGGACATGCCCATGCAGCCGAGGCCGAGGGCGGAGACCTGGGGGCCGGTGGAACCGAGCTTTCGGGTGTGCATCGTCATGCCCTCACCCTGCCACTACAGATGACAGATTTCAATATCTGTCATTCCAAAGATGTCAGTCACGCCGCGGCCCGCACCGGGAACCGAAAAAAGCCCGCCCACCCGGCCGGCGTCGCGGCGGGTGGGCGGGCGTGGGGCGGCTCGGGCGCCGCGGGCGTCAGCAGCCCAGCAGGCGGCCGGCCAGGTACCCCTCGATCTGGTCGAGGGAGACGCGCTCCTGCTTCATGGAGTCGCGCTCCCGGACGGTCACCGCGTTGTCCTCGAGCGTGTCGAAGTCCACGGTCACGCAGTACGGCGTGCCGATCTCGTCCTGGCGGCGGTAGCGGCGGCCGATGGCGCCCGCGTCGTCGAACTCGATGTTCCAGTGCCGGCGCAGCGCCTGCGCGAGGCCCTTGGCCTTCGGGGACAGCTCCGGGTTGCGGGACAGCGGCAGCACGGCGACCTTCACCGGGGCCAGGCGGTGGTCGAGGCGCAGGACGGTCCGCTTCTCCATCTTGCCCTTGGCGTTCGGCGCCTCGTCCTCGACGTAGGCGTCGAGCAGGAAGGCCAGCATGGTGCGGCCGACACCGGCCGCCGGCTCGATGACGTACGGGGTCCAGCGCTCGCCGGCCTCCTGGTCGAAGTAGGAGAGGTCCTGGCCGGAGGCCTTGGCGTGCGCGCTGAGGTCGTAGTCCGTGCGGTTGGCGACGCCCTCCAGCTCGCCCCACTCGCTGCCGCCGAACTGGAAGCGGTACTCGATGTCCGCGGTGCGCTTGGAGTAGTGGGAGAGCTTCTCCTTCGGGTGCTCGTACCAGCGCATGTTCTCCTCACGGAGACCCAGGCCGGTGTACCAGTTCCAGCGCTGCTCCATCCAGTACTCCTGCCACTGCTCGTCCTCGCCCGGCTTGACGAAGAACTCCATCTCCATCTGCTCGAACTCGCGGGTGCGGAAGATGAAGTTGCCCGGCGTGATCTCGTTGCGGAAGGACTTGCCCATCTGGGCGATGCCGAACGGCGGCTTGCGGCGCGAAGTGGTCTGCACCTGGGCGAAGTTGGTGAAGATGCCCTGGGCGGTCTCGGGGCGCAGGTAGGCGACGGAGCCGGAGTCCTGGGTGGGGCCGAGGTGGGTGGACAGCAGGCCCGAGAACTGCTTGGGCTCGGTGAACTGGCCCTTGTTGCCGCAGTTCGGGCAGTTGACGTCCGCGAGGCCGTTCGCCGGGGCGTGGCCCTTCTTCTCCTCGTACGCCTCCTCCAGGTGGTCGGCGCGGAACCGCTTGTGGCACGAGGTGCACTCGGTCAGCGGGTCGGTGAAGGTGGCGACGTGACCGGAGGCGACCCAGACCTCGGGGGCCAGGATGACGGACGAGTCGATACCGACGACGTCCTCGCGCGACGTCACCATGTAGCGCCACCACTGGCGCTTGATGTTCTCCTTGAGCTCGACACCCAGCGGTCCGTAGTCCCAGGCGGCACGCTGACCGCCGTAGATCTCACTGCAGGGGAAAACGAAGCCACGGCGCTTGCTCAGGCTGACGATGGTGTCGATCTTGTCGGCGGCCACGGTGCTCTCTTCATTACGACGACGGGCGTTGAAGCGAGATGCTTCCAGCGAATGATTCAGGTTACCGGCGCGGACTCCCCCACGACCAAATCGGCCCCCGTCCAGATCGTATGACGAGCGTTGTTGACAACGGTTTCCATTCTTGTTGAAAATGACTGTCATGAACGTACGACGACGCGCCCGGTCCGGCGCGCACCGCCTCATACCCGCCGCGGTCGCCGCGGTCACCGCCCTCGGGATCGGCACGCTGTCCGCCTGCTCCGGCGGCAAGGCGGTCGCCGCCAACACGGACAAGCTCGATGTCGTCGCGTCGTTCTACCCGATGGCGTTCCTCGCCGAGCGCATCGGCGGCAGCCACGTCCACGTCGTCACCCTCACCACCCCCGGCCAGGAGCCGCACGACCTGGAGATCAGCCCGCGGCAGATCGCCCAGCTCGAGGAGTTCGACGCCGTCCTGTACCTGAAGCACCTCCAGCCGTCCGTCGACGAGGCCGTGGCCCAGTCGCCGGTCGGGACGAAGATCGACGCGGCCGCCCTCACCACGCTGGAGCACCACGGCGACGAGGTCGGGGGCCACGCGCCCGGACACGACGCCCACGAGCACGACGGCGACGCGCACGAGGGCGACGCGCACGACGGCCACGAGCACGGGGACGAGGCGGGCGAGGACCCGCACATCTGGCTCGACCCGGTGCGCTACGCGCAGGTCGCCGAGGGCGTCGGCAAGGCCTTCGCGAAGGCCGACCCCGAGCACGCGGCCGACTACCGGAAGAACACCGCGGCCCTGGTGAAGCGGCTGAACGACCTGGACACGCGGTTCCGGGACGGCCTCGCGCACAGCAGGGGCAAGGTGTTCATCACCACGCACGCCGCCTTCGGCTACCTCGCCGAGCGCTACGGCCTCACCGAGGAGGCCGTCAGCGGCCTCGACCCCGAGTCCGAGCCGAGCGCCGCCCGGGTCCGGGACCTGGAGCGGATGGCCAGGGCCGACGGCGTCACCACCGTCTTCTACGAGACGCTGGTCAGCGACCGGACCGCCAAGACCATCGCGAAGGACACGGGCCTGAAGACCGACGTCCTGGACCCGATCGAGGGCATCACCGACCGCTCCCGCGGCCGGGACTACTTCGCGGTCCAGGAGGCCAACCTCGAGGCGCTGCAGAAGGCACTGGGCGCCAGGTGACGGGAGACGAGATGACCAGCGAGCCTGTCATATCCCTGCGCGGGGTGACCGCCCGACTCGGCGCGCGTCCCGTGCTCCGGGGCGTCGATCTCACCGTCGGCCGGGGCGAGGTCGTCGCGCTGCTCGGCGCGAACGGCTCCGGCAAGTCGACGGCGATCCGCGCGATCATCGGCCAGGTGCCCGTGGCCTCGGGCACGATCGAGCTGTTCGGCACCCCGCGCCGGTCCTTCCGGGACTGGGCGCGGGTGGGCTACGTACCGCAGCGCACCACGGCCGCGGGCGGCGTCCCGGCGACCGTCACCGAGATCGTCTCCTCGGGCCGGCTCTCGCGCAGCCGCTTCGGCGTCTTCCGCAGGGCCGACCGGGAGGCCGTGCGGCGGGCCCTGGAGCTGGTCGGCATGGCGGACCGCGCCAAGGACCCCGTCGACGCCCTCTCCGGCGGCCAGCACCAGCGGGTGCTGATCGCCCGGGCGCTGGCCGCCGAGCCGGAACTGCTGATCATGGACGAGCCGATGGCGGGCGTCGACCTGGCCAGCCAGGAGGTGCTCGCGCGGACGCTGCGCCGGCAGGTCGAGGCCGGTGCGACGGTGCTGCTCGTGCTGCACGAACTGGGCCCGCTGGAGCCCCTGATCGACCGGGCGGTCGTCCTGCGCGACGGCTGCGTGCTGCACGACGGCCCGCCGCCGCGCGCGGTCGGCCAGCACGCCCTGCCCGGCCACGACCACGTACACCCGCACGCGCCGGCGGGCGCCGAACCGATCCGCACGGGACTGCTGAGCTGATGGACTTCCTGAACTACGCCTTCATGCAGCGGGCGCTGCTGGCCGCCGTGCTGGTCGGCGTCACGGCGCCCGCGGTCGGCATCTACCTGGTCCAGCGCCGCCAGGCGCTGATGGGCGACGGCATCGGGCACGTGGCCATGACGGGCGTCGGCCTCGGCTTCCTGCTGTCCACCTCGCCGGTGTGGATGGCCACGGCCGTCTCCGTGCTCGGCGCGGTGCTGATGGAGCTGATCCGCTGGTACGGCCGGACCCGCGGCGACATCGCCCTCGCCATGCTCTTCTACGGCGGCATGGCCGGCGGGGTGATGCTGATCAACCTCGCGCCGGGCGGCTCCAACGCCAACCTCACGTCGTACCTGTTCGGCTCGCTGTCGACGGTGTCGCCGTCCGACGTGACCGCGATCTGCCTGCTCGCGGCGTTCGTGCTGCTGGTCACGCTGGGCCTGCGCCGCCAGTTGTTCGCGGTCAGCCAGGACGAGGAGTTCGCGCGGGTCACCGGGCTGCCGGTGCGCGCCCTGAACCTGCTGACGGCGGTCACCGCGGCGGTCACCGTGACGGTGGCCATGCGCGTGGTGGGCCTGCTGCTGGTGTCCGCGCTGATGGTGGTGCCGGTGGCCGCGGCGCAGCAGCTCAGCCGCAGCTTCACCGTGACGTTCGCGGTCGCGGTGGCGATCGGGGTGGCCGTCACCGTCAGCGGCACGGTCACCTCGTACTACCAGGACGTGCCGCCCGGCGCCACGATCGTCCTGCTGACCATCGCCGCGTTCGTCGCGCTGACCGCGCTGGCCGCTCCGCTCGCCCGGCGGCGCGCCCGCGCGGCGGCCGCCGCGCACCCCGCGGGCGACCCGGCGGAGTGCTCCATCCCCGCCACGCGGGAAGCCGGGGACGAGGTCGGCGTCTGACCGCCGGGTGCCCGGGCTGGCACAATGGCCCGGGCATACGGCAGATGTGACAGGAGGAACCGGTGACGACCGCTGGACCGCCCGTGAAGGGCCGCGCCACACGCCAGCGTGCAGCCGTGGCGGCGGCGCTGGACGAGGTCGACGAGTTCCGCAGCGCGCAGGAACTGCACGACATGCTCAAGCACAAGGGCGATTCGGTCGGGCTCACCACCGTCTACCGCACGCTGCAGTCCCTCGCCGAGGCCGGCGAGGTGGACGTCCTGCGCACCTCCGACGGCGAGTCCGTCTACCGCCGCTGCTCCACCGGCGAGCACCACCACCACCTGGTCTGCCGCGCCTGCGGCAGGGCGGTGGAGGTCGAGGGTCCGGCCGTGGAGACCTGGGCGGAGGCGATCGCCGCCGAGCACGGGTACGTCAACGTCGCCCACACCGTGGAGATCTTCGGCACCTGCGCCGACTGCGCGCAGCGCCCGGCGGGCTGAACCGGCGCCCGGCGCCGGCGGGCGCCCGCCGGGCGGCCCCTCAGCCGTCCTGCCCGCCCTCCGCCGCGAGCAGCTGCTCGTTCGGGACGGCGCCGCCGAAGCGGCGGTCGCGGGAGGCGAACTCGACGCAGGCCCGCCACAGGTCGCGGCGGTCGAAGTCGGGCCACAGCACGTCCTGGAAGACCAGCTCGGCGTAGGCGCTCTGCCAGAGCAGGTAGTTGGAGGTGCGCTGCTCGCCGCTCGGACGCAGGAACAGGTCGACGTCCGGCATGTCCGGGTAGTACAGGTACTTCTGGATCGTCTTCTCGCTGACCTTGGACGGATCGAGGCGGCCCGCCCTCACGTCCTCCGCCATGGCCTTCGCCGCGTCCGCGAGTTCGGCGCGGCCGCCGTAGTTCATGCAGAAGTACAGGGTGAGCAGGTCGTTGTCCTTGGTCTGCTCCTGGGCGACCTGCAGCTCCTTGGCGACCGACTTCCACAGCCGGGGCATACGGCCCACCCAGCGCACCCGGATGCCGAGTTCGTCGAGCTGGTCGCGGGTCCTGCGGATGAAGTCGCGGTTGAAGTTCATCAGGAAGCGGACCTCCTCGGGCGACCGCTTCCAGTTCTCGGTGGAGAAGGCGTACAGGGAGATGTTGCGCACGCCGATCTCGATGGAGCCCTGCAGGACGTCCAGCACCCGCTCCGCGCCGACCTTGTGGCCCTCGGTACGCGGCAGCCCCCGCTCCTTGGCCCACCGCCCGTTGCCGTCCATGACGATCGCCACGTGGTTCGGGACCAGCTCGCCCGGGAGCTTGGGCGGGCGGGCGCCGGACGGGTGCGGCTCCGGCGCCTTGTACTCGCGCCGCTGGCGCCCCAGGAACCCGCGTACGACCATGTGCTTCTCGTCTCCTCGACCGTGGACTACTTCTCTACGTACCGGAGGGAGCGCAGCCCGCGCTCCAAGTGCCAGTGCAGGTAGGCCGACACCAGCCCGCTGCCCTCGCGGACGTACCGCGCCTCGCAGGCGTCCGCCGTCTCCCAGTCTCCCGTAAGCAGCGCACCGAGCAGTACCAGGGTCTGCGGGGACGGCACGACGCTGCCGGGCACCCGGCAGTCGGCGCAGACGGAGCCGCCGGAGGCGACGGAGAAGAACCGGTTCGGGCCGGGCATCCCGCACCGCGCGCAGTCGCCGAAGCTGGGGGCGTACCCGTTGACGGCGAGGGAGCGCAGCAGGAAGGCGTCCAGGACGAGGTGCGGCGCGTGCTCCCCCCGGGCGAGCGTCCGCAGCGCGCCGACCAGCAGCAGGTACTGCTGCACGGCCGGCTCGCCCTCGTGGTCCGTGAACCGCTCGGCCGTCTCCAGCATGGCGGTGCCGGCGGTGTAGCGCGCGTAGTCGGTGACGATCGCGCCGCCGTAGGGAGCGATCGTCTCGCTCTGCGTGCACAACGGCAGCCCGCGCCCGACCAGTTCGCTCCCCCGCGCGAAGAACTGCACGTCCACGTGGGAGAACGGCTCCAGCCGGGCCCCGAACCTGGACTTGGTGCGCCGCACTCCGCGTGCCACCGCCCGAACCCGCCCGTGCCCGCGCGTGAGCAGGGTGATGATCCGGTCCGCCTCACCCAGCTTCTGGGTGCGCAGCACGATGCCGTCGTCGCGGAACAGACTCATGCCGCCATTCTCGCCCATGCCGGCGGGGCCGGGAGAGCCCCGCTCACGGGTCCGTCCGTGCGGGCCGTCTTGACCGCCTCCACGGGCCCTCCTATGGTCGCGCTACCGGACGTAGGACGTAGGACGTCGTATCTCCCGCCCCTCCCCACCACCCGCTGGAGGACCCGTGCGCGACGACGTGACCCCCGACGTGCCGGCGCCGCGCCGCCGGTCGCTGCTGCAGGGCGCCGGAGCGCTGGGGGCGGGGACGGTGCTGGTCGGCTGTTCCGCCGGGCCGGAGTCCACCGACGGCACCGGAGGCGGCGGCGGCCGGGAGCGGACGCTGACCGCGGTGATCGGGTACGGCAACGACGGCAGCTGGGACCCGACCCAGACGGCCTCGGCGTTCGCGATGGCCGCCAACAACCACGTGTACGAGGGGCTGCTGGACACCGACCCGATCACCCGTGTGCCGTATCCGGCGCTCGCCACCGAGGTGCCGCGGGACCCCCGCGCCACCCGCTGGCGGTTCACCCTGCGGTCCGGGGCGGTCTTCCACGACGGCAGGCCCGTCACCGCCGACGACGTGGTGTTCGTCTTCGACCGCATCCTGGACCCGGGCACCCAGACCCTCGCCAAGGGCTTCTTCGCCGGCTGGCTGGACGGCGTCCGGAAGACCGGCGCCCGGACCGTCGAACTGGTGCTGAAGTTCCCCTTCCCGGACGGGCTCGCGCGGCTCACCCTCGCCAAGATCATGCCGAAGCACGTGTTCGGGCGGCCCGGCGCCTGGGACGACGCGGTCAGGGGGCTGGCCGTCGGCTCGGGGCCGTACCGGCAGACCGCGCACCACCCGAAGTCGAACACCGTCTTCGAGGCGTTCGACGGGTACGACGGGCCCCGCAGGCCGGCCTTCCGGCGGATGAACTGGCTGACGATCGTGGACGCCGCGCCGCGCGTCGCGAAGATCTCCGGAGCGGGTGCGGAGGCGCAGATCGCGGACAACATCCCCTACGCCAACATCGCCCGCCTGCGGCAGGGCGGCCTGAAGGTCGCGGGCGGCGCCGGCATGAACAACCTGTTCCTGATGTTCAACACCCGGCACCCGCCGTTCGACGACGTCCGGGTCCGCCAGGCGCTGCACTACGCCGTCGACCGCGAGAAGATCGTGCGGGTCGCGTTGCGGGGCCACGGCAGGCCCGCGTCCTCGTTCCTCGACGAGGGCAACCCCTGCTACCGGCGGGCCGCGACCGTCTACGACCACGACCCCGGCCGGGCGAAGGCGCTGCTGCGGGCCGCCGGGGTGAAGCGCCTGCACGTCCGTCTCCTGGCCGTCAACGTCAGCTGGATCGCCGACTGCCTGCCGACCCTCAAGTCCTCCTGGGACGCGATCGGCGTGGAGACCACGCTGGCCCCGCAGGAGACCACGGCCGTCTTCACCAAGCTGGACCAGCGGCAGGACTACCAGGTGGTGGCCGCGGCCTCCAACCCCAACCAGTTCGGCCTCGACGCCGACCTGATCATGCGCTACAACCACGGCCCCGGGAACCTGTGGATGCGGTACACCCGGTGGGCCGGCCACCCCGTGGCCGAGCGGCTCTTCGCCGACATGGACCGGGCGACCCGGGAACCCGACCCCGCGCGGAAGAAGGCCATGATCCAGGACTGCATCGACGTCGTCGCGGAACAGGCCGTGCTGTACCCGGTGGTGCACAACGAGCTGATGACCGCGTGGGACCCGCGCCGGCTCACCGGGATACGGGCGCAGCCCTACCCGGGCGTGAACCTGCTCCGCGCCCGGTGGGCGTGACGGCATGACGGCCGTCTGGCGGATCCTGCTCCGCCGTGTCGCCCTGCTCGTCCCGCTGCTCCTCGGGATCGTGCTGTTCGTCTTCGTGGTGATGCGGTTCTCGGACGCCGACCCGGCATCGGCCTTCTTCCAGGGCGCCAATCCGACCCCGCGGCAGCTGCACGACTTCCGGGAGCGCAACGGCCTGCTGGACCCGCTGCCCGTGCGGTACGTCCACTTCGTCGGCGACCTGCTCCACGGCGACCTCGGCACCAGCGCCCTCACCCGCGCCCCCGTGGCCGAGCAGGTCGCCACCGCCCTGCCGCTCACGATGCAGCTGACCTTCCTCGGTCTGGCGATCGCGGTCGTGCTGGCGCTGGCGGGCGGGGTCACGGCGGCCGTGCACCGGGACCGGCTGCCGGACCAGGCCGTCCGGGTCCTGTCGCTGGTCGGGGTCGCCGCGCCGGGGTTCTGGCTGGCGCTGCTGATGATCCAGTACCTGGCCGTGGACCGGGGCTGGTTCCCGACCGGCGGCTACGTCAACCCCGCCGACTCCGTCACCGGCTGGCTGAGGACCCTGGCCCTGCCCGCCTTCGCGCTGTCGCTGCCGGTGGCGGCGCAGCTCACGCGGATCGTGCGGACGTCCGTGGTGGAGGAGCTGGACAAGGACTACGTGCGGACCGCGATCGGCAACGGGCTGCCGCCGCGGGTGGTCGTCGGACGGAACGTCCTCAGGAACGCCCTGGTCAACCCGCTGACCGTGCTGGGCCTGCGGGTCGGTTACCTCCTCGGCGGCGCGGTCGTCATCGAGACGATCTTCTCGCTGCCCGGCATGGGCAAGCTGATGATCGACGCCGTGCAGAACGGCGACCCGGCGGTGGTGCAGGGGGTCGTCCTCACCACCGCCACCGGGTTCGTCGTCGTCAACCTCGTCATCGACATCCTGTATCTGCTGGTCAATCCGCGTCTGAGGGCCGGCTGATGGGCACGCGCGCGTCACTCGCCGAGCGACTCGCCCGGCCCGGCGTCCGGCTGCGCGCCTGGCGCCGGCTGCCGCTGCCGTCCAGGGTCGCCGTCTGCTTCCTGACCGCGGTCGTCCTGGCCGCCGTGCTCGCCCCGGTGCTCGCCCCGGACGACCCGCTGGAGCAGCACGACCCCGTCGGCGGCACCGGGCGGCCGTCCGCCGCGCACTGGATGGGGCAGGACAGCCTGGGCCGGGACGTGCTGAGCCGGCTGATGCACGGCGCCCGGTTCTCGCTCGCCATCGGGCTGGGCGCCACCGCGCTCGCGCTGGTCGCCGGCGCGGTCGTCGGGGCGCTCGCCGCCACCTCCCGCAAGGCCGTCGACGAGACGCTGATGCGCTGCCTGGACGTGGTGATGGCGTTCCCGGGCATCGCGCTCGCGGCCGTGCTGGTCGCCGTGTTCGGCGGCGGGATCGGCGTGCTGATCTGCGCGATCGCCTTCCTGTTCACCCCACCGGTCGCGCGGGTGGTGCGGGCCAACGTCCTCGACCAGTACGGCGAGGACTACGTCACCGCCGAGCGGGTCGTCGGCGCCCGCACCCCGCACATCCTGCTGCGGCACGTGGCCGTCAACTGCGCGGCCCCGGTGCTGGTGTTCTGCACGGTGCAGGTCGCCGAGGCCATCGTGTTCGAGGCGTCGCTGTCCTTCATCGGCGCGGGCGTACGGCCCCCGAACCCGTCCTGGGGCAGCGTCATCGCCGACGGCAAGAACATGGTGCTGACCGGCGGCTGGTGGGCGACCGTCTTCCCCGGGCTGCTGATCCTGCTGACCGTGCTGTCGCTGAACATCCTCTCCGAGGGGGTCTCCGACGCCTGGGCGGCGCCCGCCCCGCGGGAGGCCGCGCCGCCCCCGGACCGGCGCGGGACGCCGGAGCCCGGCGGCGGCGAGGTGCTGCCGCTCCCCGGTCTGGCCGAGGCCGCGCGGCGGCTGCGCTCCCGGGCCCGGCCGCTGCCCGGCCGCGGCGGGCAGCCGGTGCTCGCCGTGGAGGACCTCGCCATCGGCTTCCCGGGCCGGCACCGGGGCGTGGACATCGTGGACGGGGTCTCCTTCGAGGTGTATCCGGGCGAAGTGCTCGGCCTGGTGGGCGAGTCGGGCTGCGGCAAGTCGCTGACCGCCCTCACCGTCATGGGACTGCAGCCGAAGGACGCCCGGGTCAGCGGCCGGGTGCGGTTCCGGCGGCAGGACCTGCTCGCCGAGCCGGCGCGGGCGCGGCGGCGGCTGCTCGGCCACGAGATGGCGATGGTCCACCAGGACGCCCTGTCCTCGCTGAACCCGGCCATGACCGTCCGCGCCCAGCTGGGGCAGCTCGTGCGGCGCGGGGGCCGCCGCGGCCCGCGGGAGCTGCTGTCGCTGGTCGGTCTCGACCCGGAGCGCACCCTGCGCAGCTACCCGCACGAACTCTCCGGCGGCCAGCGGCAGCGCGTGCTCATCGCCATGGCCCTCTCCCGCGACCCCGGTCTGATCGTCGCCGACGAGCCCACCACCGCCCTGGACGTCACCGTGCAGGCCCAGGTGATGGAGCTGCTGCTGCGGCTGCGCGGGGAGCTGGGCTTCGCGCTGCTCCTGGTCTCGCACGATCTGGCGCTGGTCGCCGACGTCACCGACCGGGTGGCGGTGATGTACGGCGGGCGGATCGTGGAGACGGGGGTGACCGCCGGCCTGGTGGGCGCGCCGGCCCACCACTACACGCGCGGGCTGCTCGGCAGCGTGCTCTCGCTGGAGTCGGCCGAGGAACGGCTGACGCAGATCAAGGGGGTCGTGCCGGCGCCCGCCGACTTCCCCGCGGGGTGCCGGTTCGCCGACCGCTGCCCGCTCGCCACCGCGGTGTGCCACACGAGTGCACCGGTCCTCGCCGGCACCGCGACGCACGCGGCGGCGTGCCACCACCCCGCGGTGCGGCCGGCGTCCGCCGAGAGCGAGGAGGCCCCGCAGTGACCGCTGTCGTGGAGGTGCGGGACGCGCACGTCGTGCACCGGGCGCGCAGCGGCGGCCTGTTCCGCCGCGACCGGGTGTACGCCCTGACCGGCGCCGACCTGGCCGTCGCGCCCGGCGAGACCGTCGGCGTGGTCGGCGAGTCGGGATGCGGGAAGTCGACGCTGGCGAAGGTGCTGGTGGGCATCGAGCGGCCGGTCCTCGGGACGGTGTCCTTCCGGGGGCGGGACCTGTGGGCGATGACGCCCGCGGAACGCCGGGCCGCGGTCGGCGCGGGCGTCGGCATGATCTTCCAGGACCCGTCGACGGCCCTGAACCGCCGGCTGACCGTCCGCCGGGTGCTGCGCGATCCGCTGGACGTCCACCGGCGCGGCGGCAGGGCGGAGCGGGAGGACCGGGTCCGGGAGCTGATGGCCCTGGTGGGCCTCCCCCGGGCGCTGGCCGACGCCCTGCCCGGGCAGCTCTCCGGCGGCCAGCGGCAGCGCGTCGCCATCGCCCGCGCGCTCGCCCTGGACCCGGCCCTGGTGGTCGCCGACGAGCCGACCAGCGCCCTGGACGTCTCGGTCCGCGCGCAGATCCTCAACCTGCTGCTCGACCTGAGGGAACGCCTGGGGCTGGCGCTGGTGTTCGTCTCGCACGACATCCAGACGGTGCGGCGGATGAGCGACCGGGTGATCACCATGTACCTCGGCCGGATCGTGGAGGAGACCCCGGCCGGCCGGGTCGCCGGCGGCGCCCGGCACCCGTACACCCGCGCCCTGTTCTCGGCCGCGCCCGGCCTGCTGCACCCCCTCGAACCGATCCCGCTGACCGGGCCGGTGCCCTCGGCGATCCGCCCGCCGAGCGGCTGCCCGTTCCGCACCCGCTGCTGGCGGGCGGACGCGGTGTGCGCCGAGGCGATGCCGGGCTTCTCGGCCGCGTCGCGGGGCGGGCACCGCTACCGGTGCCACCATCCTGTGGAGGAGGACCAGCCGACCGGAGACCCAGCCCGCCAGGAGCCCGCATGACCTTCCCCGCCCCGCTGACGGGTGTCGTCCCGCCCGTCTGCACGCCCCTGACGCCGGACCGCGAGGTGGACGTGCCCTCGCTGCGGCGCCTGGTCGACCATCTGGTGGAGGCCGGGGTGCACGGGCTGTTCCTGCTCGGCTCGACCTCGGAGGCGGCCTTCCTGACCGACCGGCAGCGCCGGCAGGTGGTGGAGGCCGTGACCGCGCACCTGGGCGGCCGGCTGCCGGTCCTCGCGGGCGCCATCGACATGACCACCCCGCGCGTGCTCGACCACGTCTCGGCGGTCACCGCGGCCGGCGCGCAGGCCGTCGTCGTCACCGCGCCCTTCTACACCCGCACCCATCCCTCGGAGATCGTCCACCACTACCGCCGGGTCGCCGCCGCGAGCCCGGTCCCGGTGATCGCCTACGACATCCCCCCGGCCGTGCACAGCAAGCTCCCCGCCGACCTGCTGCTGGGGCTCGCCGGGGACGGTGTGCTGGCCGGCGTGAAGGACTCCAGCGGGGATCTGGCGGCCTTCCGGGAGCTGGTCACCGGCGCCCGCGCCCACTCCGGGTTCAGCGTGCTGACCGGCTCGGAGGTCGTGACGGACCTCGCACTGGCACTGGGCGCCGACGGGGCCGTGCCGGGGCTGGCCAACGTGGACCCGCACGGCTACGTCCGCCTGTACCGGCAGTGCCGGGCGGGAGACCGGGAGGCGGCGCGGGCCGAGCAGGAGCGGCTGTGCGCGCTGTTCCGGCTGACCGGCGCCGGCGACCCGGCCAGGATGGGCGCCGGCTCGTCGGCGCTGGGCGCGTTCAAGGCGGCGCTGCACCTGCGCGGCATCATCGCCTGCCCGGCGACGGCCGAGCCCCAGGTGCCCCTGTCCGGGGAGGAGACGGAACGGGTCGCCCGGATCCTGGCCGCGGCCGGCCTGCTCTAGACCCGGCCGCTCGACCGCCCCGGCGCCGCGGGGCCTGGCCGGGGCGAGCAGCGTCCGGCCGGTGCGGGGGCGCCGCTGAGCGGGGGACTCACTGGCCTTCCCCTGGTCCGGGCTCCGGCCCCGCCGGCCGCCGCCCGTCGCTCCGGGGAGTGCCGGGCGGGGCGCGGCAGGCTCAGGACGGCGTGCGGGCCGCGGCGAGCAGGCGGGTGACGTCGTCGGCGCAGATGGTGAGGGCCGCGCCGACCGTGGTGAGGGCATCGCGTTCGGCGGGCGTGTAGGGGCCGTCGGCGAGGGCGATGCGCGCGGCCTGCAGGAGGAGCGACTCGCGGCCCGCGGGAGCCAGGTGCGGGGCGAGCGGGTCGAGGGACTCGTGCAGCTCTATGGTCAGGCCGGCGCTGCTCGGCCGGTCGAGGAACCGGCCGGTGTCGGCGGCGAGGGCCTCGACCAGGGCGGCGAGCCGGTCCTCCGTGCAGTCGGCGAACCCGGCCGCGCGGACGGTGGCGGCGGCCGTCTCCAGGGCCGTGCGGGAGCAGGCGCCGCCCGCGGCGAGCACCGCGAGGGCGACGGTGTGCACGGCGTCGCGGAGCATCGCGGAGAAGCGGCGGGTGGTGGGGTGGTCGAGGACGTCGGTGCCGTAGTGCTCGCGGCAGGCCGCGCACTCCACGACGGGCCCGGTGGCCCCGCGCGGCAGCACGGGCACGCCGAGCACGGTGAGCCGGCGGCGGCCGGTGAGCCGCTGGTAGTTGCGGTCGCCGCCGCAGCCGGGGCAGAAGAACTCGCCGTCCCCGACGGGCGTCCATGCGGTGCGGGTGCCCAGGATGCGCGCAGCCCTGGCGGCTCGGCCGTCTCGTCCCCGTACTGGCAGCACGTCGCACCTCCGTAACCGCGCGGCAGCATCGCCGCGCTGGCGTGATGTTAGCCACATCCCCGAGGCTGAGTCAGCACCCCGGACGAGACCTTTCCGTGACCTGAGGGGCCCGATGGCCGGTATGCGACGGCGCCCCGACCGCCGCAGCCGGCGGTCAGGGCACCGAAGCGCCAGGTCAGCGCGGTCAGCGGGCCGCGCGGTTCACCGCGGAGACGACCGCCTTCAGCGACGCACGCGTCGTGTTCGCGTCGATGCCGATGCCCCACAGCACCTTGTCGCCGATCGCGCACTCGATGTAGGAGGCGGCCTGCGCGGAGGCGCCCTCGCTCATCGTGTGCTCCTGGTAGTCCAGCAGGCGCACGTCGACGCCGACGGACTGCAGGGCGTCGAAGAAGGCCGAGATGGGACCGTTGCCGGAGCCGGTCAGGACGGTGTCCTCGCCGTCCACGGTGGCCTCGACGGTCAGGGTGTCGGTCCCGTCCGTGTCCGTGGTCGACTGGCCGGTGCGCAGCTGGATGCGGCCCCACGGGTTCTCGGGGTTCGGCAGGTACTCGTCCTGGAAGACCGCCCAGATCTCCTTCGGCGTGATCTCGCCGCCCCGGGCGTCGGTCCTCGCCTGGATGATCTTCGAGAACTCGATCTGCATGCGGCGCGGCAGGTCGAGCTTGTGGTCGTTCTTCAGGACGTAGGAGACGCCGCCCTTGCCGGACTGGGAGTTGACGCGGATGACGGCCTCGTAGGAGCGGCCGACGTCCTTGGGGTCGATCGGCAGGTACGGCACGGCCCACTCGAGGTCGTCGACGGTGACGCCCCGGGCCGCGGCGTCGGCCTCCATGGCGTCGAAGCCCTTCTTGATGGCGTCCTGGTGGGAGCCGGAGAAGGACGTGTAGACCAGGTCGCCCACGTACGGGTGGCGCGGGTGGACCTCCATCTGGTTGCAGTACTCCCAGGTGCGGCGGATCTCGTCGATGTCGGAGAAGTCGATCTGCGGGTCGACGCCCTGGGAGAACAGGTTCATGCCCAGGGTGACCAGGTCGACGTTGCCGGTGCGCTCGCCCTGCCCGAACAGGCAGCCCTCGACGCGGTCGGCGCCGGCCATCAGCGCCAGCTCGGCCGCCGCCACGGCCGTGCCGCGGTCGTTGTGCGGGTGGGCGGACAGGCAGACGTACTCGCGGCGGGAGAGGTTGCGGTGCATCCACTCGAAGCGGTCCGCGTGCGTGGACGGCGTGGAACGCTCCACGGTGGCGGGCAGGTTGAGGATGATCTCGCGGTCCGGGCCGGGCTGCCACACGTCCATGACGGCCTCGCAGACCTCCAGGGCGAAGTCCAGCTCGGTGTCGGTGAAGATCTCCGGCGAGTACTGGTAGCCGAACTCGGTCTCGGGGCCCAGCAGTTTCTCGGCGTACTCCATCACCCGGCGGGTGCCGTCGACGGCGATCCGCTTGATGTCGTCCCGGGAGCCGCGGAAGACGACCCGGCGGAAGACCGGGGCGGTGGCGTTGTACAGGTGGACGGTGGCGCGCCTGGCGCCCTGCAGGGACTCCACGGTCCGCTCGATCAGGTCCTCGCGGGCCTGGGTGAGCACGGAGATCGTCACGTCGTCCGGGATCGCGCCCTCTTCCTCGATGATCGAGCGCACGAAGTCGAAGTCGGTCTGGCCGGAGGCGGGGAAGCCCACCTCGATCTCCTTGTAGCCCATCTTCACGAGCTGGTCGAACATCCGGCGCTTGCGCTCGGGCGACATCGGGTCGATCAGGGCCTGGTTGCCGTCGCGCAGATCGGTGGAGAGCCAGCGGGGGGCGACGGTGATCCGCTGGTCGGGCCAGGTGCGGTCGGGGATGTCCACCTGGTCGTACCGGCCGTACTTGTGGATCGGCATGGGGCTGGGCTGCTGGCGGTTGGCCATGACGCGTAGGGCTCCTCGAGGTGTCCGGAAGGACGGCCGACGACGCGACGCCGAGCTCCGCGGGGAGGGGGTCGGCCTCGACTACAGGCCCTCGCCGCGGCAGCTAAGGAGAAGCAGCCAGGAACGCATGGTGCTCCGCAGCCTAGCCGAGCCGCTCCGGGCGCGCGGGTCCGTCCCAGTATGCGGGACCGACGGAACAAAAGGGATGAAAAAGTGCGAAGTACCACACCTTCCCGTCGTCGGCGACACTCTTCCCTACCACGGCGTCACCCAGCGTCGCCGCCGGTGTCCCGGTATTTCACCAATCATGGTGGCAGGTGGTGACAGGGGCGTCACCCAGTGCGATGGTGCGGTCATGACGACCAACGGGGGCTCCCAGCCCGTCTTCTGCACGATCGTGCCGCCGCACGTCCTCGACAGGCTCGCCCGCAACGAGGACCCCGCGCTCTCCGGACCCGCCCGCCGCTCCCTGGAGCACGACGCCTACCAGCGCACCAGGCGCCGCCTGACCACGGTCATCGGCGCGCCCGCCGCCGCCCCGCCCGCCGGCCCCGCCGACCGGCCGCGCCGCACCGTCTACGACGCGCGGCACACCCAGGACCTGCCCGGCGCCAAGGTCCGCGAGGAAGGCTCCGACCCGGGCTCCGACGCGTCCGTCAACCGCGCCTACGCGGGCCTCGGCGCCACCTTCGAGCTGTACCTGAAGGCGTACGGCCGCCGCTCCATCGACGGCGCCGGACTCCCGCTCGACGCGACCGTGCACTTCGGCGAGGACTACGACAACGCCTTCTGGAACGGCGAGCAGATGGTGTTCGGCGACGGCGACGGCGAGATCTTCCTCGACTTCACCATCCCGGTCGACGTCATCGGGCACGAGCTGACCCACGGCGTCACCCAGCACACCGCGAACCTGGAGTACTACGGCCAGTCGGGCGCGCTGAACGAGTCCCTCTCCGACGTCTTCGGCTCGCTGATCAAGCAGTACACCCTCGGGCAGACCGCCGCGGAGGCCGACTGGCTGATCGGGGCGGGCCTCCTCGCCCCGCGCGTCGAGGGGACCGCCCTGCGCTCGATGAAGGCGCCGGGCACGGCGTACGACGACGACGTCCTCGGCAAGGACCCGCAGCCGGCGACGATGGAGGACTACGTCCGCACCGGCCGCGACAACGGCGGTGTGCACATCAACTCCGGCATCCCCAACCACGCCTTCTACCTGGCCGCCACCGCCCTCGGCGGATACGCCTGGGAGACGGCCGGGCAGATCTGGTACGACGTGCTCACCGGCGGTGACCTGAAGGAGGACGCCCGCTTCGCCGACTTCGCCGCGCTGACGGCGAGGGCGACGCGCGAGCGGTACGGCGCCGGGGACGAACTGCGGGCCGTGCAGAAGGCGTGGGAGCGGGTAGGGGTGCGGGCGCGGTGAATCCGTACTAGACACGGACCCATGCGTATTCGAGTACGGCGCACGGGCGGCTTCGCGGGCATCGAACGCCGGGCCGAGATCGACACCTCGGACCGGCCCGACGCCGGGGAGCTGCGGACTCTGGCCGAACGCGTCCTCGCGTCCGGCCGGGCCGCCCCGCCGGCGGGCGTTCCGGACGGCTTCCGCTACGAGATCACGGTGGACGGCCGCACGGTGTACGCGGCCGACCCCCGGCTCACGGACGAGGAACGGCAGCTGGTGTCCCGGGTGCTGAAGGAGGGCGCCTAGCGGCGCACCCCGCAGGCCCGCCGCGCCCCGTCGGGGTGCGTGGACGCGGGCGTTGACGGGGGCCGCCCGGCGCAGGACGATCCGGGCATGGCGACCGAGGCGGACCGCGCGCTCCCCCGATTCCCGGACGGCTTCCTGTGGGGCGTCGCGACCTCCGCCCACCAGATCGAGGGGGCGGCCGAGGAGCGCGAGGCGTCCGTGTGGGACGTGTTCACGGCCCGGCCCGGGCGGGTGAAGGACGGCTCGACGGCGGCGGTGGCCTGCGACCACTACCACCGGTACCGCGAGGACGTGGCCCTCCTCGCCGGCCTCGGCGTGGACGCGTACCGCTTCTCCGTCTCCTGGCCCCGGGTCAACTCCCCCGGCGGCCTGGACTTCTACGACCGTCTGGTGGACGAGCTGTGCGCGGCCGGGGTACGGCCCGTCCCCACCCTCTTCCACTGGGACCTGCCCGCCTCGCTGGACTGGCTTCAGCGGGACACGGCCGCCCGGTTCGCGGACCACGCGGCCGTCGTCGCCGCCCGGCTCGGGGACCGCGTCACCACCTGGATCACCCTCAACGAACCCGCGGAGCACACCCTGCTCGGGCACGCGATCGGCGTGCACGCCCCCGGCGAGCGGCTGCTGTTCGACGCCCTCCCCGTCGCCCACCACCAGCTCCTCGCGCACGGCCTCGCCGTACGGGCCCTGCGCGCGGCCGGGGCGGCGGACATCGGCATCGCCAACTCCCACAGCCCGGTCCGGCCCGCCTCCGGCGACCCGGCCGACGTCGAGGCGGCCGGGTTCTACGACGTCCTGCTCAACCGGCTGTTCGCCGAGCCGGTCCTCCTCGGGCGGTACCCGGACCCGATGGTCGAGCTGATGCCCGCCGACGCGCAGGCCGATCTGGAGGCCGTCGCCGAGCCCGTCGACTGGTACGGCGTCAACTACTACGCGCCGGCCCGGGTGGGGGCTCCCGGAAGCGGTGGCGCCCCGTCCGGCGGGCCGCCCCTGCCGGACGGACTGCCCTTCCGGCTGCGGGAGATCGAGGGGCGGCCGGTGACCGACTCCGGCTGGCCGGTCGTGCCCGAGGGGCTGACGGACCTGCTGACGGGATTCCACGAGCGGTACGGCGACCGCCTCCCGCCCGTCGTCGTCACCGAGAACGGCTGCTCCTGCGAGGGGATCGACGACCAGGAGCGCATCGCCTACCTGGACGCCCATGTGCGGGCCCTGCACGACGCGCTGGAGGCGGGGGTGGACGTGCGCGGCTACTTCGTGTGGTCCCTGCTGGACAACTTCGAGTGGGCGGAGGGCTACGCCCGCCGGTTCGGGCTCGTGCACGTCGACCGCGACACGCTGGAGCGCACGCCCAAGTCCTCCTACCACTGGTTCCGGAACCAGCTGCGGGCCCGGCGCTGACCCGCCCCGCGTCCGGGGGCGGCGGCTCAGAGGGCTCCGGCGTCGCGGGCGCTCCACAGGGTCGGGAACAGCGGCCGGTAGCCGAGTTCGCGGCGGATGCGGTCGGTGGAGGCGATCCCGTACCAGGGGTCCGGGTCGGGGCCGTCCGCCGGCGGCTCCGCGCCGAGCAGCCGGTGGATCTCCAGCGTGGTGACGGGGGCGTCGTCGGCGATGTTGTAGACCCGGCCGTCGGCGCCCGGGGCGTACAGCAGGCGCATCAGGCCCTGGGCGGCGTCGGCGACGTGCACCAGGTGGTGCCGCTTGCCGGCCGGCTGGGTCGCGGTCCAGCGGGTGATGCCGGGCAGGTGCGGGTCGCCGTCGCCGTAGACGAACGCGAGGCGGCCCACCCGCAGGTCCAGCCCGTCCAGCGCCAGCAGTCCGAGCTCGGCCTCCCGCTTGGACTCCGGGTACGTCATCCACATCGGACCGCCCGGCACGGTGGGGTCGTCCTCCACGAGCGGCCGTCCGCGCCCGGTGCCGTACACCAGGATGGTGCTCGCCTGCACGAACCGCCGCACCCCGGAGGCGACGGCCGCCCGGCCCAGCTCCAGCGCCGCGTCCCGGTTGACCGCCCACACCTCCTCGTCCGGAACGCCCCGGAAGGAGGCCGCGATGTTGACGACGGCGTCCACTCCGGTGAGCGCCTTGCCGAGGACGCCGGTGTCGCGCAGGTCGCCGACGACGACCTCGGCGCCGAGGTCGGCGAGGCCGGCGGCACGGGTCTCGTCGCGGACGACCACCCGGACCCGTTCGTCCGGGCGGGCCTGGGCGAGCAGGCGGGGGACGAACCCGCGCCCCACCTGTCCGGTGGCTCCGGTGATCAGGGTCAGCATGGCGGTGCTCCTCTCGTCGGGAGCTCCAGCCTCCGCCGCCCGCCGCGGCGGCGGGAGAGACCTTCCGATCGGGGGACCGGCGGTCCCTGGATAAGCCCGCCGGGACGGCGCAGGCTGGAAGGGTGAACCGACCCGAGCTCGCCGACTTCCTGCGCCGCGGCCGGGCCCGCCTGGGCCCCTCCGACGTGGGCCTCGCCCCCGGCGCCCGCCGCCGCACCCCCGGACTGCGCCGGGAGGAGGTGGCCTCGCTGGCCGGGATGTCCGTGGACTACTACACGCGGCTGGAACAGGGCCGCGGCCCGCGCCCGTCGCGCCAGATGCTCACGGCGCTGGCGCGGGCGCTGCGGCTGAGCGAGGACGAACGCGACCACCTGTTCCACCTGGTGGGCGAGGAGCCGCCGCGCCGGGACACGCCCTCGGCGCACGTGCGGCCGGGACTGCTGCTGGTCCTGGACCGGCTGTACGACTCGCCGGCGCAGGTGGTCACGGACTGCGGCGAGGTGCTGGCGCAGAACGCGCTCGCCAAGGCCCTGGTCGGGGACGCGTCCGCGCGCCCACCGCGCGAGCGGAACCTGACGCGCCGGTTCTTCCTGGACCCCACGGCACGCGCCCTCTTCCCGCCCGAGGACTGGCCGGCCCACGCCCGCGACCACGTGGCCAACCTCCGCGCGGTGGCGGCGGCCCGGCCCGACGACCCGCAGCCGGCGGCCCTGGCGACCGAACTCCGTTCAGCCAGCGAGGAGTTCGCCCGGCTGTGGGACACGCACGAGGTGTCCCTGCGCCGCCTGTCCGGAAAACGCTTCCTGCACCCGGTGGTGGGCCTGCTGGAACTGGACTGCGAGGTCCTGCTGTGTCACGGCAGCCACCACCACCTCGTCCTCCACACGGCCCGCCCCGGCACGGACGCGCACGAGAAGCTCCAGCTGCTGCGGGTGGTGGGCCTGCAGGACATGGCCCCCCACACCGCCGGCTGACCGGTCGGGCCGCACCGCCACCCGGGGCCGGGCTCCTAGAACCCCAGCTTCCGCAGCTGCTTCGGGTCCCGCTGCCAGTCCTTGGCGACCTTGACGTGCAGGTCCAGGAAGACCGGGGTGCCGAGCAGCGCCTCGATCTGCTTGCGGGACTTGATGCCGACCTCCTTCAGGCGCTTGCCCTTGGGGCCGATGATGATGCCCTTCTGGCTGGGGCGCTCGATGTAGACGTTGGCGTGGATGTCCAGCAGCGGGCGGTCGGCGGGGCGGTCCTCGCGCGGGAGCATCTCCTCCACGACCACCGCGATGGAGTGCGGCAGCTCGTCGCGGACGCCCTCCAGCGCGGCCTCCCGGATCAGCTCGGCCACCATGACCTGCTCCGGCTCGTCCGTGAGGTCGCCCTCCGGGTACAGGGCGGGGCCCTCGGGCAGCAGGGGGATGAGCAGGTCGGCCAGCAGGTCGACCTGCTTGGACCCGACCGCCGACACCGGGACGATCTCCGCCCACTCGATGCCCAGCTCCTTGCCGAGCTGGTCGACGGCGATCAGCTGCTCGGCGAGGGCCTTGGGCTCGACCAGGTCGGTCTTGGTGACGACCGCGATCTTCGGGGTCTTCCTGATCCCCGCCAGCTCCTTGGCGATGAAGCGGTCACCGGGACCGATCTTCTGGTCGGCGGGCAGGCAGAAGCCGATCACGTCGACCTCGGCCCAGGTGGTGCGGACCACGTCGTTGAGCCGCTCGCCGAGCAGCGTGCGCGGCTTGTGCAGGCCGGGGGTGTCCACCAGGATCAGCTGGGCGTCCGGGCGGTGCACGATGCCCCGCACGGTGTGCCGGGTCGTCTGGGGGCGGTTGGAGGTGATCGCCACCTTCTGCCCGACCAGAGCGTTCGTGAGGGTGGACTTGCCCGCGTTGGGCCGGCCCACGAAGCAGGCGAAGCCGGCGCGGTGGACGGTCTTCGCCGGCTGCTCGGATGACTGGGTACGAACACTCATGCCGCCCATTCTCCCTGATCCGCGGAGCCCCGCCGTACCAGCCGCCGCACCAGCCGCCGGCACCGCCCCGGACCGTGAGCTTCCGGAAACCCGCGCGCAACGAAACGCCGTCGAAACACACCCGTAGGCGACCCGAAACGCACACCGGTGACCCTCTGACGAGCCCGCACACCGTTGGAGGCGCCCGTGACCCTCGCCGCACCCCACGCGAACACCGGCGACACCGCCTGGCTGCTCGCCGCGACCGCCCTCGTCCTGCTGATGACCCCGGGCCTGGCCCTGTTCTACGGCGGGATGGTCCGCACGAAGAGCGTCCTCAACATGCTGATGATGAGCTTCGTGTCGATCGCCCTGGTCACAGTGGTGTGGCTGGCGGCCGGCTACTCCCTGGCCTTCGGGGACGACGCCGGCGGCGGTCTCATCGGCGGCCTGCGGCACGCCGGCATGCGCGGCCTCGGCCCCGACAGCGTCCACGGCACGGTGCCGTCCCTCCTCTTCGCCGCCTTCCAGCTCACCTTCGCCGTCATCACGGCCGCGCTGATCAGCGGCGCGGTCGCCGACCGGACCGATTTCTCGGCGTGGTTGGTGTTCGTACCGGTGTGGACGCTGCTCGTATACGTTCCGGTCACCCACTGGGTGTGGGGCCCGGGCGGCTGGATCCTCGACCGGCTCGGCGCGCTCGACTTCGCCGGCGGCCTGCCCGTCGAGATCACCTCCGGCGCCTCCGGATTCGCCCTGTGCCTGGTCCTCGGGCCGCGGCTGGGCTTCCGGAAGGAGGCCATGCGCCCGCACAACCTGCCGATGGTGGTGCTCGGCGCCGGTCTGCTCTGGTTCGGCTGGTTCGGCTTCAACGCGGGCTCCGCGCTCGGCGCGAACGGCCTCGCCGCCGCCGCGTTCCTCAACACCCTCGCCGCCGGCTGCACCGGCCTGCTCGGCTGGCTCTTCGTCGAGCAGCGGCGCGACGGTCACCCCACCACCCTGGGCGCCGCTTCCGGCGCGGTGGCGGGCCTGGTCGCGATCACCCCGTCCTGCGGCGTGGTCTCCCTGCTCGGCGCGCTGGTCGTGGGCCTCGCCGCCGGGGTCGTGTGCTCGTACGCGGTGAGCTGGAAGTTCAAGCTGAACTACGACGACTCCCTCGACGTCGTCGGCGTCCACCTGGTCGGCGGCGTCGTCGGCACCCTGCTCATCGGGCTGTTCGCCGACAGGGCGATGACCGGCGGCCCGCAGGGGCTGCTGCACGGCGGCGGGCCCGCGCTGCTGGGCCGGCAGCTGCTGGCCGTGGTCGTCGTGGCGGGGTACGCCTTCGCGGTGACGTACGGCCTCGGCAAGCTGATCGACAAGGCGCTGGGCTTCCGGGCCGGCGAGGAGCAGGAGATCACCGGCCTGGACCTTACGGTGCACGCCGAGACGGCATACGATCACGGCGTCCTGGGCCACGGCGCCCCGGTCGCCTCGTCCGTCCCCGCCCCCGCCCCCGCCCCCGCCCCCGCCCAGAAGGTCACGCCCCCGGCATGAAGCTCATCACCGCGATCGTCAAGCCCCACCGTCTGGACGAGGTGAAGACCGCCCTGCAGGAGCGGGGGGTGCACGGCCTGACCGTGACCGAGGCGAGCGGCTACGGCCGCCAGCGCGGCCACACCGAGGTGTACCGGGGAGCCGAGTACCGGGTCGACCTGGTGCCGAAGGTCCGCATCGAGGTCGTCGTGGAGGACGCGGACGCCGACGGCGTGATCGACGCGATCGTCGGGGCCGCGCACACCGGCAGGATCGGGGACGGGAAGGTGTGGGCCGTCCCCGTCGAGACGGTCGTCCGCGTGCGGACCGGCGAGCGCGGACCCGACGCGCTCTGACCGGCGGACGGTCCCCCGCCCCGGTCGGCGCGCGCGGCGGGAACGGGCGGGCGGAACGGGCGGGCGGAACGGGCGGGCGCGCCGGAGCACGCGGGTCCGGGAGGCGCGGTCCCGCGGTGCGTCAGCCGGCGGAGACGGTGAGCCGGACGGCCCCGTCGGTCCCGGCGAGCAGCACCGGCGTCCCCGCGCCCCCGAGGTCGGCGACGGCGGCCAGGTCCTCGGCCGGCAGGGCCTCCGCCTCGCTCACCACCGCGGCCGCCTCCAGGGACCGGGCGCCCGAGGCCACGGCCATCGCCACCGCAGTGCGCAACGCGCTCAGCTTCAGCGAGGCGAGCTCCACGGACCCGGCGGCGTACGTGCGGCCGGTCTCGTCCCGTACCGCCGCCCCCTCGGGCACGCCGTTGCGGGCCCGCGCCGAACGGGCGAGGGTGACGATCTTGCGGTCCTCGGGGTCAAGCGCGCTGCTCTCGGTCATGTCCAGAGCATACGAAGCCCGGTCCGGCTCACCCCGCCACGGGGTACATCGCGCCCCGCCGCCCCTCCGGCGAGGCCGGCCACTCCGGCTTCGCCGCGGTGTCCGCCTCGCCAGCGGCGTGTGCAGCGCCCCTGGTCCTGCTGAACGCGCGCACCTGGCCGGTGTGGCCCGCCGCGGCCGCCGTGGGTGGGTCTCACGGTCGGCGTCCCGCTGCTCGGCGTCCTGGCCACCACCCACCACCTCCGGCGACCTGCGCGCCGTCCACCGCCGCCGTCCACCGCCGCCGTGCGGCGGGCGGCGGGCGGCGGGCGGCGGGCCGATCAGGGCCGGTCGAGGCGCAGGCGCTGCGCCCTCGGCAGACCGGCGACGACGAGGTCGTAGGAGTCCTCGACCAGCTCCTTCACGAGCCGGTCGGGCAGAGCGCCGTCGGCCGTCACCGTGTTCCAGTGCCGCTTGTTCATGTGGTAGCCGGGGACGATCAGCCCCTGGTGCTCGCCGCGGAGCCGGACCGCGTCCTCCGGGTCGCACTTGAGGTTGACCGTCAGGGGCCGCGCGTCGAGGTCCGTCAGCGCGAACATCCGCCCCAGCACCTTGAAGACCGAGATCTGCGGACCGAAGGGGAAGTCCTCCACCGCCGCCTCGAACGACAGGCAGAAGGCGCGCAGCTCCCGCGGGGTCACTCGGGCCTCTCCTCGCCGGCGACGGCCACGGGGACCGGCTCCACCAGCACCGTGACGATCTTGTTCCGGCGTCCGGCCGCGGCCTCCGCCGTCAGCTGGAGCCGGCGCCCGTCGGGCAGGTCGACCGCGGCGGACGCCCCGGCGATGGGCACCCGGCCGAGCGCCTTGGCGAGCAGCCCGCCGACGGTCTCCACGTCCTCGTCGTCGTACTCCTCCAGGCCGTACAGCTCGCCGAGGTCGGTGATGTCCAGGCGGGCCGTGACCCGGAACCGGTCGTCGCCGAGGTCCTCCACCGGCGGCAGCTCCCGGTCGTACTCGTCGGTGATCTCACCGACGATCTCCTCGAGGATGTCCTCGATGGTGACGATGCCGGCGGTGCCGCCGTACTCGTCGATGACGACGGCGACGTGGTTGCGTTCCTTCTGCATCTCGCGCAGCAGGTCCCCGGCGTTCTTGGTGTCCGGCACGAAGACGGCCGGCCGCATGGCCGTGGACACCAGGTCGCCCTCGGCGTCCCGGCTGATGTGCGTCCTGCGGACCAGGTCCTTCAGGTACACGATCCCGACGATGTCGTCCTCGCTCTCGCCGGTGACCGGAATCCGGGAGAACCCCGAACGCAGGGCGAGGGTGAGGGCCTGCCGGATGGTCTTGTAGCGCTCGATCACCACCAGGTCGGTGCGCGGCACCATCACCTCGCGCACGAGGGTGTCGCCCAGCTCGAAGACCGAGTGCACCATCCGCCGCTCGTCGTCCTCGATGAGCGACTCCTTCTCCGCGAGGTCGACCAGGGCGCGCAGCTCCGCCTCGGAGGCGAAGGGACCGCGCCGGAAGCCCTTGCCGGGCGTCAGCGCGTTGCCGATGAGGATCAGCAGCGACGGGATCGGCCCCATGACCCGGGCGAGCGGCAGCAGCACGTACGCCGCCGCGGTCGCCGTGTTGACGGGGTGCTGGCGGCCGATGGTGCGCGGGGAGACGCCGACGGCGACGTACGACACGAGCACCATCACGCCGATCGCGACGAGCAGCGCCTGCCAGGTGGCGGAGAACTCCTGCAGGCAGGCGTACGTCACCAGGGCCGCGGCGGCCATCTCGCAGGCGACGCGGACCAGCAGGGCCAGGTTGAGGTAGCGGGTGGGGTCGGCGGCGATCTGGGCGAGCCTGGCGCTGCCCCGGCGACCGGACTTCACGGCCTCCTCGGCGCGGAAGCTGGAGACCCGCGCCATGCCCGCCTCCGCGCAGGCGGCGAGCCAGGCGACGACGACCAGCGCGATCGCGCCGACCACGATCTGCGGACTCATCGAGGCGCTTACGAGACGGTCGGCGCCGGGGACGGCCCGGTCAGGCCGCGCTCGGCCCGCCACCCGTCCACGATGGCGGCCTGCAGGCCGAACATCTCCGCCTTCTCGTCCGGCTCCTCGTGGTCGTAGCCCAGCAGGTGCAGCACGCCGTGGACGGTGAGCAGCTGCAGCTCCTCGTCCATGGAGTGCTGCGTCGGCGCCTCCGCGCCCTGCTTGGCGGCGACCTCCGGGCACAGCACGATGTCGCCGAGCAGCCCCTGCGGCGGCTCGTCGTCGTCCTTCGACGGCGGCCGCAGCTCGTCCATCGGGAAGGACATGACATCGGTCGGACCCGGCAGGTCCATCCACTGCATGTGCAGCTGCTCCATGGCGTCGGCGTCCACGACGATCACCGAGAGCTCGGAGAGCGGGTGGATGCGCATCCGCGCGAGCGCGTAGCGGGCGATGTCGAGGATCGCCTGCTCGTCTACCTCGGTGCCGGACTCGTTGTTGACGTCGATCGACATGGGCGTGCTGGTCTACTTCCCCTTGGTGCGCTTGGCGCCGGACGTGCCACGGCCGCCCTTGGGGGCGCCGTTCGCGGTGCCGTACTTGCTGTCGTACTTCTCGTACGCGTCGACGATACGGCCCACCAGCTTGTGCCGGACCACGTCCTGGGACGACAGCCGGGAGAAGTGGACGTCCTCGACCCCTTCGAGGATCTCCTGCACCTGCCGCAGACCCGACTTCTGCCCGTCGGGCAGGTCGACCTGCGTCACGTCGCCCGTGATCACGATCTTCGAGTCGAAACCGAGGCGGGTGAGGAACATCTTCATCTGCTCGGGGCTCGTGTTCTGGGCCTCGTCCAGGATGATGAAGGCGTCGTTGAGCGTACGGCCGCGCATGTACGCCAGCGGCGCGACCTCGATGGTCCCGGCGGCCATCAGCCGCGGGATCGAGTCCGGGTCGAGCATGTCGTGCAGCGCGTCGTACAGCGGGCGCAGATACGGGTCGATCTTCTCGTAGAGCGTGCCGGGCAGGAATCCGAGCCGCTCGCCCGCCTCCACGGCCGGCCGGGTCAGGATGATCCGGTTCACCTGCTTGGACTGCAGGGCCTGCACGGCCTTGGCCATGGCCAGATAGGTCTTGCCGGTGCCCGCGGGGCCGATGCCGAAGACGACCGTGTGCTGGTCGATCGCGTCGACGTACCGCTTCTGGTTGAGGGTCTTCGGGCGGATCGTGCGCCCGCGCGAGGACAGGATGTTCTGCGTGAGCACCTGGGCCGGGGTCTCCGGGCCGTCGCTCGTCCCGTTCTCGCTCGCCTTGAGCATGGCGATCGAGCGTTCCACTGCGTCCTCCGTCATCGGCTGCCCGGTGCGGAGCACCAGCATCATCTCGTCGAACACGCGGGAGATCAGGGCGACGTCCACCGGGTCGCCCACCGCGCTGATCTCATTGCCCCGGACGTGGATGTCGGCCGCCGGGAAGGCCCTCTCGATCACGCGGAGGAGAGCGTCGCCGGAGCCCAGCACCGTCACCATGGGGTGCTGCGCGGGGACGGTGAACTGCGCTCTCGCCTGCTCCTGCGCGGGTGTGTGAGCTGTGGGTGTCTCTGTCATGGGCCGGCGCTTAAGGCCTGCGCTTCCTCCTCGTCACGGCCGCGCTGCTGGAGCGGCCTCGCGCTACCAAGAGTACGACGGGGGACCGACAACGCCGAAGGGCTTTTCCCACCGCGGCCTGTCACAGGGAGCGGCGGAAGCCGATGGTGGGAACCGCGCGCCGCAGCGGCCAGGGGCGGTCCAGTTCCGCGGGGACCAGGTCCTCCAGGAAGGCGTACCGCCGCAGCGCCGCCGGATCCTGCCCCTCGACCGACTGGACGCGCCGCCACCACGCCCCGATCTCCGACCACCCCGGCGCCGACAGCGACCCGCCGAACTCCTGCACCGACAGCGCCGCGGTGAGCCCCGCGAAGGCCAGCCGGTCCGCCAGCGGCCACCCGGCCAGGGTCCCCGTCACGAACCCGGCGACGAACACGTCCCCGGCGCCCGTCGGATCCAGCGCCTCCACGGCGATCGCCGGGACCTCCGCCGTCTCGCCGGTGCGCCGGTCCACCGCGTACGCCCCCTCCGCCCCCAGGGTCACCACCGCCACCGGCACATGCGCGGTCAGCGCACGCGCGGCGGCCCGCGGGCAGTCCGCCCCCGTGTACCGCATCGCCTCCTCCGCGTTGGGCAGGAACGCCTCGCAGTGCTCCAGGTCGGCAAGGCCGGCCAGGTCCCACGCGCCCGTCTCGTCCCAGCCGACGTCGGCGAAGACGCGGGTGCCCTCGCCGGCGGCCTGGGCGATCCAGGGCGAGCGGGCGCCGGGCGTCAGGGAGGCGACGGCCGCACGCGCGCGGGGCGGGCAGTCCGGCGCCGTCTCCTCCTGCGGCGGCTCGTGCCCGTGGGAGACCATCGTCCGCTCGCCCTCGTAGGCCATGGAGACGGTCACCGGCGAGTGCCAGCCGGGCACGGTGCGCGAGGCGGACAGGTCGATGCCCTCGCCCTGCGCCAGGGCGTCCCAGCAGTACTCGCCGTAGTGGTCGTCGCCGAAGGCCGCGGCGAGGGAGGTCCTCAGGCCGAGCCGGGCCAGGGCGGTGGCCATGTTGGCGACCCCGCCGGGGCTGGAGCCCATGCCCCGGGCCCAGGACTCGGTGCCGCGGACGGGCGCCGAGTCCAGGCCGGTGAAGACGATGTCCAGGAAGACCGTCCCGGTGAGGTAGACGTCCCACGGCGGGTCGCCGGGGGCGCGCAGCGCGGCGAGCGGGTCGATCCGGGCGTCGCGGCGCGCCGCCTGCGTCAGGTGTTCCGGTTCCTCTCCGGTGACGGTGTGCAACGGGGTCACGGTGCGCTCCCTGAGGTGGTGCGGTTCTGGCCAGTGTGCACCAGGCCGCCGCACCGGCACGCCGTGCGGCGCCGGTCACCAGCGGGGCATCACCGGCGCCCGCCGGCCCGGCTCGGCCACCCGCATCGCGGCCGCGTCGTCGCGGTCGCGCAGCGCGCCGTCGTCCTCGGCCCACCGCCGGTGCAGCCTGGCCAGCTCGTCCCGGTCCAGCTCCACGCCGAGGCCGGGCGCGTCGGACACCGCGACCCGGCCGCCTTCGAGGACGAGCCGTTCGGTGAGCACGTCCTCCGCCTGCCAGGGGTAGTGGGTGTCGCACGCGTGGCGCAGGCCGGGGAGCGTGGCCGCCACCTGGGTCATCGCGGCCAGGCTGATCCCGAGGTGCGTGTTGGAGTGCATGGACACCTCGACCCCGAAGGCGGCGCACACCGCGGCGAGGTGCTGGGTGTTGCGCAGCCCGCCCCAGTAGTGGTGGTCGGAGAGGACGACCTGGACGGCGCGGCGCGTGAACGCCTCCTCGATCTCGCCGAAGGACGTCACGCACATGTTGGTCGCGAGGGGGACCGTCGTGCCGGCGGCCACCTCGGCCATGCCGGGCGTGCCGAGCGTCGGGTCCTCCAGGTACTCCAGGACGTCGGCCAGTTCCTCCGCCGCCTTCAGCGAGGTGGCGACCGACCAGGCTCCGTTGGGGTCGAGCCGCAGGGGGCGTCCGGGGAAGGCGTCGGCGAGCGCGCGGACGGCGGCGATCTCCCGGTCGGGCGGGAAGACGCCGCCCTTCAGCTTGAACGAGCCGAAGCCGTGGCGCTCGGCGAGGACGCGTGCCTGCTCCACCACTCCGGCCGGGTCGAGGGCGGCGCCCCACGCGTCGGGTTCGGCCGGGACGCCCGCCGGGTGCCCGGCCCATTTGTAGAAGAGGTAGGCGCTGTACTCGACCGTGTCGCGGACCTTGCCGCCGAGCAGGGCGTGCACGGGCAGCCCGAGCGCCCTGCCCTGGGCGTCGAGACAGGCCACCTCGAAGGCGGAGAGCACGGACAGCCGCACCTTGCCGGCGCTCTGCACCCCGCGCAGGCCGCCGGCGTCCGGCCGTCCCTCGACGCGGGAGGCGTCCACGGGGAGGTCCAGCCCGAACAGCCCGTTCACGTGCGTGACCGACCGTCCGGTGAGCCGTCCGGCCAGCGACCGGGCCGGCTCCAGGTACCGCGTGTCGCCGTAGGTCTCGCCGAGCCCGGTGACGCCGTCGGCGGTCACCACCTCGACGATCAGCCGGGGGGTGTACGGCTGGTGGACGCCCTGGGTGTTGAGCAGCGGCGGGTCGGCGACCAGGATCGGCGTCAGCCGTACCTCGGCGATGGTCAGGTCACGGCGCACAGGGGGCTCCCACGAGGTCGGGTGCGGCGGCAGGGCGGAACCTTCGGACCGGCGGGGCCGGCGGGTGCGGGGCGGCGGCCTCGCGGCGGAAGGGGCGGGAGGGGCGGGAGGGGACGGCCGCCCTGCGGCGGAAGGAGACGCGTGCGGGCCGCGGCGGCAGGCGACCGGCGGGACCCGGGTCCGGCGGTGGGCGTTGGAGCCCCTCCCGCGGCCGCCGGGCCGCGTTCCGCCGAGCCGGATCGCCGCCCACGTGACCGACTCAAGCGTGAATGCCGTCCACATACCGGAACAGAGGCTAGAGGCTCGCGCTCTCCCCCGCCATCCCCGGACACCGGCGTGACCGGATCACGCCGGCCGCGGTTCCCGGCCACCGGCCCTGTCCGGCGCCCGCCTACGGCGCCTCGTCGCCGAACTCGTACGCGTCGACCTCGGCGAGGCAGCGCGCCCTGCGCTCCTCGTCGTCCTCCAGGAAGGAGGCGAGGAAGGAGTTCCGGGCCAGTTCCCGCAGCCGGTCCTCGCCCAGGCCCAGCTCCGAGCGCACCGCCGCGAAGTTGTCGCCCACGTACCCGCCGAAGTACGCCGGGTCGTCGGAGTTCACCGTGCACAGCAGGCCGGCGTCGAGCATGGCCGGCAGCGGGTGCTCGGCCAGGGCGCCGACGGCACGCAGCCGGACGTTGGACAGCGGGCACACGGTGAGCGGCACCCGGTCCCGGACCAGCCGCTCGACCAGCGCCGGGTCCTCCATGCAGCGCAGGCCGTGGTCGACGCGCTCCACCCCGAGGACGTCCAGCGCCTCGGTGATGTACTCCGGCGGTCCCTCCTCGCCGGCGTGCGCGACACGGCGCAGCCCGAGCGCCGCGGCGGCCTCGTACACCTCCCGGAACTTCGCCGGCGGATGCCCGGCCTCGGCGGAGTCCAGGCCGACCCCGGTGATCCGGTGCAGATGGGGCTTCGCCGCCTCCAGGGTGGCCAGCGCCGACTCGGCGGACTCGTCCCGCAGGAAGCACATGATCAGCTTCGTGGAGATCCCGTACCGCTCCACGCTGTCGCCGAGCGCCCGCCACAGCCCCTCGACGACCGTGCCCATGGCCACGCCCCGGGCGAGATGCGCCTGCGGGTCGAAGAAGATCTCGGCGTGCCGCACGCCCTGCGCGGCGGCGCGGGCGAGGTAGGCGTCCGCCAGGTCGGCGAAGTCCTGCTCGGTGCGCAGGACGGCCATCAGCTCGTAGTACAGGTCGAGGAAGGACTGGAGGTCCTCGAACCGGTAGGCGCGGCGGAGGGCGTCCGTGTCGGCGTAGGGCAGTTCGACGCCGTTGCGCGCGGCCAGCTCGAACGCCAGCTCGGGCTCCAGCGTTCCTTCGATGTGAAGGTGCAGTTCTGCTGTGGGGAGGGGCATCGAAGCATCGTACGGGCGCTTCACCGGCGTTTCGGAACCGGTACCCGCAGCAGGTCGCGGGCCACGGTCAGCTCCCCCTCGAAGCCCGCCGCCCGCGCCTGCCGCTCGAAGTCCCCGGGATCGGAGTAGCGCTGGCTGAAGTGGGTGAGGACGAGGTGCCGCACGCCCGCGTCGCGTGCCACCGCGGCGGCCTGACCGGCGGTGAGATGCCCGTGCTCCACGGCGAGGGCGATGTCCTCGTCGAGGAACGTGGACTCGATGACGAGCAGGTCGCAGTCCTCGGCGAGCGCGTGGACGCCGTCGCACAGGCGGGTGTCCATGACGAACGCGAACCGCTGCCCGCGCCGCACCTCGCTGACGTCCTCCAGCGTCACGTCCCCGAGCCGGCCGGCACGCTGGAGCACCCCGACGTCCGGGCCCTTCACGCCGTGCGCGGCGAGCCGGTCGGGCAGCATGCGGCGGCCGTCGGGTTCGACGAGGCGGTAGCCGTAGGACTCGACCGGGTGGGAGAGCCTGCGGGCTTCCAGGGTGTAGGACGGGGTCACCGCGAGGACGCCGTCGGCGGCGACCGGGGCCTCGGTGAGCTCGACCGTCTCCCGGTAGGCGGTCGCGTACCGCAGGCGGTCGAAGAAGCGGCGGCCGGAGCGCGGATAGTGCGCGGTGACCTCGTGCGGCACCCGGTCCAGGTTGATGCGCTGGATGACTCCCGCGAGGCCGAGGGAGTGGTCGCCGTGGAAGTGCGTGACGCAGATCCGGTTCAGGTCGTGGGCGGCGACCCCGGCGCGCAGCATCTGGCGCTGTGTGCCCTCGCCGGGGTCGAACAGGATGCCCTCGCCGTCCCACCTCAGCAGGTAGCCGTTGTGGTTGCGGTGCCGGGTCGGGACCTGGCTGGCGGTGCCGAGGACCACCAGTTCACGGACGGACATGGGGACTAACCGGGGGGCCATTCCAGGCCACGGCCACCGAGGACGTGGGCGTGGGCGTGCCAGACGGTCTGCCCGGCGCCGGAACCGGTGTTGAAGACGAGGCGGTAGCTGTCCAGCTTCTCCTCGTCGGCGACGGCCTTGGTCTCGGCGAGGACGTCGGCGGCCACCTGGGGCGCTTCGGCGGCGAGGGCCGCGGCGTTCTCGTAGTGGGCCTTGGGGATCACCAGGACGTGGGTGGGGGCCTGCGGGTTTATGTCCCGGAACGCCACGGTCGTCTCGGTCTCGCGGACGATCGTCGCCGGGACCTCGCCCGCGACGATCTTGCAGAACAGGCAGTCGTTCCGCGGTTCGCCGGCCATACGCTGCGCTCGCTTTCGCCGTTGATCGGTACGGGGGCATCGTAGTCGGTCGGGCGCGGGTCGTCCGGGTTCGCCCGCGCGGCCGCCCGCCCCCGTCAAGTCGGCAGACCCGGCGGGGACTTCGCGGGCGTCGACGCCAGGGCCTCCAGCGCGAGCGCGATGGCCGCGTCGAGCTGCGCGTCCGTGCCGGAGGCCCAGTCCTGCGGCCGCTGGACGACCTCCACGTCCGGGTCCACCCCGTGGTTCTCCACGTCCCAGCCCACGCCCTCCAGCCACATCGCGTACTTCGGCTGCGTGACCAGGGTGCCGTCGACCAGGTGGTAGCGGCTGTCGATGCCGATGACGCCGCCCCAGGTTCGGGTGCCGACGACCGGGCCGATGCCGAGGGCCTTGACGGCCGCGTTGACGATGTCGCCGTCGGAGCCGGAGAACTCGTTGGCGACGGCGACGACCGGGCCGCGCGGTGCGTCCAGGGGGTAGCTGGTGGGGCGCATGCCGCGCGGCAGGTCCCAGCCGATGATCCGGCGGGCCAGTTTCTCCACCACGAGCTGGGAGGTGTGGCCGCCGCGGTTCTCGCGGACGTCGACCACCAGGCCCTCCCGGGCGACCTCCACGCGCAGGTCCCGGTGGATCTGCGCCCAGCCGGGGGCCTGCATGTCGGGGACGTGGAGGTAGCCGAGCCGGCCGCCGGAGGCCGCGTGGACGTGGGCGCGGCGGTCGGCGACCCAGGCGTGGTAGCGCAGCGGTTCCTCGTCGGCGACGGGCACGACGACCGCGTGCCGGGGTTCGCCGCCCGCGGCCGGGGAGACGGTCAGCTCGACGGGGTGGCCGGCCGTGCCGGCCAGGAGGGGGCCGGGGCCCGTCACCGGGTCGACGGGATGGCCCGCCACGGCGATGATCGCGTCGCCCGGGCGGACGGCGACGCCGGGTGCGGCGAGCGGGGAGCGGGCGTCCGGGTCGGAGGTCTCCGAGGGCAGGATGCGGTCGATGCGCCAGCTGCCGTCCTCGTGGCGGGAGAGGTCGGCGCCGAGCAGCCCGTGCCGGGGCCCGGTGGGGCCGCCGCGCGGGGAGACGTAGGCGTGCGAGGTGCCGAGCTCGCCGTGCACCTCCCACAGCAGGTCGACCAGGTCGCTGTGGGTGGCGAGGCGGCCGAGCAGCGGACGGTAGCGGTCGAGGACGCCGTCCCAGTCGACGCCGCCGAGGTCGGGCCGCCAGTAGTGGTCGCGCATGAGGCGGCCGGTCTCGTCGTACATCTGCCGCCACTCGGCGGCCGGGTCGACGGTCTGGCGGACGCGGGCCAGGTCCACGGTGACGCTGGTGTCGCCGTCGTCGTCGGCGCCGGCGCGGCGGTCGCCGGGCACGACCCGCAGGCGGCCGCCGGTCCACAGCAGGACGCGCCGGCCGTCGCCGCTGACCTCGAAGTGGTCGGCGTCGGAGGCGAGGTGTTCCAGGCGGCGCTGGGCGAGGTCGTAGCGTTCCAGCTCGGTGTGCGGGTCGGGGTCCTCGGGGTGGGCGCGGGAGGCGCCGAGCACCCCCTGCACGGGGTGGCGCAGCCACAGGACGCCGTCCTTGGCGGCGCGCAGCGTCGAGTAGCGGCCGGCCTCGACCGGGAAGGGCACGATCCGGTCGGCCAGCCCCTCGAGGTCGATGCGGGTGGCGGGGGCGCCCTCGCTGTCGGGGGTCTCGTCCTTGTCGGGGGTCTCGAAGGGGCGGCCGTGCCGCTGCGGGCCGAACGGGGACGGGGTGGCGGCGGCGAGCGTGATCAGGTGCGGGCGGGCGCCGACCACGAACGCGAGGTCGAAGACGTGTTCGTCGTAGACCGGGTCGAAGGCGCGGTTGGAGAGGAACGCGAGGTGCTTGCCGTCGAGGGTGAAGGCGGGGGCGTAGTCCTGGAAGCGCAGCGGGGTGGCCTCGGTGACCGACAGGTCGGTGGTGTGGGCGACGCGCAGCTGCGAGAGCGGGCGGGGGCCGGGGTGGGCCCAGGCGAGCCAGGCGGAGTCGGGTGAGAAGGCGAGTCCGCTGACCTCGCCGTCGTCGCTGCGGTCCACCTCGCGGACCTCGCCGGTCTCGCGCTCGACGAGCAGCAGCCGCCCGTCGTGCGCGGCGACGGCGGCCCGGCTGCCGTCCGGCGCCATCACCAGCTCCAGGACCCGGCCGAGCTGCCCGGCGGCGAGCCGGCGGGGCGGGGCGCCGGGCACGGTGCCGGTCGCGGGGGCGAACTCCAGGGCGTCGTCGCCCTCGGCGTCGGTCACCCACACCGCCCACTCCTCGCCCTCGGCGCGGAAGGCGCGCGGCATCCGGGCGCGGACGCCCGGGGCGGCGGCGAGGGCGCGGGCGGGCCCGAAGCGGTGGGTGACCCAGTGGATGCCGCCGCGCACGCAGACGGCGCTGCCGCGCGCGGTGTGGTCGGGGGACGCCTCGCCGAACCAGCGGGAGGCGTTGACCGGGTACGGCCGCAGGTCGACGCGGGGTCCGCCGAGCCGGACGTCCAGGCGGCGCGGCTCGGCGCCCTCCAGGTCGTCCAGCAGCCACAGTTCACCGGCCGAGGCGTACACCAGCCGGCTGCCGTCGCCGGCGGCGTGCCGGGCGTAGAAGCCCCCGAGGGGCGTGTGCCGGCGCAGGTCGGAGCCGTCGGCGAGGGAGGAGTAGACGGCTCCGGTGCCCTCGTGGTCCGAGAGGAACGCGATGCGCTCCCCCACCCACACCGGGCACTCGATGTTCCCGGCGAGGTCCTCGTGCAGCCGTGTGAACTCCCCGCCGCCCTCGCGGTCGATCCACAGCTTGCCCGCCGTGCCGCCCCGGTAGCGCTTCCAGTGGGCGGCCTCCCGGCCCATCGGCGCGGACAGCAGCACGGTGGCCGGCCCCGGCGCCACGTCCCCGACCGGGCCGTACGGCAGGGTCTCGGCCGGTCCGCCGTCCAGCGGGACGGCGTGCGCCCAGGTGTGCCGGAAGCTGTGCCGGCCGTGCGCGCCGAGTGCGAGCACCCGCCCGTCCGCGGTCCAGCCGCGCACCTCGGTGCGGCGGTTGCCCCAGTGCGTCAGCCGACGGGCGGGGCCCCCGTCGACCGGGGCGACGTGCACCTCCGGAGCGCCGTCCCGGGTGGAGGTCCAGGCGAGGTGGCGGCCGTCCGGTGACATCCGGGGCAGCCACACCGGCCTGTTGTCGGCGCTGACCCGCCAGGCCCGGCCGCCGTCGAGCGGTGCCAGCCAGACGTCGTCCTCGGCGACGAACGCCACCAAGTCGCCGTGCAGATGCGGGAATCGGAGATAGGCGGACGTTCCCGTGGTTCCCGCCGAAGCGCCCTGAGTCACCCCGTCACTCTACGCAGCGCCGCCCCGCCTGCGCTCCCGGTTCCCGTCACTTGCCGTGGACGGGTCGGCAGGCGGGGTTGTCCTGGCACCAGATGGTCCGGGTGACGGTGACGGTCACCGTGGGCTCCGCCCCGCCCCCGCCCCCGGCCGGCGGCCGGTACGTCGGCGCGGGGGTGGCGTCGCAGTCGCCGAGTCCGCTGACGTGGAAGACCTGTCTGCCGCCGACCTTCGCGGTCAGGTCGCCGCGCACACAGGCGCCGTCGACGGCCCTGGTCACCCGACCGGTGACCGAGATGTCCCGCCCGTCGCGGGTCTCGCCCCGGCAGTCGACGGAGACGACGGCGGACTCGGCCGGCGAGGGCGAGCCGCTCCTGCCGTCGTCACCGGATCTGCCGGTGCAGGTCAGCCAGTTGACGTCCACGCTGCGCCGTTCCAGCGCGGCGGTCGCGGTCCGGTCGGTGGTGTAGGCGACGGTCGCCGACCCCAGGCCGCCCGGATCGCAGGCCGCCACGGCCCCGGCGGCCACCACGACGAGCCCCGCCGCGGCCAGCGCCCGCGGCCCGCTCCGTAACCCTTCGAATGCCCCCATGCACGGCAGCGTGCCACCGGCCCGGTCGGCGCGGAAGGCCGCATACGGCCAGTCACCCGTTCGGCGGGGACCGGGTACCGCGCCCGGGCGCGGCCACGGGGGCCGGCGAGCGGCGTCACGGGGGCGCCGCTGCTCGCGGTGAGCGGCGTCACGGCGGCGCCGCTGCTCGCGGTCGGCCGCGCGGCCGCAGCCGCTTCTGCCGCTCGACCGGATCGCCCTTCCGGGGCCTCGGGGCGGGCCACGCGCATGCGGTCGGTCATGGGGGCCGGGCCGTGCAGCAGGGCCGCGCCGCGGGTCAGGACCAGCGGCCGGTGCGGCCCAGCAGGAGGGCAGCGGCGGCGGTGCCGGCGGTGGAGGTGCGCAGCACGGTGGGCCCGAGGACGTACGGCCTGGCGCCCGCCTCCTCGAACAGCGCCAGCTCGTCGCGCGAGACGCCGCCCTCGGGGCCGACGACCAGCACGATCTCGCCGTCGGCGGGGAGTTCGGCGGTGGCCAGGGGCTCGCTGCCGCGCTCGAAGTCGGAGTGGAGCACCGCGGCGAGGTCTGCCCGGGCGAGCAGTGCGGCGACCTGCTTGGTCGTCGCCGCGTCCGCGACCTCGGGGAAGCGGACCCGGCGGGACTGCTTGCCTGCCTCGCGGGCGGTGGCCCGCCACTTGCCGAGCGCCTTCAGGCCGCGGTCGCCCTTCCACTGGGTGATGCACCGGGCGGCCTGCCAGGGCACGATGGCGTCGACCCCGACCTCGGTCATGGTCTCCACGGCGAGTTCGCCGCGGTCCCCCTTGGGCAGGGCCTGGACGACGGTGATGCGGGGGCGGGGCGCCGGCTCCTGCATCACCGAGGACATGTGGACGATCAGCCGGTCCTTGCCCTCGGCGCCGATCACCTCGCACACCGCGTACCGGCCGGCGCCGTCGGTCAGGACGACCTCCTCGCCGGGCTGGAGCCGTTTCACGGAGACCGCGTGGCGGCCCTCGGGGCCGTCCAGGACGTAGCGGTGGCCGTCGGAGTCGAAGTGCCCGACGACGAAGACGGGGGCCGTCACGCGAGGTCACCCCCGTCCGCCGACGCCGTGCGCGCCTGGGCCAGTTCGGCCGCCAGCACCTGCACCAGCTCCCCGGCCGGCAGCGCCCGGGCCAGCCGGTGCCCCTGGCCCGCCCACAGCGCCATGCCCTGCGCGTCCCCGGCCTTGGCGGCGGCCTTGCGCAGCGGCGAGGTCATGTGGTGGACGTCGGGGTAGGCGGCCGGGGCGTACCGGCCGTGCTCGCGCAGGAAGCGGTTGACCAGGCCGCGGGCCGGGCGGCCGGTGAAGGCGCGGGTCAGCTCGGTGCGCGCGAACAGCGGGCTGGTGAGCGCCTGTTTGTGCAGGGCGTGGGCGCCGGACTCGGGGGTGGCGAGGAACGCCGTGCCGAGCTGGGCCGCGCTCGCGCCGGCCGCGAGGACGGCGGCGATCTGGCTGCCGCGCATGATGCCGCCGGCGGCCACGATCGGGATGCTCACCGCCTCCCGTATCTGCGCGACCAGCGACAGCAGTCCGATGCCGGAGCCGTCGTTCTCCGCAAGGTCCCGGTGCGTGCCCTGGTGACCGCCGGCCTCCACGCCCTGTGCGATCACCGCGTCCGCGCCGGCCCGCTCGACCGCGAGGGCCTCCTCGGCGGTGGTGGCGGTGACCAGGGTGAAGGTGCCGGCCCGGCGGAACCTGTCGAGCACCTCGCGGGCCGGCACGCCGAAGTGGAAGGAGACCACCGGCACCGGGTTGTCCAGCAGCACCGCGAGCTTCGCGTCGTAGCCGTCGTCGCGGCCGCTGTCCGGGTCGCCCAGTTCCGTCTCGTACCAGGCGGCCTCGCCGGCCAGCTGGTGCGCGTACACCTCCACCGCGCCGGACTCGGCGTACTCGGGCTGCGGCATGAACACGTTCACGCCGAAGGGGCGGGAGGTGAGCCCCCGCAGCTGCTTGATCTCCTGGTACATGCCGTCGGCGGTCTTGTGCCCGGCGGCGAGGAATCCGAGGCCGCCGGCCTCGCAGACGGCGGCGGCGAGCTGCGGGACGGAGACGCCGCCCGCCATGGGGGCCTGCACGATCGGGTGGGGAGCAAGACCGGTCAGCGCGGAGGACATGACGGCATGGTGTCACGTCCCCCGAACAAGTCCGAATCCGGGCTTCCCACGGCATAGGCCCATGGCATACAAGGCGCCGCGGTGCCCGGCACCCCCCGTTCACCCGCCCGCCGGAGGCGTCCCCCGGCCGCGGGAGCGAGCCCCGCGGCCCGGCCGACCCGCCCGGGGAGCGGCACCCGGAACGCCCGGTCGCCGCTCCGGCCGGCGTCAGCGCCCGTTGAACGCGTCCTTCAACCGCGAGAACAGGCCCTGCTGCCCCGGCTGGAACTGCCCCTGGGGGCGCTCCTCGCCGCGCAGCTTGGCCAGCTCGCGCAGCAGGCGCTCCTGCTCGGGGTCGAGCTTGGTCGGGGTGGTGACCTCCACGTGGACGATGAGGTCGCCCCGGCCGCCGCCGCGCAGGTGCGTGACGCCCCGGTTGTGCAGCGGGATCGACTGGCCGGACTGGGTGCCCGGCCGGATGTCGACCTCCTCCAGGCCGTCCAGGGTCTCCAGCGGCACCTTGGTGCCGAGGGCCGCCGCCGTCATCGGGATCGTGACGGTGCAGTGCAGGTCGTCGCCGCGCCGCTGGAACGTGGGGTGCGGCAGCTCGTGGATCTCGACGTACAGGTCGCCGGCCGGGCCGCCGCCGGGGCCGACCTCGCCCTCCCCGGCGAGCTGGATCCGGGTGCCGTTGTCGACACCGGCCGGGATCTTCACGGTCAGCGTCCGCCGGGAGCGGACGCGGCCGTCGCCGGCGCACTCCGGGCACGGGGTCGGCACCACCGTGCCGAAGCCCTGGCACTGCGGGCAGGGCCGGGAGGTCATGACCTGGCCCAGGAAGGACCGGGTCACCTGCGAGACCTCGCCCCGGCCGCGGCACATGTCACAGGTCTGCGCGGACGTGCCGGGGGCCGCGCCCTCGCCGTTGCAGGTGGTGCAGACGACGGCCGTGTCGACCTGGATGTCCTTGGTCGTCCCGAAGGCCGCCTCGTCCAGCTCGACCTCGATCCGGATCATCGCGTCCTGGCCGCGGCGGGTGCGCGAGCGGGGCCCGCGCTGCGACGCCGTGCCGAAGAACGCGTCCATGATGTCGGAGAAGTTGCCGAAGCCGCCGGCGCCGAAGCCGCCCGCCCCGGCCCCGCCCGACTGGGACAGCGGGTCGCCGCCGAGGTCGTAGACCTGCTTCTTCTGCGGGTCCGAGAGCACCTCGTAAGCGGCGTTGATCTCCTTGAACCGCTCCTGGGTCTTCGGATCCGGATTGACGTCCGGGTGCAGCTCGCGCGCGAGCCGGCGGAACGCCTTCTTGATCTCATCCTGCGACGCGTCGCGGCGCACGCCGAGAACGGCGTAGTAGTCCGTGGCCACTTACGACTCCGCCAGGATCTGTCCGACGTACCGTGCCACTGCGCGTACCGCTCCCATCGTTCCCGGGTAGTCCATGCGGGTCGGTCCGACCACGCCGAGCTTGGCAACCGCCTCGCCGCCCGAACCGTAGCCCACCGACACCACGGACGTGGAGTTGAGTCCTTCGTGGGCGTTCTCGTGGCCGATGCGCACGGTCACGCCCGGATCCTTCGCCTCGCCGAGGAGCTTGAGGAGCACGACCTGCTCCTCCAGTGCCTCCAGGACGGGCCGGATCGTGAGGGGGAAGTCGTGTCCGAAGCGGGTCAGATTGGCGGTGCCGCCGATCATCAGCCGCTCCTCGTTCTCCTCGACGAGTGTCTCCAGAAGGGTGGAGAGCACCGTGGAGACCGTACCGCGATCTTCGGGTTCGAACGCCTCCGGCAGGTCCTCGACCAGCTTCGGCACGTCCGTGAAACGCCGTCCGGCGACCCGGCTGTTGAGCCGCGCCCGCAGATCCGCCAGCGAGGCCTCGCCGAATGGCGCCGGACAGTCGACCATCCGCTGCTCGACCCGGCCGGTGTCCGTGATCAGCACGAGCATCACGCGCGCGGGGGCGAGCGAGAGCAGCTCCACGTGCCGGACCGTGGACCGCGTCAGGGACGGGTACTGCACGACGGCGACCTGCCGGGTCAGCTGCGCCAGCAGCCGCACCGTCCGCGCGACGACGTCGTCGAGGTCGACGGCGCCCTCCAGGAAGTTCTGGATCGCCCGCCGCTCCGGCGCGCTCATCGGCTTCACGCCGGCGAGCTTGTCCACGAACAGCCGGTAGCCCTTGTCGGTGGGGATGCGCCCCGCGCTGGTGTGCGGCTGGGCGATGTACCCCTCCTCCTCCAGGGCCGCCATGTCGTTGCGGACGGTGGCCGGGGAGACGCCGAGGTTGTGCCGCTCGGTGAGCGCCTTGGAACCCACCGGCTCCTCGGTGCCGACGTAGTCCTGGACGATCGCGCGCAGCACCTGAAGCCTGCGTTCACTCAGCATCCGCGCGCACCTCCAGCACGTCGTCCCCGATCCGTCGGGGTCCCTCGGGTCTCCGTCCCCCTGGCACTCTTGCCATGCGAGTGCCAGCGTTCCCCGGCCCAGTGTACGGCTGTCCGGTACACCCGGGGCAAGGTCGGGCCCCGCGCACCGGATCGCAGCGCTAGCGTCGCCGTTATGACCGTGACTTGGGAAGAGCTGGGCTGGGAACGGCTGGCCGCCGGGGTGGGGCGGTGCCGGCTGCCCGGCTGGGACTGCACCGCGGGCCTGGTGCTGGGCGCGGGCGCGGCGCTGATGGTGGACGCGGGGTCCGGACTGGCCGAGGGGGCGCGGCTGCGCGCCCAGGCCGAGGAGCTGTCCGGCGGCCGTGTGACCCATCTCGCGCTCACCCACCCGCACTTCGACCACGTCCTGGGCGCCCCGGCGTTCGCCGGCGCCGAGGTGTACGGGGCGGTGGGCCTGGACGCCGCCCTCTCCCGCGGGCGCGAGGAGCTGCGTCTGGACGCGGTCGGCAACGGCCTGCCGGCGGCGGACGCGGACGAGGCGGTGGACGCGCTGGCCCCGCCCGGGCACCTGGTCTCCGGCGAGTGGACGCTGGACCTCGGGGGCGGCCGGCAGGCGCTGCTGGCCGACGTGGGACCGGGCCACACGGCCCACGACCTGGCGGTGCTGGTCGCCGGGTCGCCGAAGGTCGTGTTCTGCGGCGACCTGGTCGAGGAGTCCGGGGAACCGCAGGCGGGCCCGGACGCCGTGCCGTCCCGCTGGCCGGACGCGCTGGACCGGCTGCTGGCGCTCGGCGGCGAGGACGCGCTGTACGTGCCCGGTCACGGCGCGGTCGTGGACGCGGCCTTCGTCCGGCGCCAACGGGACGCCCTGGCAACGCGCTTCGGCGTGTCGTGAGCACCGGCGCACGGCTTCTCCTATCGTCATCCGAATGCGCCAGTACTCCGCCGACCTGACCCCTCCGTGGAAGAAGCCGAAGCCCGTCCCCGAGGTGCCGGCCGAGCCCGGCCTGGTGGTGGAGGAGCCCGGCACCGGGTTCTGCGGCGCGGTGATCGGCTGCGAGGCGGGCACGGTGACGCTGGAGGACCGCTTCGGCAAGCACCGGGTGTTCCCGCTGCGGCCGGGAGGCTTCCTGCTGGAGGGCCGCGCGGTGACGCTGGTCCGGCCGCCGTCGGGTCCGGCGCGGCCCGCCCGCACGGCGTCCGGCTCGGTCGCGGTGCCGAACGCCCGCGCGCGGGTGGCGCGCGCCGGCCGCATCTACGTCGAGGGCCGGCACGACGCCGAACTGGTCGAGAAGGTCTGGGGCGACGACCTGCGCGTCGAGGGTGTGGTGGTGGAGTACCTGGAGGGCGTGGACGACCTCCCGGGCATCGTCGCCGAGTTCGCGCCGGGGCCGGACGCCCGGCTCGGGGTGCTGGTGGACCACCTGCTGCCGGGCACCAAGGAGTGGCGGATCGCGCAGTCGGTGACCAGCGACCACGCCCTCGTCGTCGGCCACCCGTACATCGACGTCTGGCAGGCGGTGAAGCCCTCGTCCCTGGGCATCGGGGCGTGGCCCGCGGTGCCGCGGGGGCAGGACTGGAAGACGGGGGTGTGCCGGGCGCTGGGCTGGCCGGAGAACACGGGGGCGGCCTGGCAGCGGATCCTGTCGCGGGTGCGGTCCTACAAGGACCTGGAGCCGGAGCTGCTGGGGCGGGTGGAGGAGCTGATCGACTTCGTGACAGCGTGACCCCTGCGGGGGGCTGGGGGCTCGTCCCACCGGCTGCGGGTCGCCTGTCCGGCTTGCCGGCCGGTGGGGGCTTCTCGCGCAGTTCCCCGCGCCCCTAGGTCGGCTGCCGGGCCGTCGGCTGCCATGTGTGGGAGGCACAGTGCGCCGCGGGTCGCCGTTCGACTTACCGGCCGGTGGGGGTTGGTCGCGCAGTTCCCCGCGCCCCTGGGTCGGCTGCCGGGCCGTCGGCTGCCATGTTCCGCCGCCTCAGTGGTGGGACGGCCGGGGACGCGGGTCACGGAACCACCGGCAGGCGGGAGACGCGCCGCGCCGCGGGTCGCCGTTCGGGGGCCGGCCGGTGGGGGCCGGTCGCGCAGTTTGCTGCGTTCCTGGGGCGGGTGCGGGGCCGTCGGCTGTCATGTTGCGCCGCCCGGCGGTGGGGCGCGGGGTCTCAGTCGACCAGGTCTCTGACCACCGCGTCCGCCAGCAGCCGTCCGCGGAGGGTCAGCACGGCGCGCCCGTCCTCGTAGGGTCCGTGCTGCAGGAGTCCGTCCGCCAGGGCCCGCCGGGAGGCCGCGCGGCCCTCCTCCCTGAGCAGCGACAGCGGCACGCCGTCCCGCAGCCTGAGCTCCAGCATGATCCGCTCCACCCGCCGGTCCTCGTCGGTCAGCAGCTCCCGGCCCGCCCCCGGGGAGCGGCCCGCGGCGAGGGCCGCCGCGTACGCGCCCGGGTGCTTCACGTTCCACCAGCGGACGCCTCCGACGTGGCTGTGCGCGCCGGGTCCCGCGCCCCACCAGTCGGCGCCCCGCCAGTACAGCTCGTTGTGCAGGCAGCGGGCCGCCTCGGAGGTGGCCCAGTTGGAGACCTCGTACCAGGCGAAGCCCGCCTCGGACAGCCTCTCCTCGGCGATCAGGTAGCGGTCGGCGTGGACGTCGTCGTCGGTCATCGGGACCTCGCCGCGGCGGATGCGGCGGGCCAGCCCGGTGCCCTCCTCGACGATCAGCGCGTAGGCGCTGACGTGGTCCGGTCCGGCGCCGACGGCCGCGTCCAGGGACGCCCGCCAGTCGTCGTCGCTCTCCCCCGGCGTGCCGTAGATCAGATCCAGGTTGACGTGCTCGAAGCCGGCCGCCCGCGCCTGGGCCACGCAGGCCTCGGGGCGGCCGGGGGTGTGGGTGCGGTCCAGGATCTTCAGCACGTGCGGCCTGGCGCTCTGCATGCCGAACGAGATCCGGTTGAAGCCGCCCTCCCGGAGGGCGGTGAGGTACGCCGGGTCGACCGTCTCCGGATTCGCCTCCGTGGTGATCTCCGCGTCCGGCGCGAGGCCGAACTCCTCGCGGATCGCCCGCAGCATCCGCACCAGGTCCCCGGCGGCCAGCAGCGTCGGCGTGCCGCCGCCGACGAAGACCGTGCGGACCTCGCGCGGGTCGTCGCCCAGCACCTTCCGCGCCAGCCGGACCTCGTCCGCCAGGATGTCCGCGTAGGCGTCACGGGAGGCGAGCACACCGCCCGAGCCGCGCAGCTCGGTCGCGGTGTAGGTGTTGAAGTCGCAGTAGCCGCAGCGGGTCGCGCAGTAGGGGACGTGGAGGTAGAAACCGAGCGGGCGGTCGCCGGCCCCGGCGAGCGCGTGCGCGGGCAGCGCGCCGTCGGCGGGGACGGGCTCGCCGTCGGGGAGTGCGGAAGGCATGCCCCCATTGTCCCGTACCGCGCCGGGCCGCCCCGCGCGGGCGCGTCACTCCGCCTGGAGCACCAGCAGCGCCAGGTCGTCCTCGGGCGGGCCGTCGCCGAAGTCGTGGACCAGGCGGCGGATCCGTTCCGCGATCGGCTCGGCGCCGAGTCCGGCGCACCCGGCCAGGGCGCGGGCGAGCCCGTCGCCGTCGTCGAACTGGCGGGAGCCGGAGCGCCGCTCGGTGACCCCGTCGGTGACGCACAGCAGGCTGTCGCCGGGCCGCAGCTCCAGCGTCTCGCTGGTGTAGGTCTCGTCCTCCACGACGCCGAGGAGGGTCTGCGGGCGGGCGGCGGTGCGCACGCCGCCGTCGGGGCCGAGGACCAGCGGCAGCGGGTGGCCGGCGCAGGCCAGGGTGCAGCGGACCCCGCCGTCGTGGGGGGTGAGTTCGCCGTAGAGCAGGGACAGGAAGCGGGTCTGCGGGCCGTCCCCGGAGGCCGGGGGACGGCCGCCGGCGGCGACCAGGGCGCGGGCGGCGGCGTCCGCGGCCTCGGTGGCGTCGCCCAGCAGCAGCTGGTTGAGGCGGTCCAGGACGTCGGCGACGCCGTACCCCTCGCGGGCCAGGAGGCGGAGCCAGGGGCGGGCGAGGCCGATCACCACGGCCGCTTCCGGGCCCTTGCCCTGGACGTCGCCGACGGCGAAGCACCAGCGGCCGTCGCCCGCCGGGAACAGGTCGTAGAAGTCGCCGCTCGGGCCGCCCCGGTCGCAGGGCTCGTGGACGAGCGCGCTGCGCATGCCGGGGATCTCGGCGACCGCGCCGGGCAGCAGGCCGCGCTGCAGGACGGCGCTGATGGTGGCCTGGCGGGCGTACCGGCGGGCCGCGCCGATGGCCAGGGCGACCCGGCGGCCGAGGTCCTCCACCAGCCCGGTGATCTCGTCGGGGAAGCCCATGGGTCCCGACCGGCCGACGACCAGCGTGCCGAGCGGCCGGCCGCCCGCGATCAGCCGGTACGACAGCGCCGTGCCGTGGGCGTCCTGCGGGCCGAGCGCCCGGCCGGGCCAGGGGTAGGGCTCGGGGCCGGAGCGCAGCCCGTGCCGCGGGCACGGCGGCTCCTTCTCCAGGGCGCACCGCAGTTCCTCGGTCCGGGCCTCGCCGGCGTGCCACACCCGGGCGGGTCCGCCCGCGGCGCCGCCGCGCACGGATGCCTCGTCCTCCAGCCACACCGCGCACCAGTCGGCGAGCCGGGGCACGATCAGCTGGCCGGTGAGCGCGGCGACCAGGTTCTCGTCCAGCTGTCCGGCGAGCAGGTCGGAGGCCTCGGCGAGGAAGGACAGCGCACCCCGGCCGAGCCAGTCCCGGTCGCCGTCGGCGCGGGGCGGCTGCGGGGCGAGTTCCTCGGCGACCTCCAGGGCGGGGCCGGGGGCGGGTCCGTCGGGGGCGTCGCTGCCGCCGGGGGGCAGCCGGGCCCACACGGTCTTGGCGCCGGTGCGGTAGGTGACGCCCCAGGACTCGGCGAGCGTGGTGACCAGGCGCAGTCCGCGCCCGTGCTCGGGGACGTCGTACGGCGCCTCGCCGGCGTGCGGGTCGCGGGGGGCGCGGGAGGGGTGCCGGTCGCGGACCTCCACGAGGAACGCGCCGGTCTCCTCCAGCAGCCAGTCGATCTCCACGTCCGTGCCGGCGTGCACGACGGCGTTGGTGACCAGCTCGCTGACCACGGCCAGGGCGTCGTCGGCGAGCCGGGCCGGGACGCCGGGCGCCTCGGCCAGCGCGGCGCGCAGCAGCGCGCGAGCCGAGCCCGGCGCGAGGGGGCTGCCGGGCAGCGTGGCCCGGCCCCGCCGCTCACCGGGCGGGGCGTCCGTGTCCCGCTGCGTCGGGATGGCCGCCATGTCCATGCGGCCAAGGGTGACAGACGGGACAGGGGCGACGACGCATAGTCACCGAAGTGGCCAGTCGTGGCCGAAAAGCGTGCTGTCGCCGCGTCGAAGACGAAACGTTTCGAGCGCGGACGGACATCCGGGCGGTGCGGGAGGGCGGTGCGGGGGGGGCGCCGCCGGGAGGCGGCACGAGGAGGCACGGCGGGGAGGACGGCACGGGGAGGGCGGCGCGGGTACGCCCCGGTCAGCCGCCGCCGCCCGGGGCGTCCGGCCTCCGGCGGGCCCGCGCTACGCCTCCCTCGTCCCGGCGTACATCTCGTCGATCAGGTGCTTGTACTCCCGCTCCACGACGGTCCGCTTCAGCTTCAGGCTCGGCGTGATCTCGCCGTGCTCCACGTCGAGGTCCCGCGGCAGCAGCCGGTACTTCTTGATGGTCTGCCAGCGCTGGAGCCCGGCGTTGAGCTGCCGGACGTACCCGTCGACCATCTCGACCGTCTGCGGAGCGGCCACGATCTCGGCGTACGGCCTGCCCGCCAGGCCGTTGTCCTCGGCCCACTCCCGGATCGCGAGCTCGTCCAGGGCGATGAGGGCGGTGCAGTAGTTCCGGTCGGCGCCGTGCACGAGGATGTTGGAGACGTACGGGCAGACGGCCTTGAACCGGCCCTCGATCTCGGCCGGGGCGACGTACTTGCCGCCGGAGGTCTTGATGAGGTCCTTCTTGCGGTCGGTGATGCGCAGATAGCCGTCGGGCGACAGCTCGCCGATGTCGCCGGTGTGGAACCAGCCGTCGGGCTCCAGCACCTCGGCGGTCTTCTCGGGCAGCCCGTGGTAGCCCTCCATGACGCCGGGGCCGCGCAGCAGGATCTCGCCGTCGTCGGCGATGCGGACCTCGGTGCCGGGCAGCGGCTTGCCGACCGTGCCGGTGCGGTAGGCCTCGCCCGGGTTGACGAAGGAGGCGGCGGAGGTCTCGGTCAGGCCGTAGCCCTCCAGGATGTGGATGCCGGCGCCGGCGAAGAAGTAGCCGATCTCGGGCGACAGCGCGGAGGCGCCGGAGACGCAGGCGCGCAGCCGGCCGCCGAAGGCCGCACGGAGCTTGGCGTAGACGAGGGCGTCGGCGACCTTGTGCCGGGCGGCGAGAGCGAAGGGCGCCGAGGCGGTGCCGGTGCGGCGGAAGTTGTCCTGGGTGACCTTGGCGTACTCGCGGGCGACCTCGGCGGCCCACTGGAAGATCCGGTACTTGGCCGCGCCGCCCTCGCGGGCCTTGGCGGCGACGCCGTTGTAGACCTTCTCGAAGATGCGCGGCACGGCGGCCATGTAGGTCGGCTGCACCACCGGGAGATTTTCGATGATCTTGTCGACGCGGCCGTCGACGGCGGTGACGTGCCCGATCTCGATCTGGCCGGAGGTGAGCACCTTGCCGAAGACGTGCGCGAGCGGCAGCCACAGGTACTGCACGTCCTCGGCGCCGATCAGCCCGGTCGCGGCGATCGCCTTCGCCATGTACGCCCAGTTGCCGTGCGGCAGGCGCACGCCCTTGGGGCGGCCGGTGGTGCCGGAGGTGTAGATGAGGGTGGCGAGCTGGTCCGCGGTGATCGCGCCGACCCGCTCCTTGATCAGCTGCGGGTGCTTCTCCAAGTGGGCGGCGCCGCGCTCCTCCAGCTCGGCGAGGGTGATGACCCAGTCGTCCGTCTCGACGCCGGCCGGGTCGACGACCACCACCTTGACCAGGTCGGGCAGCCCGGCGCGCTTCTCCACGGCCTTGGCGACCTGGGCCGCGTCTTCGGCGATCAGCACCCGGCTCCCGGAGTCGGACAGGATGAACGCGGACTCGTCGGCGTCGGTCTGCGGGTAGACGGTGGTCGTCGCACCGCCGGCGCACAGGATGCCGAGGTCGGCGAGGATCCACTCGACACGGGTGGAGGAGGCGAGCGCCACCCGCTGCTCGGGCTCGAGCCCCAGCTCGATGAGCCCGGCCGCGATCGCGTACACCCGGTCGGCCGCCTGGGACCAGCTCAGCGACTTCCAGTCGTCGGGGCCCTGACCGGAGGCCGCGGGGACCGGGTAGCGGTAGGCCTCGGCGTCCGGGGTGGCCGCCACGCGCTCCAGGAAGAGGGCCGCCACGGAGGGCGGACGGTTCTCGATCAGGGTCTGTGTGTCGCTCACGACATCCTCCGGGGCCCGCGAAGCGCGGCGGTGCTCGGTGCGGCTGGTCAACTCACCGTGGGGTTCGGGACTGTTGTTTAACTCACGAGTAACTATCGGGCAGGCATCAGGGTAAGGCGCGACCGCCCGCCGCGTAAGGGGCTACGGCCTGTCACTTTCCACCGAGAGCGACGTTACGCACGCGTAGGGGCCCGCCGCGGTTTCCCACGGCGGGCCCCTCGTGCCCGATTCGACGGCGTAACCCGCTGTTACCTCTGGTTACTTCTTGCCCTTGGCCGACCCCGCGCCGTCATCGCTGGAGAGCACCGCGATGAAGGCCTCCTGCGGAACCTCCACGGAACCCACCATCTTCATCCGCTTCTTGCCTTCCTTCTGCTTCTCCAGCAGCTTCCGCTTGCGGGAGATGTCACCGCCGTAGCACTTGGCGAGGACGTCCTTGCGGATGGCGCGGATGGTCTCGCGGGCGATCACCCGGGAGCCGATGGCGGCCTGCACCGGCACCTCGAAGTTCTGCCGCGGGATCAGCTCCTTGAGCTTGGCGACGAGCCGTACGCCGTACGCGTACGCCTGGTCCTTGTGGGTGATCGCCGAGAAGGCGTCCACCTTGTCGCCGTGCAGCAGGATGTCGACCTTGACGAGGCTGGAGGACTGCTCGCCCGTGGGCTCGTAGTCCAGGGAGGCGTAACCGCGGGTCTTGGACTTCAGCTGGTCGAAGAAGTCGAAGACGATCTCCGCGAGCGGCAGGGTGTAGCGGATCTCGACCCGGTCCTCGGAGAGGTAGTCCATGCCGAGCAGGGTGCCGCGCCGGGTCTGGCACAGCTCCATGATCGCGCCGATGAACTCCGTGGGCGCCAGGATCGTGGCCCGCACGACCGGCTCGTACACCTCGGCGATCTTGCCTTCGGGGAACTCGCTCGGGTTGGTGACCGTGATCTCGCTGCCGTCCTCCATGATCACGCGGTAGACCACGTTCGGGGCGGTGGCGATCAGGTCGAGGCCGAACTCGCGCTCCAGCCGCTCCCGGATCACGTCCAGGTGCAGCAGGCCCAGGAAGCCGACGCGGAAACCGAAGCCGAGGGCGGCGGAGGTCTCCGGCTCGTAGACGAGGGCCGCGTCGTTGAGCTGCAGCTTGTCCAGGGCCTCGCGCAGCTCCGGGTAGTCCGAGCCGTCCAGCGGGTACAGGCCCGAGAACACCATCGGCTTCGGGTCCTTGTAACCGCCGAGCGCCTCGGTGGCGCCCTTGTGCTGGCTGGTGACGGTGTCGCCGACCTTGGACTGGCGGACGTCCTTCACACCGGTGATGAGGTAGCCCACCTCGCCGACGCCGAGGCCGTCGGCCGGGAGCATCTCGGGCGAGTTGGTGCCGATCTCCAGCAGCTCGTGGGTGGCGCCGGTGGACATCATCCGGATGCGCTCGCGCTTGTTGAGCTGTCCGTCGATGACACGGACGTACGTGACGACACCGCGGTAGGAGTCGTACACCGAGTCGAAGATCATCGCGCGGGCGGGCGCGTCGGCGACCCCGACCGGCGCCGGGATCTCCTTGACCACCTTGTTCAGCAGCGCGTCCACGCCGAGGCCGGTCTTCGCGGAGACCTTGAGCACGTCCTCCGGGTCGCAGCCGACCAGGTTCGCCAGTTCCTCGGCGAACTTCTCCGGCTGCGCGGCCGGCAGGTCGATCTTGTTCAGCACCGGGATGATCGTGAGGTCGTTCTCCATCGCCAGGTAGAGGTTGGCGAGGGTCTGCGCCTCGATGCCCTGGGCGGCGTCGACGAGGAGGATGGTCCCCTCGCAGGCGGCCAGCGACCGCGAGACCTCGTAGGTGAAGTCGACGTGCCCCGGGGTGTCGATCATGTTGAGGATGTGGGTCGTGCCCTGGTCCGGGCCCTCGGTCGGGGCCCAGGGCAGCCGCACCGCCTGGGACTTGATCGTGATGCCGCGCTCGCGCTCGATGTCCATCCGGTCGAGGTACTGAGCACGCATCTGCCGCTGCTCGACCACACCGGTCAGCTGGAGCATCCGGTCGGCGAGAGTGGACTTGCCGTGGTCGATGTGCGCGATGATGCAGAAGTTGCGGATCAGAGCCGGGTCGGTACGGCTCGGCTCGGGCACATGGTTAGGGGTCGCGGGCACGCAGGGTCCTGTCTCTTGAGGCGCCTTATGCCTCGGGTCGGATCGATACGTAGTCTCCATGGTCCCACGGGCAGGGACCGGGGGCCGTTTTGGGCCGTCCGGAGGGCCACTGGTACTGTAGATGGCTGTGCCTCCTGCCCTCTCGGCGCGAGGCACGGCACATCACTCGGATCACCGGTACGGGACCCGTGCGGCCCCGCACCAGAACCTGAAAAGGCTCCTTCGTGGCGAACATCAAGTCCCAGATCAAGCGGATCAAGACCAACGAGAAGGCGCGGCTGCGCAACAAGGCCGTCAAGTCCTCCCTGAAGACCGCGATCCGCAAGGCCCGCGAGGCCGCTGCCGCGGGTGACGTCGAGAAGGCCACCGAGCTGCAGCGCGCTGCCGCGCGTGCGCTCGACAAGGCCGTCTCGAAGGGCGTCATCCACAAGAACCAGGCCGCCAACAAGAAGTCGGCCCTGGCTCAGAAGGTCGCCTCCCTCAAGGGCTGAGTCGGCTGAGCCCCTGCGGGCTCGACCACTGACTTGAACCGCCGGAAGGACCCAGAGCGGGCCCTCTCTCTTCCGCTCCCGACCGGCACCCCGCGCCTTGTCCGCGGCCTGCGTTCGCCACGCGGGGACAAGGCCACCCGCTTCATCCGTGGGCCCCGGCGTCCCGCTCTTCCCCAGAGCGGGACGGCGGGGCCCTCGGCGTTCGTCCCGGCCGCGGCCGCGGCGTGCGCCGGGACGGCCTGACACGCCCCGCCCGCGTCCGGCCCGGCGGCGGGACACGGCCGCACGGTCCGGCTCATCCCTCTCCGCACGCCCACGTGCCCTGCGGTGCGCACCGAGAGCCCTCGCGACTCCCCACGCGCCTCGGGGTGTCACCGAGCCGTCGTGCCGACATGCCCCGCGGACGGTGCACGGCCCTGCGCGTCCCCTGCCTTGCGTGCTCTCACCCCGGCCCACCGAGCCGACGGACCCTGCCTCCTGAGCACCGCCCTGCCTGCTGAGCACCGGCCCACCGAGCCCATGGGCCCTGCTTCCTGAGCACCGGCGTGCCTGCTGAGCACCGGCCCTTCGAGCCCACGCGGGCCGCGGATGCGCACCGGCCCACCGAGCCGACGGACCCTGCCTGCTGAGCACCGGCCCACCGAGCCCATGGGCCCTGCTTCCTGAGCACCGGCGTGCCTGCTGAGCACCGGCCCTTCGAGCCCACGCGGGC